>JBPCVQ010000258.1:0-4882 GCA_051010395.1 Geminicoccaceae bacterium | reverse complement strand
TGTCAGTCGCCACCACCACAACGGGATAGGTGCCGTTGAGCAGCATGCAGACCTCGAAGGTGTAGCGCTCGCCCGCGAGAGACGCTTGCCCCTCTCCCGCCGGGCCCAACGACACCGCAACCAATGTCGGGTCAGTTGCAGGTGGGGGCGAAATGACACGTTAGGAAACTTTCACAGCCGAAATCTCTGTCCAAATTGGACGTCGCCGGCTTCTTCGTCGCTAATTCATTGATTTTACTGAGGTCGAAATTGTCCTTAACAGACTTTGGTTGAATCAGGAAAAACCCGCGATTTTCAGACCGCCAAGAAAGTGTCCTTGGATAACCCTTTGTAGCAAAACGATTCTAGATTCCTAAGCGCAACATTTCGCCCTCTCCCGCAACTGACCCGATAAGGGTCAAGACTCCCCGGAACGGGCCGTGCCGCAATGTTCCCGCTTCTCTATCACAAACCGGCCCCTGGACGGCCAGGCGCCTGCAGGTTCAATTGTTGGACGGCTGCGATCTCAGCCACGTTTTTCGTTCTTGCGGCCGCTTTCCCCTGCAGCTCTGGACACGCGGTGCCGGCGGCCGGGGAGGCAACCTGGTGCTAATTTCTGCCGCCAGCAGTTCCGCCAAAGAGCTCGGCTCTTCATTCGAATATCGCGTCTGGGGTGCTTTGAACGGGCTTCATTTGGTGCCGACACTCGTCGTCATCGAATGGTGCCTTTGGCCTCAGGTGAACCAAACCAACAGACGATTACCATCTCAAAAAAATTTAGCTTATTAATTGATTTTAATCAAGAATAAATCTAACCTAAGATTTCTGATAAATGGTTCGATTTACTGCTGTAAATGGTAATGCCCGTCAGCCTGATTGATCGTGATTGGACGATAATTTTCAATGGAGATATTGCGAGTTATCTTCAACAAATAGCGGTCTTTTTCGAAGTTGGTGGGCTGTCCCTTCTGATAATAGAAATCTATCTACCGAATCTCTCTTTGAGGATAGAAAAACTCCTCGATAATAAGTCTAAGAGTGTGACCATTGAAGAAATTTACAACAACTTTGTAAGAAAAAATGCACAGCTAGTATCTGAAGAGGCAAAGAGTATTATAGAAAAATATTATGTAATATTTTTCCCTATGTATATTTATTTAATGGCATTTTCTGCGGCATTATTTGCTGAATTTATTTCTTACATAGGTGTCAAAATCGAAGGCATAAAAATAACTTACATTGAATTTATAAAGATGTCATCTATAATTCTTATTGCTTCTATAATAACTGCAAAATATATATCATTGTTATTATTTCATATTAGCAGGATATTTATTAATATCATGCCTTTTGTTTTGTCGATCATATTCTTCTTTTTTCTGCTCATGTATATTGTTTTTAGGCGCTATCTTTTCAGTCCTATCAACTTCTTCATTGCGGGTCTTAATCGAATAGCGAATGATAAAGCGTTAGGAGCATTAGGGCTCTTGCTAGCAATTCTGGGAACACTTTGTGAGATGTGCCTGAATGTAGGATGTTACGGCTTCTCTTAAATGCGATGACGAATGCAGCTAAGCGAGGCTGGAAGTGGTAGTTGGACTGCCTCCTTCGCCTGCGAGATCGCCAAAGAAAAAGTTCATTCTCGTGGATTCCGTGGAGTCTAGAAAGGGTCGCGCTGACGGTGACATGTCGATGGCCAGATTTCGGACATTATTCAGTTGTTGGACGGTCCCGATCGGCGAGACGTCGGCTGAGCTTGTGTCCGCTTCGCCGGCAGCTATGGGCATTCGGCGCCGACGGCCGGGGAAGCGACCTGGTGCCAGATTCGGTCATTAGTTCGTTGGCGGTGCGCTGTGTGCTGACTAAGAAATTAGCAAGCAAGCCGCGATCAAGAATTCTGGACGTGTTGGAGCTGACAATGGGGATTCTCGTCAGAGAAATGGCGCTCGCTGAAATAGATCTCGTAATCGACTATTTTCATCAAGCGACATCCGAGCATCTTGAGATGCTTGGCGTTGACCCCACCCGTCTTCCTACACCGGACGCCTGGCGCGAAGATTTCCAACAGGACTTCTCGGTGCCGTTGGAAGAGAGGCGCGGGTTCCTGCTGACCTGGTTCCTCGATGGGCAAGCGGTTGGTTTTTCAAGCTGCGACAAGATCGTCTTTGGCGAACGTGCGAATATGCACCTGCATGTTGCAAAGTCATCGCTTAGGCGACAAGGCATCGGCGCAGAATGTGTGCGTCGTGGCGTCGACATCTATTTCGAGAAGCTGAGGCTCAAGAGCCTATTTTGCGAGCCCAATGCCTTCAACGTCGGCCCGAATAGAACCCTGCAGAAAGCAGGTTTCAGATATGTTAAAACGCACATGACGGTTCCTGGACCACTAAACTTTCATCAGGCCGTGACACGATGGGTCTTTAAGGCCGGATAGGGTCCACACCACGCTGAAAGGAGCGCCACTGGCGCGGCCGCAGTAGCCTCGAAAGCATCTCCAAGACAGGCAGAGCGAGATCGAAATGCCGAGGCGGCCGTGAATCTCACCATCAAACAGAAGCGCGCCTGAACCTCGACAAGCTTGGCAGATCAACCTTTTGTATGATAACGGGCCGCTATATCTCTCTTAACACGGATGTCAAAGTATGAGTTTCGAAGACCTCAAATCCGCTGTCGCTGCCAGGGCAGGCCTATCAAAAGCCCAAACCGACCAGGCGCTCGCCGCATTCTTCGAGCAACTGAAAACCTCGCTCGGTCAGGGCGACAATGTCAGCTTGCCGGGTGTTGGCCAATTCGAAGTCGCCGAGCGTGCTGCTCGCCAAGGGCGCAATCCCCAGACCGGTGAAACGATCGATATCCCGGCAAGCAAAGCCGTGAAGTTCAAGGCCGGCAAGGCGCTCAAGGATGCGGTCAATGGCTGAGCCCGAGCAAGACCAAATCGACGTCCTTGAAATCACCACGCTCACGGCCGAGATCGTTGGCTCCTATGTCGGCCACCACACGGTGTCGGCAACCGATCTGCCGGACCTGATTGCCATGGTCGGAAAGGGGCTCGTCGGCCTCAGTCAGACTCCGGCCGAACCCGAACCGGAAAAGCCGACACCCGCCGTGCCGATCAAGCGCTCGGTTCGACCGGATGACATCGTCTGCCTGGTCTGCGGCAAGCCGCAGAAGATGCTGAAGCGCCACCTTGCGACCCAGCACGAGCTTACGCCAGATGAGTATCGGCGCATGTTCGGCCTGAAGGATGACTATCCTCTGGTAGCGCCGTCCTATGCTGCCACCCGCTCGGCGCTCGCAAAAAAGATCGGACTTGGTCGGAAACCCGAGCCCCAGAAGGCGGTGAAGGCACCGCGCAAGAGGACAGCGAAGAAGCCTGTCGCTAAGAGAGGCTGATCGTCATCCGGGCAGGGCAAGGGCTCTGCCCAGCGGGGCGATAGCGGTACGGGCGATTGGAGACCGCTGACCGATGACGCTTTCTGCCGCTAGCTTTGGCTGCGCCTGGATGACGGTCAGTGGCATTAATTGCCGGCAGCAAGCTCCTGATTTATCGAAGTGTCAATGATGACTTCGCCGTCACGTATGACACGATAACGCCCAGAATATGTGCCAGACTGCCAGCCGCTTTGTGAACGTCTGTGGCCCGTGTACATCACGTAAGACGCCTTCGCGCGTTCCAGTGGCTCGGCCTTGTTCGTATCAATACGACCTGCCGGATCCGTGAGTGTTAGGATTTGGACGTCACCAGCTTTCAGGTTGCTCGCTGAGCTATAAACGACAATTGCAGGCCAATCGGCACGTGGGCCATCAGGTGCTTTTGTCATTGCAACGGCATCTGTCGGGGCGACGGCTGCCGGTGCAAAATTTAAATCGAGCAGCTCAGAGCGTGGCGGATGGACGGCGCGTGCCGCCATATCATTCCAAAGAGTGCTGGCCTTTCCTGAGCCACAGCTTCCAGTAGCTGTAAGGCCGGTGAAAGGATCGACTGGTGTTCCGTCCTTGCGTACTCCGAAATGAACATGCGGAAATTCTGCCAATCCGGAATTCCCGATTTTGCCCAGAACGCTGCCCGCGACGACTGACTGATCTGGTGCAACGACAACGCTACCTTGGCGCAAATGACAATACTGGGTTACCCAACCATTACCATGATCGATGATGACGCCATTACCACATTCTTGGTTACCGATCTCTGCCCGATTTTCGTTCGTGAGAAGGCGATCCGGCAAACCATCGCGCACTCTTTTGACCATTCCGGGCGCTGCAGCCAACACATCGAAGCCGCTATTCATTTGGGCAAAGGATGGAACGCTGAAATCGACCCCTTTGTGGTCATTGTAGGTGGCTGCACCACACTGGAAATCGCGTGCTTCCGATCCAGGATCGACATCAAAATAGTTTTGGATAAAGCATGTTTCGCCGATCTTGCAGTCAACCGGCAATCCAAAAGCCAAACCGTTACCCAAAGCTGTCTGGATACCGAAATCAGATGATATGATGGCGAAGAGGCTTGCTGAGATTGCAACCATACGGCCGATCATGCCTCTTTCAGAAAAAATGCTGATCACAACGGGGGCCCTGCTTCTTGTTGCCCATACACTCGACGCCAAATCCAGCATACATCAATGACGTTAGCCTAATGGCGCAGATGAAGATCGAACATCTTCATCTCCATATAGTCAAGGCGGAGCTGGCGTCGGCAGTGGGTCCCGGAACGGGCCGTGCCGCAATGTGTTCCCGCTTCTCTATGACAAACCGGACCCTAGAGGAGCAGGCGCCGATGTGTTCAGTTGTTGGAAACCTCGTGTCGGGGCCAAGGGCCGGCTACTCGAGATCACCGATATGGCGTTCGAGCAGCATTTGATCGTGAAGCACACGCGCAACTAACACGACATCGGGTCCATCG
>JBPCVQ010000257.1:0-24209 GCA_051010395.1 Geminicoccaceae bacterium | reverse complement strand
GCGCTGATCATCGTCGGCACTTTGATGATGTCCGGCGCTCGAGAACTCAGTTGGGATCAGATGGACGAGGCGATCCCGGCCTTCCTCGCCGTGATCATCATGCCGCTGACCTACTCGATCGCCAACGGCATCACGCTCGGCATCGTCACCTACGTGCTCTTGAAGCTGATCGTCGGTAAGGGCAAGGAGATCAGCCCGGTGATGATCGTGCTCGCCATTCTATTGGCTGCCTACTACGCGGATCTCGGCAGCATTCTCGGCCTCAACGGTGAAACGCCGCCAGCCGAATAGTGCGACGCGCACGGCGTTGACTTGGAGAAGCAGCCCCTCGTTCGGAGGATCGGACGGGCGGCCTTTCTATTGTGTTCGAGAATTGGATTTGGAGGGATGCCGGCTTGACTATCGTTCCGCTGCGTCACGTCGATAAGCACATCGGCCCATGATATGGGTCGCAAAGATGGCACGGTCGTCGCCGAGCATGATCAAGGCAAACAGTTTTTCGACCAGTTCCTCGGCGGCACTCATGCGACGCGCGAGGAGTGGCGTCGATTGCCAATCGACGACGATGAAGTCCGCTTCCTTGCCCACCACGAAATTGCCGATCCGATCATCGAGATAAAGGGCTCTCGCACCAGAGAGCGTAGCGAGGTAGAGGGCCTGGAGCGGCGCCAGTTTCTGCCTCTTCAGCTGTGTCACCTTATAGGCCTCGCTCAAGCTCCGAAGCTGGCTGAAGTTGGTGCCTCCGCCGACATCGGTGCCAAGGCCGACGCGTATGCCGAGTTCTTTAGCGGCCGCGAAGTCGAAAAGGCCGCTGCCGAGAAAGAGATTGGGGCTCGGACAGAATGCCATGGCGGCGCCGGTCTCGGCCATGCGCTCCCGGTCGGTGCGGTCAAGATGGATGCAGTGGGCGAAGACGGAGCGCTCGCGCAAGAGGCCGTAGTGGTCATAAACGTCGAGATAGCTTCGGCTTTCGGGAAAGAGTTCGGCAACCCAGTTCACCTCGGCTTTGTTCTCGGCAACGTGGGTGTGCATATACGCATCCGGATATTCTCGCGCGAGCTGACTGGCGCGCTCCAGCTGCGCAGCACTCGATGTCGGCGCAAACCGAGGCGTAATCGCGTACAGGAGTCGGCCCCGCCGATGCCAGCGCTCGATCAGCGCCTTGCTGTCGCGATAGGCGGTGTCCGGCGTGTCCTGCAGATAGTCCGGGCAATTCCGGTCCATCAGCACCTTGCCGGCGATCAAGCGAAGGTTCTTGGCGCACGCCGCCTCGAAGATGGCATCGACCGACTGCGGATGCACCGTGCCCAGCACCAGCGCCGTGGTCGTGCCGTTCCTGAGCAATTCGTCGACAAAGAATTCGGCGACCTCGGCGGCGTGATCGGCGTCCTCGAATCGGCGTTCTGTCGGAAAGGCGTATTTCTCCAGCCAGTCCAGCAATTGCTCGCCATAGGACGCGATCATGTCGGTTTGTGAGAAATGGATATGGCTGTCGATGAAGCCGGGCAGGATCAGCTTGCCCCTGTAGTCCTGGACGTCGATGCCTTCAGGCAGCTCAGGCATCAGCGTCGATGCATCGCCAAGGCGCTGCACCTGGCCATCGACCACCAGAAGAAGGCCATCTCCGTAGAACTCGACATTGTCGCTGTTCAATGCATCGCCGGGGTCGTCCAGGCAATGAAGGATTGCCCCTCTGAAAGCCTGCATTGCTTGCTGAACGCTGCTCATGGGGGCCCCATGTCATCAGCGATGATTGGACGGGTCCTGTCATGGCGGACGACGCGTGAACCGCTGGCCGTTGCAAGGCCTTCACGTCGTCGCAGGATTTGGGCAGCGACTGCGATCGCAATTTCGCTCGGGTGCTTGCCGGAAATTCCGTCTATGCCGATGGGACAGGTCAACCCTTCCAATGCCGTCGCCGTAAGGCCGAGTGCGGAAAGGCGTCGTCGAAATTTAGACAGCTTGGTCGCCGAACCGATCAGCCCGCAAAAAGCGAGGTCTCCGCGTCTGAGAGCCTGCTCGCAGATGGCCAGGTCCAGTGCGTGGCTATGGGTCATGATCAGAACGGAGCTGTCGGTCGGCACGTCATCGACGGCGAGATCCGGCCGGTTGCTGACCTGGATTTTGACGTTGGGCGCGACGATGTCGGGAAATTCATCCTCGCGCTGATCCACCCAGGTGATGCTGCAAGGCAAGCCCTGCATGACCTGAACCAAGGCCTTGCCGACATGCCCGGCGCCGAACAGGACGATGTGGAAATCATGAGGTCCGGTCGGCTCGAACAGCAGGCGCACTGGGGGACCGGCAGCCGCCCTGAACTTCAGCAGCTCAGCACAACTGTTGTCGGCAAGAAGGACTCGCGCCGCCTCCTTCGCCTGGCGTTCGAGAATAGGATCGTCGAGGCCACCTCTGCAGGCCAGATCCGTGACGATCATTTTTCCGGGTTGCTTCGCGTCGGTCCCGCTGATCAGGATAGCCTTGCCGTGGTCGTTTCTTTGCTCGACGAGCCTGTCGATCCAAGCGGGCAACGGCGGCGAGACTCGCTCAAAAAGAAGCGTGGCCATCCCGCCGCAGCATTGACCAAGGCTCGGCCCTAGCGAAAAGCGCTCCAGGCGAAGCTTCTTGCCATCGGATCTGGCCAGCAGCTTGCGCGCGCTGCTGATCGCCTTGAATTCTAGATGGCCGCCCCCGATCGTGCCAAAGCATCGATCGCGCAACACCACCATCTTGGTGCCGGCCGCGCGCGGCGTCGAACCGAGCGCCTCGGCAACCGTGACCAGGACCATCTGCTGATGGCAGCGGCCGAGCTCGCTTAGCGCTGTCAGCCAGTCAATCATGCCGTCACCGGCATCGGCTTTTTCGACCTTTGAAGCGCCATCACGGCATTCAGGATTCTCTCCGGCGTGGCCGGCGCATCGAGGTCTGGGCTGACCTTATAGTCGGCGAGGCTGGCGATCGCATCGCGGATCGCGAACAGCACCGAGAAGGACAGAAGCAGTGGCGGCTCGCCGACTGCTTTGGAGCGTAGAATGGTGTCCTCGTGATTGGCGTTCTTGAAGAGACGCGTCGTGAAATGCGCCGGACAATCGTTCACGGCGGGGATCTTGTAGGTGGACGGCGCATGGGTCATGAGCCTGCCATCCTTGTTCCAAAAGAGCTCCTCCAGGGTCAGCCAACCCATTCCCTGAATGAAGCCGCCCTCCACCTGGCCGACGTCGATCGCGGGGTTGATCGGGTTGCCGGCGTCATGCAGGAGATCGGCGCCCAGCAATTTCCATTCGCCGGCGAGCGTGTCGACGATCACTTCCGAGACCGCAGCGCCGTAGGCGTAGTAGAAGAAAGGTCGCCCCGTCAGGGTGTCGCGATCCCAGTTCAGCTTGGGCGTGGCATAAAAGCCGTCGGACCAGAGCTGTACCCGAGCCTGATAAGCATCCCGTACCAGCGCTTCAAATGACATTGGCGTGGCCAAACCGTCGACTCGGACCTCGTCGCTGGCGAAGACGACGCCTTCCGCTCGGCCACCGAACTTGCTTGCAGCGAACGCCGCCAGGCGCTGTTTGATCTGCCTTGCGGCGTCCTCGGCGGCCTTGCCGTTGAGATCAGCGCCGGTGGACGCCGCCGTGGCCGAGGTATTGGCGACCTTGTCGGTCACGGTCGCCGTGGCGCGCACCCGATCGACACTGACGCCGAGCTCCCCGGCGACGACTTGCGCGACCTTGGTGTTCAGCCCCTGCCCCATCTCGGTGCCGCCATGGTTCACGAGAATGGAACCGTCGGTGTAGATGTGCACCAGCGCGCCAGCCTGGTTGAAGTGCACCACGTTGAACGAGATGCCGAACTTCACCGGCGTAAGCGCGATGCCTTTTTTTAGAACCGGACTGTTTTCATTGAACGCACGGATGGCGTCCCTGCGCTTTCGATAGTCGCTTTGTTTTTCCAGCTCGTCGACCAGCTCGTGGATGACATTGTCTTCGACAGTCTGGCCATAAGGCGTGACGTTACGATCCTCTCGTCCATAAAAATTCAGCTTCCTGACGTCGAGCGGATCCTTGCCGACGGCGCGAGAAATCTCGTCGATGATATATTCGATCGCGATCGCGCCCTGCGGACCGCCGAAACCACGAAAGGCGGTGTTGGACTGGGTGTTGGTCTTGCCGCACATAGCCTTGATGTCGACGTCGGAGAGGTAATAGGCGTTGTCGAAATGGCAGACGGCGCGGGTCGCGACCGGCGGCGAAAGATCCGTGGAGTAACCGGAGCGCGACGTCATCTCGACCTTGGCGGCGAGGATGCGGCCTTCATCATCATAGCCGACATCGTAGTCGTAGTGGAAACAGTGGCGCTTGCCCGTGGCCATGAAGTCGTCGTCGCGATCCAGGCGGAGCTTAACCGGCCGAGCCAGTTTTTTCGCCGCCACCGCTGCCACGCAGGCGAAAAGGGCGGATTGCGATTCCTTGCCGCCGAAACCGCCGCCCATGCGGCGCACCTCCACCGTCACCTGATTGGACGCGAGCAGAAGCGCATTCGCCACCAGATGCTGCATCTCGGAGGGATGCTGGGTCGAGCAGTAGACCAGCATGCCGTCCTGCTCCTTCGGCACGGCATAGGAGATCTGGCCCTCCAGATAGAACTGTTCCTGTCCGCCAACGCGGCGTGTCTGCTTGAGACGATGGGGTGCCGCCGCAAGCTTCGCGCCGGGATCGCCGCGCACGAGGTGCATCGGCGGCACGACGAAAGAACCCAGGCGCTTCGCCTCCTCCGGCGTCAGCACGGCCGGCAGTTCCTCATAACCGATCTCGGCTTTTCGCGCGGCGCGCCTAGCCTGGTCGTAGCTGTCGGCGATGACCGCGAATATCGGTTGGCCGATGCATTGCACCAGGCTGTCGGCGAGGATGGGGTCATCGGCGATGATCGGGCCACAATCGTTCTTGCCGGGGATGTCAGAAGCAGTCAGCACGGCGACAACACCAGGTGCCGCGCGCACCGCGTCGAGATCCATCGACTTGATCTTGGCATGCGCTTTCTGGCTTAGCCCGAGTGCGCAGAAGAGCGTGCCGGCAATCTCCGGAATGTCGTCGGTATAGGTGGCTTCGCCGGTGACATGCAGCCCTGCCGACTCGTGGGGGACAGTTTTTTGGGACGCAGGCATTTGGGGGATCGCTTGGGTCATGCTCTCCTCCTCAACTCTGAGCCGCGAAGACGTTCAGGCTTGCTGCAGGCAACGGATCGTCGGGGCGGGTCTCGAGATAGAAGCGATGCAGAAGATTTTGTGCGGTCAGGAGACGACTGTCGGCGCTCGCGCGCATATCGGAGAGAGGTTGGTAGTCCCTGGCCAGGGCCTCTTTCGCCTGCAGCATAGCGGCCTCGTCCCAACGGTTGCCGACCAAGGCCTGTTCAGAGCAGGTCGCCCGCTTCGGTGTTGCAGCCATCCCGCCAAGCGCGACGCGCGCCTCGGTAATGTTGTTCCCATCCATCGTGAGACTGAACGCAGCGCAGACAGCGGAGATATCGGAGTCGTAACGTTTGGCGAGCTTGTAGGTGCGAAAGGCCTGATCTGGTCTTGGGAGCGGCACCTCGATCGCTTCGACGATCTCGTCGGCCGCCATGTCCTTTTTCATATAGTCGAGATAAAGGTCCTCGAGCGGCAGCGTCCTCGTGCCGGCGGCGCTCTTCAGCACGACCTTGGCGCTGACAGCGATCAGCCAGGGCATGGAATCACCGATCGGCGAGCCGTTGGCGACGTTGCCGCCGAGTGTACCGGCATTCCTGATCGGCACTGAGGCAAAGCGCTCCCCCATCTCGGCGGCTTCGGGATAGTGCCTGATGAGGGCGGCGTAGGCGTCCATCAAGGAAACGCCGGCGCCGATCCGTATGGTGTCGCCGTCCTCGCGGATCTCCTTCAGCACTTCCACCTCGCCGAGATAAATGATGTCGCCGAGGTCACGGAACTGTTTGTTCACCCAAAGCCCGATATCGGTGCAGCCGGCGAGGATGGTGGCGTCCGGCAACGCCGCGCGAAGGCGGGTCAGCTCGTCCAAGGACCTCGGTGCATGAAACGCAGTGCGCTTCCAGCTGTAGGATAGCGCCCCTTCACGACGGAGTGCTATTAGCCGCTCCTTCAACAGGCTGTGATCGAAACCGACCTTGGGCAAATCGAGCATCGCCAGGCCTGCTTCCAGGATCGGTCGATAGCCGGTGCAGCGGCAGAGATTGCCGGTGAGCGCTGTGCGCAGCTCTATTTCCTCGGGCCGGCCGCTCCCGGCCTCGTGTGCGTTGTAAACATTCCACAGCGACATGATGAAGCCCGGCGTACAAAACCCGCATTGCGACCCGTGATGGTCGACCATCGCCTGTTGCACCGGATGCAGCTTGCCGCCGGCCTGTCGCCGAAGATATTCGACGGTGAACAGCGCCTTGCCGTCGAGGGTGGGCACGAACTGGATGCAGGCATTGACTGCCTTGAGGACGAGATCCTCGCCTTGAAGTTCACCGACGACCACCGTACAGGCGCCGCAATCGCCCTCAGCGCATCCCTCCTTGGTCCCGGTCAACCGCCTTTGCTCGCGCAGATAGTGCAGCACGCTCACCGTCAGTTCTATCTCGTCGACCGCGATGAGTTCGTCGTTCAAGAGGAGCCGGATACTGCTTTCACATCCATTGGCCGCGGGCTCATGGTCCGCCATCAGGGTCCCCTTCATCGATGCCGAGCGCTGCAAAAAGATGACCGCTCAAGCCCCACTGCGGACCTCCCACATCGACACACGCTTTTTTTCATCCGCTATTCTAGCTAGCCATGAGGTCGTGCGGGTAGCAGAGATTATCACGCATGTGATGCCAAGAAGGCATCGGGTGAGATCGGCTGGATTCCTGATCGCAAAATTCGTTTGCTTGTCTCCAGCTTAGGTTTGAGTCGGTTTTTTGAGCAAACCATTCCTTAACACTTCGTCATTAGGCTGCTCGTCTGGTCCATGCGACCCTGGGAATCCGGGCTCAGCCCTTCTCTTTCCGCGAGTGGGCGGATTCCCAGGATCGCATGGACCATGAAAGATCATATCAGGATAGGGTTAATACAGAGCTAACGGTCCTAATCGAATGAACTTCGAAATCCCAGCACTCGCGGTATGTTCTATGCAAGAGGTCATCGGGGAGATGTTCCGACAAAATCCCGCATCCCCTCGGATTTCCTGGCGCGTTCTTCGAATACGGTGGACACCGAATGAAGTGGTCACACCATTAGGTTGAAGCTGGCTTTGGTGAGGCATCTTCATAGTCGGTCAGCCGCTGTTGAAGCAGCGTTATGAGATGATCGAAAGCAGGTGTGTCGAGACGATCCGAGCACACGCAAAGGGCAAATGCCTGCTTGACCGGCGCCGTCGTGACCAGCAGGACATGGCTGAGCTCGCCGCGTTCGATCTGAGCCTCGATACCGACGAGGGTCTGAAAGCCAATGCCGAGCTGCTGGTCCACCATGGCTTTTAGGAACTCGACCGAATTCGACGAGGTGACGATATTCATGGCAAGATCAGCCTTGCCGATCTCGCCATCCAGCTTGGCTCTCAATGGCCAGGACTGATCCGGCAAGACGATCGGGTAGGAAGCGCATTCCTCGAGCGATAGGCTCGCTCTGTCGGCGAGAGGGTGGGCGGGTGTCAGCACGGCGCCGACAGGCAGCTCGACGCTTGCGACAGTCTCGATATCGTCGGCCGGCTCCGGATCGAACGCGATGGCAATATCGGCGCTGCCAATCCTGAGCAGATGCTGCAATTCGGTACCGCTGGCTGCTTTGAAAACCGTGGCGATATCGGGATATTCGGCGTGAAGTGCCACCAGGGCCGGCGGCAGAAACCTGGCAATGACCGACTCCTGACCGGCAATGCTCACGAGCTGACCCTGCTCTCCCTTAAGCGCTGCTATCCGCGCCATCGTATGATCGGCGTCGCCGAGCGTTCGCGTGACGTGCTCGGCAAGCAGCTCACCCGCCGCGGTCAGCCGAATGCCGCTGGCGACGCGCTTGAACAGCTTTACACCCAGCTCGTCCTCGATCTTCAGGATCTGTCGGTTGACGGCGGATGACGCCACATGGAGCTTGCGTGCAGCCATGCGTATCGACCCGCTGCGCCACACCTCGTCGAAATATTTTAGAAAAACCGCGTGGATCGGCATGGAATCGGGATCCGGCTCTCAGCTAACGTCAAATCGGCGATCTTGCTCTTGTCGCATGAGGTCGTCCTCTACATGCACCGATGCGCGTGGCGGGTGCAAGGAGGCAGGCGTTTCTCCGGCGGGACTCATTCGGTCGTTCCGACATCGGCCGGCTGCCAAGCCTCATCGAGGAAGGACGCTATGATCGGATTGACCAGATCGGGTCGTCCCAGAGGGGCCATGTGTCCACCTTCCGGGGTCTGGGCAAAATGCCATGCGGGGCAACCCAGCTGCATCAGCTTGACGATCTCATGGATCGGCCGAACGGTGTCCCTCGCCGATAGGACCATGGTCTGACGGGGCAATCGGCGTGCCCATTCGTCCAAGGTCGTCCGCTCGTCGATGACGGCATCCCATTCATGAAGATTCGGCTGCAGGGCTTGAATGAATGCGGCCCTACGTTCGTCAGCCATGGATGCCCACGTACCTGCGCCACCCCAATAGTCGGCGAACCTCGCCGATGCCTGCTGCCAATCTTCCCCGGCGCTATGGTGTTTGACCCAGTCGCGAAGGGCAATGATCTCCGCGTAGGCCTTGGTCGGTCCGTGGAGATCCAGGAGGTAGAAGGGATTGGGCTCGAGAAGAACGAGCTTCTCGACCCGATCACCAAGCCTCGCCGCGGCCTTCATGGCAACCGAACCACCGAACGAGTGGCCTATGAGGCGGACTTTCGAGCCGTCATCGGACAGGACGGCGTCAATCAGGGCAGCCTGGTCATCGAGCGTTTGCGGCCGATCGGCGGGCCAGGCTGGCGTCCGGCCATAGCCGAGAAGATTGACCGCGATGGTGTGAAATCGACTTTCAAGCTCGCTCATCAAGCGCCGCCATTGGCGAGCACCGGAAACGCTCGAATGGAGCAGGACAACCTTCTGTCCCGTCCCCGCTTCGATGAAGTCGACAGGCTGCATGATATCTGTCACCGGGTGATGCGATCTGCCATTCAGCTCAGGCCCTTCGTCAGGAAATAGACAGCGCCCAGAAGCATGAAGGCTTCGAGGAACAGTGTGTGCACGCGGATGGGTGTACGCTGCAGGATCATGCGGCCGATATAATGCCCCGGCATGGTGCAAAGACCAAGGCCGATGCCGACCATCACAGTTTGCTGGGTCAAAAGCGGTGAAAAGCCGAAGGCGATCGCCTTTAGCAGATTCAGAAGAAGGCCATTCACCGCCACCGTTGCGACCAGCGCTTCGCCGGCGATACCGGCCCCGAGCAGGAAAGGCCCGAGCATCAGGCCGACGCCGAAGCTGGCGCCCGAGAGAAAGCCGTAAGGCACGGCGATCGCAGCGAGGCCGAATTTCGGGACACCGATGCTTCGCCCTTTGAGGACACGCCGAAGCGGCGTGGTGATCAGGAGCATCATGCCGAGAAACAGGGCGACCGCGCGCTCCGAGAGTTCGACATAGAGAAAGACGCCGGCGAGGATGAAGGGGAAGGCGACGAAAAAGATGGTTCGGAACGCCTGCCAGTCGACGGCCTTTCGAAGCAGCCAGGCGCGCGAGCCGTGGGACACGATCATCGCCACCGCGACGGTCGGCACGGTCAGCTTGACGCCAATGGCCGGTGCGATCGCGATCGCCATCATCAGAGCGCCGGCAAAACCGCCGACACTATGGAGGATCGCCGTCAAGAACGCCGCGGCGCCCATATAGAGCAGGATCGACGGTTCCATCATGTCAGGCGGCGCGGCCGCAGCGAACGAGGCATGGGCACTGCCAAACGTGCCTGATGGGTCGCCATCCCCGACAAGAAACCGCATACCATCGAAACGTCGAGCTCGTTCTTCGAAGACGTCCAAAACCAAATGAGGTGGTCATACCACCTAGCAGCCTTTGAAGACGGGCTTGCGTTTTTCCATGAAGGCACGCCTGCCCTCGACATAGTCGTCGGAGGCGAAGCAGGCGGCAACCAGAGCGTCACATCTGTCATGATCGCGTTTCGCCGGATCCGGCTCCATCACCTGCGTGCCGATGAACTTCATCGCCTCTATGGTGAGCGGCGCGTTACCGGCGATGGTGGCGGCCAGCTCTCCGACATAATCTTCTATCTGCTCGGCTGCCACGACCTCCTGCACGAAGCCCAGGCGAAACGCCGTGTCGGCATCGATGTTTTTCGCGGTGAACATCAGCTGCTTGGCGGCGGCTGGACCGATGGCTGCTATCAGACGCCGGATCGCGTGATAGGGATAGCCAAGTGCCAGCTTCGCCGCGGGCATCGCGAATTTCGAGTTCTGCGTACAAATGCGAAGATCGCAGCACACCGCAAGGTTCAGTCCGCCGCCGATGCAGTGACCGTTGATCATGGCGATGGTTGGCATCGGAAAATGCTCGATGCGCTCATAGACTTTTTTGACGCGCGCATTGTAGTGCTCGGTCGCTTCCTTCGAGCCACGCTCCTTCTCGAACTTCGAGATGTCGGCGCCCGAGACGAACGCCCTGCCCCCAGCCCCCGACAGCACCACCACCCGTACGCCGGGTTCGTTTTCATAAGCTTCAAGAATGATGTCGAGGGCATCCCACATCTCGAGCGAGACGGCGTTGTGGCGCTCGGGATTGTTGAAAACAGCGTGACCGATTGCGCCGTCCTTTCGCGCGATCATCTTGTCTGTTGGCAGGTCGAAGTTCATCACGTTCCTTTCCGCTCGATCAGACTATCGAACGTTGTCGCAGATCCGAGATTTCGGCCTCGGCGAGGCCAAGCTCGCGAAGGAGCTCATCGGCGTGCTCACCGCGACCGGGGGGCGGTGCCGACAGACGGGAGGGCGTACGCTCCAGGCGAACGGGCTGCGCCATCGCCTTGGTCCGGCCGAAGGGCTCGGTATCCATGGCTTCGGCGATCCCCAGATGCTGCACCTGCGGGTCGTCGAACATCTCGTCGATCCCATAGATCGGCCCGCAAGGGACACCTTGCTCCAGCAGCAGCTCGACCCACTCGGCGCTGGTCTTCGTGACAATGATCGCTTCGATCTCCTGGTTCAGCGCATCACGCCGCTCTCTTCTATCGGCATTGGTGGCGTTGGCAGGGTCCTTGGCCCAGTTCTCCTTGCCGAGCGCTTTACAAAAGCGCTGCCATGTCACTTCGCCCGCAACCGCGATATTGATCGCGCCATCGGATGTCTCGTAGCGGTTGGTCGGCACACTGGTCGGGTGCTCATTGCCGACTTGCCCGGCGAGCTCGCCTTCCATCAGCCAGCGCGCGGCCTGAAAGTCGAGCATGAAGGCCTGAGCCTGCAACAGTGAGGTGTGCAGCCATTGGCCCTCGCCGGATTTTTCCCGCTCCAGGAGCGCTGTCTGAATACCGAGGGCTGCGAACAGCCCGGCCGTCAGATCAGCGATCGGAATGCCGACGCGCATCGGCCCCCTGCCCGGCTCGCCGGTGATCGACATCAGCCCGCCCATCCCCTGAGCGATCTGATCGAAACCAGGGCGCTTCGCATAAGGCCCGTCCTGACCGAAGCCGGAAATGCTGGCCAGGATAATCCGGGGATTAACCGTCTTCAGGCTTTCATAGTCGATGCCGAGACGCTCTTTGACGTCCGGGCGGAAATTCTCGACCACCACGTCGGCCGTCTCGACCAGGCGCATGAAGATGGCCAGGCCATCGGCTTCTTTCAAGTTCAGGGTCAGGCCCCGCCTGTTGCGCTGCAAGTTCTGGAAATCCGCCGTGTTGCGACCAGCCCCTAACGCGCCATCCGCCTCCAGCGCGGCTGGCTGTTCGATCTTGATGACATCGGCGCCCCAGTCGCCGAGCTGGCGGACCGCAGTCGGGCCTGAGCGGACGCGGGTTAGATCCAGAACCCGGAAATGGGACAGTGCATCGGAGGCTGGTAGATGTGGCATGATCTTTTCCTATCAGTTCCGAAACTGTTGCAGGGAGGTGACTGCCTCCAGGGTGAAAAGGTCGGCGCAAAACCGCTCATAGGCGTCGGCCAATTCATCCGTCCAACCACCGAATGCAGCATTGGCACGAAACTTTTCTGCGACCTCCGTATCGGAAAGGGGCTCGTGGCGACCGCCGCGCAGATGGGGCTGACGCGCCGTCACCGTCTCTCCGTTCTTCATTATCGCACGGATTTCGCCGACATAGTTGTCGGGATAGGGATCGTCGGGATCGATCTGGTATCGGACCTTGGCGGCCAGGGCCAGAAGCTTCGGGTCGGTGATCGTCTCGCTCGTGAATTCGGCGAGGCCTGCGGTCCCCTTCACGAGGCCAAGGGCTATGCCGTAGGGCACACTGAACTTCGCCGAATAGGGTGTCGAAGGCCGCGCCTTCTCGGTCAGTGGCTCCCAAAGGCGATGCACGATCCCCTCGGCGGTCGGCGCCATGATCTCGACGACGTCGCCCGTCTTGACGCCACGCGCAGAGAGGTCGATCGCGGCATCGATGAAAGGCTGCACCATGGTCCCGCAGGCATAGGCCTTGAAGGCGAGCTGCTCCACAAGCCAGGTCTCGCCGAGGCCCTCGGTCAAACGGCTGTAGTCACGCTCGATTTCGCTGACCGCAAAGGCATTGAAGAAACCATGCTCACCTTCGAAAACCGTACGAGGTCCAGTAAAGCCCTGGCTCGCCAGAGCCACGGCGCGGAGGCCCGATTGCGCTGCCCAGCCGGGATGCAGGCGTTTGGTCGAGGTGCCTTCGGCCAGATATTCGATGATCCCTGACGCCATGCTGCCGGCAATGCCGAGGGCGGACGCGGTGCGCGCGGGGTCGAGGCGGCGTGTTACGGCAACGCCCATGGCCGACGACAACGCGCCGATCACGGCAGTCGGGTGAAAACCCGCCCGGTGCATCGCGGTGGGTGCTACCACCGCCATGCGGCAGGCGAGTTCACCGCCGATCGCCAAGCCGCGCAGCACATCTTCGCCGGAGCCGCCTACTCTCTCGGCGGCCGCCAGCACGGCCGGCACGATCACCGCACCGACATGGACCGGCGTCCCCTCGAAGGTGTCGTCATAGTCTTCGCCATGAACGGCGATGCCGGAGATCAAAGCGGCATCGGACGACTGGAACCCACCCCGATGGCCGATCGCCGTGCACACGCCCGGCGCCTCGGTAGTATCGCGGCAAGCCGTCACATAGTCGCGGTCGCGCCCGGCGACCATCAATCCGCCCGCGTCCAGGAGTAGTCGTCGCAGCGTGGTTTGCACGGATGATGGGATCGCATCTGACTGCAAGCCAGCGGCAAAGGCGGCAAGCGTCTCAGCAAGCGCCATCATGTCCATCCCAGCGGCGGTGCCGCCTCAGGCAAGGTAGGCTCCGCCGTTGACGTGGATGGTCTGGCCCGTGGTGTAGGCGGCATCGGGATGGCACAGCGACGTGATGATGTGGGCGACTTCTTCGGGCATGCCTTCGCGCCCGAGAAGATTGGGGTGGCCGCCATGCGGAGCGGCGCCGGCGGCGGCACCGCGCACCGTGTCGATGCTGCCGGGAACGACGCAATTCGCGGTGATGCCAGCTTCGGCGAACTCAGCGGCGAGCGCTCTGGTCATGCCGGTCAGCCCCGCCTTGGTGGTGGCGACGTGAACGCGGTCCTTGACGCCGCGGTACGCGGACAAGCCGCCCAGCATCACGATCCGTCCCCAACCGGAGGCTACCATATGCGGGACGGCCGCCTGCGTACAAAGGAACGGCACGTCCAGGTTCGTACTGACGAGAGCCTTCCAATCCTCGAAGGAGGTATCGGCGAGCGACGTGTTGCGGCGCATGGCGGCATTGTTCACGAGGATATGGAGGCCGTCGAAACGTTCGACGGCGGTTTTTATCAGTGCTCTTGCACCTTCAGGCTCGCTGAGATCACCGACATAGGTGGCGGCCCGGCCGCCCGCGGCGATGATCAGGGCTGCTGTCTCCTCCACACCTTCCTTATTCTCCTTGGCGTGGGTGACGACGGCGGCGCCGAGTTCGGCGAGCTTCAAGCAGGTTTGGCGGCCGATGTTCAGAGCGGAGCCGGTCACGATGGCGACGCGTCCTGCGAGGACAGCGTGCCCTGCGAGGGCAGCGTGTCCTTCGAGTTCTTTCGCCATCGTCTACTCTCCCTCGGTCACCGCCAGCAGCTTCTTCTCCTTACGACGTGCTCGCAGCGCCGAATAGATCGGGCTGATCAGCGAGATCACCGTCAGGACAAAAAACAACAGAACGATCGGGCGCTCCAGCATCGACAAGACGCTGTTGTCGTGGATGATCATGGCCTTCGAGAAATTCTCCTCGATGATCGACCCCAGAATGAGCCCCATGATCAACGGCGCCGGTCCGAAGCCGAAGCGCAGCATGAAATAGCCGAGAATGCCCGCGGTCAGCATCACCCAGACGTCGAAGAAGGAGGATGCGGCCGCATAGGAACCGACGACGGCGAGGATGAACACCGAGGGCCAGAGGAAGGTGCGCGGGATCAGGGTGACCTGACTGAACAGCTTGGCGCCGGCGAGGCCCACCGCCATGAAGGCGAGGTTGGCGAAGATCATGGCGCCGAAGACGGCGTAGAGAAACTCCGGCTGGTTCTGGAGAAGAAACGGTCCGGGTTTCAGGCCGTGCATGATCATCGCGCCGAGGATCAGAGCGGTCGATGTGGAACCTGGGATGCCGAGCGCCAATGTCGGCACCATCGCGCCGCCGGTCGCGGCGTTATTGGCGGATTCGGGACCGGCGATGCCTTCGGGAACGCCTGTGCCAAAGGCATCCTTGTCCTTCGACCAGCGGCGCGCTTCGTTGTAGCCCATGATCGCGGCGACGGTAGCACCCTCCGCCGGCAGAATGCCGACGAATGTCCCGATACCGCTGGAACGGAGGATGGTGTTCTTGATGCGGCGAAAATCGTCCATGGACGGCAGCTTCACCACATTGGCACGGATGCGCTGATAGGCGATGTCGCCGACGCGCGCCTGGTTCAGCATCTCACCGATCGCGAACAAGCCGATCAGTACAGGCACGAAATGCAAACCCTCCTGCAGCTCGTGAAGCCCGAAGGTGAAGCGCTCGATGCCGGTGGTAAGATGGAGACCGATGGTGCTCAAAAGCACGCCGACGGCGCCGGCGATCAGGTTGCGGATGGAGGACTTGCCGCTGACCGAGGCCAGCATCGAGAGCGCGAAGACCGCGAGTGCGAAATATTCGGCCGAGGTGAATTTAATCGCGAAACTGGCTAGCGTCGGCGCTGCCATGAGTAGGATCAGGAGGCCGATGAGACCGCCGACCACGCTCGAGAAGGTGGCGATGCCAAGCGCCCTGCCCGCCTCGCCGCGCTTGGCCATCGGGTAGCCGTCGAGGGCGGTCGCTGCTGCCGGCGGTGCTCCCGGTGCGTTGATCAGGATCGCGGTGATCGAACCGCCGAAGGTGCCGGCGCAATAGAGGGCGGCGAGCATCGCGATCGCGGCTGCCGGCTCCATGCCGATGGTGAAGGGGATCAGGAGGGCGATCGCCATCGGCGAGCTCAGACCCGGCAGTGCCCCGACCAGCACGCCGATCAAAACGCCGAAGACGATGGCTGTCAGTGTCGAGACATCCAGCAGCAGCGAAAGACCGGCAAGGACGAGTTCCATATCAGCGCCTAGCGATAAGTGATGCCGAAGACACCGGGCTCGAAATAGACGCTCAAAACGCCGGCGAAGAGGTAGGTGATCAAAGCGGTGAAGACGATCGAATAGCCGATGACGATCAGCCAGCGGCGCTCACCCCAGAGGATCGGCAGGGTCAGGCTCGATATCAGGATGGTCAAGATCGTGCCGAGCGTCGGCGCGAGCGCCAGGATGACGATGAGCAGGACGATGGTCGCCCAGGTCGTCCCCCCGATCGGCCTGCTCCTCGACTTTCGAATAAGCGGATGCCGCTTTCGCTCGAGCAGGTGCTCGAACGGCAGGAGCAGCGCCAGCCCACAAATGATCCAGAGCAGCATGCGCGGAAATTCTTCCGGGAGAACATTGTCCCCAAGAAACAGGGCAGGCTTATCGAAGCCGTTGGTTTGGTAGTAGAGAAACCCAGAGATCAGGATCAGGACCAAGGCGAGAACGGCATCGATCCGATCGATGCCGCCGGAGGGTCCGTCTCCCTCGACATTTTTGGCCGGAACCCCGCCCTCATCAGCCATCGCAAAGCCCCTCGACGAGGGGCAATCCGGAACTCGTAGCCAATGTCAAACCGCCCCGGTTCGGGTTCACTCGGCGGCAGAGAGGACTTCCAGGGCTTCGGTCGCCTTGGCGTATTCCTCTTTCAGCTGAACGTCCCACGCCTCGGTGCCGGCAACCGATGTTTCAGCCTCGAGACCGGCACTCTTCAGATAGTTGGCGAACGTCTCGTGATTCATCGCGCCGACCAGAGCCTCGGAGAGCTTCTCGATGATCTCAGGTGGTGTGCCCGCACGCACCGCATAGCCGCGTGTGGTCGACGTGCTGACCTCGTAGCCGAGCTCCCAAGTGGTCGGCACGTCCGGATAGCCGGCAAGACGCTCCTTGGCCATCACGGCGAGCGGGCGAATACTGCCGTCCTCGATCATCGCCCCACCTTCGGAGACGTTCGGCAGTGTCGCATCGAGCTCGCCGGACACCAGACCCTGCACCATCTGCAAGCCGGAGCCCATGGCGACCGGCTTGTAATTCATGTCAGCCGCCTTGGCGAGCTGAGCAAGCCCGATATGCTCGGTGCCGCCGATATTGGCGACACCCCAGTTCAGGGCGCCATCCTTGCCGGCGGCTACCAGATCGTCGAGTGTCTGATAGGGGCTGTCCGCGCCGACGGTGATGAATGTCGGATCGTCCATGGCGCGCGCAACGCCGACGATGTCGTCGATCTTCATGTCGGATTTGCCCTGGGCCATCGTATAGAGATGGGTCTGGGTCAGCGCCATGATCGTGTAGCCGTCGGCCGGCTTGGAGAGCACGTAACCTTGCGCGGTCGCGCCAGAGCCGCCACGCTTGGAAACAACGAACATGTCGGTCTCGAGATTGCGCCGGGAGCGAATCATCATCATGCGCGCGGTCGTGTCAGTGCCGCCGCCGTAGCTCGAATGGATCACTACTTCGATCGGTTTGGAAGGAAATTCATCAGCCATCGCCGCGACTGAGGTCATCATCACAGCAACACTGATCAAAAATGATTTTAAGCCCATCATGCGTCAAGCTCCCTGATTTATTTCATATATCCCGACATGATTGACTGCGTTCGTCAACACTGGATCGCCAGGAAAGAGGGAATGTCCGGACATCGATTAGGCCGTCTCCTGCCGGAATTGTGTCCATGCGTGGATGGCCCCCCTGTTGGCAAGGGGTTTCTGATCTTTTTTCACCCGGCTGGTCGGAACTGCCATGCGTCCGGCCTGTTTGCGCGGCACGTCGCATAGCCGCTGGCCATAATGCTCTCCGCAGATCGGGTCCCTGTCACAAGCACGCGCTCGAGAAGCGCAATGGCACAAATGGGTTGTCCCGATCGTTGGGCCGACTGGCATGTGGGTGCGTTATTAGATCAATGCCCTTTCCAACCTGGTAACGCGGCTTGCCGCGTGTTCGTTGTTCGCTTAGGCGGCGGCTGTCTGTGGCGCTCGATAGCTCTCATTGCGCGCCATCATCGCCCATACAGTGCGTGCATTTTTGTTGGCCAAGGCGATGGCGGCAACTTTGACGGATCGGCGTTCCATCAACTTGGTCAGCCAGGGGTAGCGCGAGTAACCGAGCTGCTTGGCGCGTTTGATGACAGACAGGGCGCCGACGACCAAGAGCCTGCGCAGATATCGATTGCCAGCCTTCGAGATCGAGCCGAGGCGTTCCTTGCCTCCGCTGGAATTTTGCTTTGGCACAATCCCAATCCAGGCGCTCACGTCACGGCCTGAGCGAAAGATATGAGGATCGGGAATGCTAGCGACAAGAGCACTGGCGCCCAACGGGCCGATACCCGGTATCGCTTCAAGCCGTTTGCTCATGCTGTTGCTCCTATGCCAGGCGAGGATGCGTTGATCGGCGCCCAGGATCTGACGCTTGATAAGATCGAGTTGCGCCGCCAGCGCCATGAGACAGTCGCGGGCTTCGGGCGGAACGCGCTCGTCTTTGCCCTCAGCAATCAGCGTCAACAGGACCTCGACACCGTTGCGCCCGACACCGGCGACAATACCGAACTCGGCAAGGTGAGCGCGGATCGCGTTGATCAATGAGGTCCGCTGGCGAACAAACAACTCACGGGTTCGGTGCACCATCAGCACCGATTGCTGCTCGACCGTCTTGATCGGTACGAACCGCATCGTCGGACGCGTTACTGCCTCGCAAATCGCTTCCGCATCAGCAGCATCATTCTTGTTGCGCTTGACATAAGGTTTGACATAACGCGCCGGCATCAGCCGTACCTCGTGACCAAGTTTCCGCAACTCCCGTGCCCAGTGGTGAGCCGTGGCGCAGGCTTCCATGCCGATCACACAAGGCGAAAGCTTGCCAAAGAACTTCAGGACCTGGCGGCGTCTCAGCTGACGACGGACAACAACCTGCCCCTTATCGTCAATGCCATGCACCTGAAAAACGTTCTTCGCGATATCAAGACCGATGATGCTAATCTCACCCATGGGTGGCTCCTTCCTTGCGGTTCTAACGACGCCGCACTTTTGGCACATCGCGATGCCGGTGGAGGAGCCATCCACAGCATCACGACCGGACACCAGGGCATCGTAATAAGAAGGGCTTCGAGATGAGCTATTGGGAAGAGTTATCCGGTAACTTGCAACAGCACTATGGCGACATGCCGAATGGCTGGCGGCGAGATGAACGGCTAATTGGCTCTTTCATCCGCTCGAAAGACTTTTCGCTGGACTAGCGCTGGGCAGAGCACGGCCTGCGGGAAAGAAGGGGGAGTTGGTGCACCGAGGAATGCTTTGCGGCGTCACCTACCGGGGAGCACCGTGAAGGCGCATCTCGGCCCCAATGCGCCGCGTCGTCGTCTTGTGGGCTGACAAGTATCAGCTCAGACCCAACATCACCTTTCTCTGGTTCGCCCAAGTCCGGATGATCTGATCGACGGCCAAACCGATGAAAGCGACGCAAAGTCCCAATATGAGACCGATACCCGTTCCCTGGGCTTCCGATATCGATTTCAGAATGAGCTGCCCCAGATCGGTGGTGCCGATAAAGGCGCCGATGATCACCATGAACAACGCGAAAATCACGGTTTGGTTCACGCCGAGCATGATATGCGGGAAGGCGAGCGGCAGCTCGATTGAGAGCCATCTTTGGAGACGTGAGACGCCGGACATCGTAGCGGCATCATGCAGGACGGACGGCACGCTTCGCAGTCCTTCGACCGTGTAGCGAGTCGCTGGAACGGTAGCATAGACGACTGCAGCAATGATGACGGACGTATCGGTAATGCCGAACAGCATGATCACCGGGATCAGGTAGATGAATGAAGGAAATGTCTGCAGGAAATCACAGACCAGCAGGATAGCTTTGCTGGCGATCGAGCTCTGCGCGCACAGCGAGCCGATGACGATGCCGAGCAACGCCGAGACAATGACCGAGAAAGACGCCATATAGGCGGTGATCAGCGCCCTGTCCCAATATTCCGACAAGGCGATGAACAGCAGGAACGCGCCGACGATGAGCGCCGATCGGACACCATCCAGGATGTAGGCCGTGCCCATCATCAAGAGGAAGGTCGCAACAACAGGCATGCCGAGATAGGCATCCTTCATCGGCACCAGAACCTGCGTGATCAGGAACTCGTTGAAAGCCTTCAAACTATGGAAGAAGGTGTCCCAGATCCAATCTACGGATGCCTGCCAGAATGGTGCCGTCGTCAGGCCTTTGTTGTGCGGGATGATATAGAGATAATTGAATCCTTCGGGAAAAATGAATTTCCCGACATAGGCCAGAGTTGCGCCCACCACGAAAATGAGCAGTGCCAGCATTGAGAACCTGTGGCGCTGAAAAAATGTCAGGTCCGCAAAGTAGTCCGTCGGCTTGTTCGCCCATGCCAGGGACATCTTGTCCAGCATCACGGCGATCAGGACAATACAGACGCCAATTTCTATACCCGTTCCGATCTTGAGCGAATTCAACGAGATCATCAGATTGGAGCCCAGCCCTTGGGCGCCGATAAAGGACGCGATCACGGTCATGGCCAGGCACTGCATCACCACCTGATTGACGCCGATGAGAATGTCGCGCTTGGCGGTCGGCAGCAGGACCTGGAACATGAGCTGGAAATTGGTGCATCCGTTCATCATGCCGGCATCGACAACATCAGCCGGCACGCTCTTCAGGCCCAGCAAGGTCAAACGCACCATAGGCGGTGTTGCGAAGATAATCGTCGCGATCGCGGCTGCGTGATCACCCACCCCGAAAAGGACGATCACCGGTACCAGGTAGGAATAATGCGGCATGGTCTGGGCCACATTGAGGAGCGGGTTCAGAGCCGTTTCGACAGTCTTGTTCTTGAAACCCCAGATTCCGAGCGCCAGGCCCAGAATGACCGAAACCGGCGCAGCGATCAGGACAAACGACAAGGTCTCCATCGAGGGTTCCCACTGGCCGAAAACAGCGATGTACACGGTGGCGACAGCCGCCAGCAACGCAAGTCCCTTACCCTGAAGTTTGTAACCTAGCAGGATTGACCATCCTGAAATTACCGTCCACGGCAACGCTGGCAAACGCGCCCATGTATTCTCGTTGACAAAATCCCAGCTCGTAAATGCGACAACAGTTTTGACGCCGCCAAGCATGACCTCCCTTACAAAGACAATGATGGCGAGGACGAAGCTCGAGATGGCTCTGGTGATCTCTCTGAAGAGAGGTTTCGATTCATATTCCTCGATGGTCGGGTCGTAGACCTGAATAGGCATCCACTCGAACATCAAGCCCCTGACCGCCCCATTGATGATGCCCGGCAAATCCTTGAGCAGTGACGGTAATCGCCAGAGGTAATTGCTGTCCGACGGAGCGATGATGAAGTACAGCAAGAAAAACGCGATCAGCAATATCGCGAACTGAACCGGCTTCGAGGATGTCAATGAAGGCGCCATGGTTCGGCGATCAGCCCGGTGATTGCTCTTGGGGACGGCTTCCAAACAGCACCTTGAGCACGTGAGAGGTGTGCAGGCTTCCGACAACGGTGTCATCGGCATCGACGACGGCAACCGGCTTGTCCTGGCTTAGAATGGCCTCCGCCACGGTCTCGATGACAAGGTCCTTGGAGACCCTGAGATCACCGAATTCCTCCGAACTGTCGACCGGGTCCATCACCGATTCGATCCGGAGCACTTTCTCGCGCGGCACGTCTTCAGTGAACTTGCGGACATATTCGGTGGCCGGGTTCAGGACGACATTGGCCGGCGTATCCAGCTGCTCGATGACGCCGCCTTTCATGATAGCGATGCGGTCGGCAAGGCGGAGCGCTTCGTCAAAATCATGCGTGACGAACAGGATCGTCTTGTTCAAGACGCCCTGCAGTCTCAAGAACTCGTCCTGCATCTCCTTTCGGATCAAGGGGTCCAGGGCAGAAAAGGGTTCATCCAAGAACCAGATGTCCGGCTCGACAGCCAGCGATCGAGCGATGCCGACGCGTTGCTGCTGGCCGCCGGACAATTGCCTCGGGAAATAGTTCTCACGTCCATGGAGGCCGACAAGTTCGACCATCTCCATGGCCCTTTTGACACTGTCGGCGGTGCTGTTGCCCTTCACCTTCAAGGGAAAGGCGATGTTCTCGACGACCGTTTTATGGGGTAGCAAGCCAAAGCTCTGAAATACCATGCCCATCTTGCTTCGCCGGAGCTCGATGAGCTGCTTGCTGCTCATGGTCAGCAGATCCTGGCCTTCGACGAGAATGCGCCCGCCTGTTGCGTCGGTCAGCTTCGATATACAGCGCAGCAACGTGGATTTGCCTGACCCGGACAATCCCATGATGACCAGAAGTTCGCCCGAGCGCACTTCGAATGAGGCGTTGTTGACGCCTATTATGCAGTCAGCCGCTTTGGCGGACTCCGGATCAATCGTACCGTTGGCACCCTCGAGTAGGCTCTTCGCATTCTTTCCGAAGATCTTGAACACGGACTCGCACTTTATGGCGACGTGTTCTTCTCCGGCGGTTGTTCCTTGCGAAGACATGGTTTTCCCCGATTGTCCTAATTCTCAGGCTTGTTGGCCCTTAGACATTCACTGTTATTCTGGCAAATGCATTTCACCGGTCAACGGTAGACTTTTTCGGCCTAGCGTCTTGGCCAGAACAAAAAAATGGTTCCCCCCAAAGCGTTGGAGGGAACCATCTGTTCAGAGCATTATATCATAGAAACCAAACTGAGGAGAAATGATCTTAGTTCCCCTCGCCCAGAACGGACACGGTCCAGGGCTTCCAGACATCTTCATTGTCCGCCAGCCATTTTACCGCCGCGTCTTCGTGGGTCATCTTGTCGACATCGACCAGCGCCGCCATCGAACCGATCTCTGGCGTGGTGAACGACAGCTGCGAGAAGGCACGGTATGCATTGGGGTGCGTCTTCGGGAACTTCCAGAAGGCGCCCTTCTTCAACCATCCCTTCGGCGATCCACATCCCGTGGTCGTCAAGTCGCCGCCATCGGCAATTCTACAACCGTCAAAGTATTCCGGGAACTCGATGAAGGTGAAGCCCGATGCATCCGTGAAGTTGGGCGACCAGTTGAAGATGATCGTGCCCCGGCCTTCCTTTTCCGCCGCCTCAAGCTCTGCCCAGAGCGCATCGGCTGCTCCCGCAAACTTGACGGTCCATTTGTCGTCCAGTCCCAAACCCTTGACACGGTTGGGCATCACGTCGCCGTGCCAGCTTTGCGGGCCTTCCAGCCAGCGCCCCTTGCCATCAGAGTCGGGCGTGGCGAAATTCTCGGAGCAATCCTTGAGGGCTTCCCAGGCTGGCAGACCCGGGCAAAGATCCTGTTCGATCACCCAATTCGGAACGCCCATTTCCTCCAAGGTTTCGGCGGCATGGGTTCCGGCATCAATCAGGCCGCCTTTTTCCATAGCGTTGTAATACGCATTCTGCATGGTCGACTGCCAGACTTCATGCACGAGCGTGATATCACCGGCGCGCACCGCCTCGAAGCTCGCCTGGTTGTCCACGGGGACATATTCGACCGTATTGCCCATGCTCTCGAACATGCCGCCGATGACGTGCGCCATGACGATCTGGCTCGACCAGTTCTTGATGGGAATCTTGATGGGCTCGCTGCTGTCAGCCGCGAACGCCGCCCCGCTGAGGCCAAAGAAACCAGCCATTGCGACTGTATAAGCCGATGTTTTTATTTTGTTTACGCTCATGTTGCTCTCCTGATTGTGCGTTGATGATTGGTCATTGGGCGAGGTTTTCGTTGTGACTGGATCTTAGGTTTTTTCCACTTGCTGGTTTAAACTGATAGAGACTCATGGATTGCGGCAATCTGCCCATTGTCATTGAGATAGGTATTTTTGGCTGACGGCATCCTCGGCAGGCCCGGCATGGTCATGATGGCGCCAGTGACCGCAACGATGAACTCGACTCCGCTGGAGAGGCGAAGCTCGCGGGCGCGCCCTTCATGGGCGGATCGGCCTAGAACAGAGCCAGAACGGACACGTCGCCGCAATCCTGAGCACCCTTGGCTGTGTCGCCATCGCCTATGCCTCCGCCTCCAATCTGGACCAGATCGGCTGGCTTCT
This sequence comes from Geminicoccaceae bacterium, assembly GCA_051010395.1. Taxonomy (GTDB): domain Bacteria; phylum Pseudomonadota; class Alphaproteobacteria; order Geminicoccales; family Geminicoccaceae; genus JANQPX01. The sequence continues at coordinate 383 of JBPCVQ010000257.1, read as the reverse complement.
ATTGGGACCGCAGTCGCCGCAGGTGCCATTGACGCAGGTTGGGCGCCCACGCTTCATTGAACATTGTCATGCTTCCACCACTCAAACCGTTTTTCAACCAATTTCTAATTCCACAATACCTTTCCGCACCAATTTAGCTCATTTTAGTGCCAATTTTATATCTTTGGGTCCAAATGGTTTGCATAAGCCTGGAAACTGTTTCACTGTTGCCGCCGATGCTTGATCGGCCTCGGCTGACGTCAGGAACAAGTCGGGGGCACATGGAGGGGATTATTGGTGATGTCGGTTCCTTCTGGCGTTCGTTATGTGGTGATAGGTGGTGGTATTCATGGATTGAGTACGGCTTATCATCTGGCGCTGGGTTTGAGGCAGGCGGGCAAGGG
>JBPCVQ010000256.1:0-3624 GCA_051010395.1 Geminicoccaceae bacterium | reverse complement strand
GACGAAACCGTCCATCTCGCGGTCCGTGCGCACATCCTCTCCAGGCAGGATCTCCCGGCCGCGATAGGGGTCGAGGGTGGGCTGCGCGAAGATCTCACGAGTGAGGCGGATGCCATCACGAAAAACTCGCCGATCATCCTCGTGATCGAGATAGTTGAAGAACAAACGGGGCGGCGTTTTGGGATCGGCGGAACGCAAGGTCAGACGTCCCCGACTCTTCGGTTTGTTCGGACCGAGATGGGCCTGAAAACCATGTCCTTTGACAGTATTGGAACCGTCATAGCCAACGGCACCCGCCAGGAAATGATACTGAATGTCCGGATAGGGAATGCCGGGCCGGCTCCGAATATAGCCATTCGCCTCGAAATGATTGGTGGCGCCGAGCCCCTTCTTGAACAGCAGCCATTGCAGACCGATCCAGGCTTTGCCCAGCGGATGCAGCATGCCGTTCAGACTGACCGGCTGGAGGCATTCCTGTTGTATCCAGAGCTCAAGATGGTCATGCAGGTTCGCGCCGACGCCCTTGAGATCGTGGATCACATCGATCCCGTGCTCGCGGAGATGATCGGCGGGACCGATGCCGGAGAGCATCAGGAGCTTCGGTGAATTGATCGGTCCTGATGACAGAATGACGTCTCGTGCGGCTCGCGCCTGAACGGTACGACCGGCCTTGTCGACATACTCGACGCCAACGGCGCGTTTGCCCTCGATGAGGATGCGCTGGGTGAGCGCATGCATCTCCAGCCGCAGGTTCGGCCTGGACAGGCTGGGCTTCAGATAGGCATTCGCCGTCGACCAGCGCACACCGTTCTTGACCGACATGTCCATGCGGCCGAAGCCTTCCTGCTGGTGGCCGTTATAGTCTGACGTCAGCGGATATCCCGCCTGTTGCCCCGCCTCAATGAAGGCGCGGTAGAGCGGGTTTTGCATTTTGTTGCCGTTGGAGACATGCTGCTCGCCGCCTTCGCCACGATAGGCATCGCCACCATAGGCGCAATCCTCCGCCCGGCGAAAATAGGGCAACACATGGCGATAGCCCCAGGCGGTGGCACCGCCTGCCTCCCAATCATCGAAGTCGCCGCGATTGCCACGAACGAAGGCCATGCCATTGATCGACGACGAACCGCCGATCACCTTGCCCCGCGCCTGATGAATCGATCGTCCGGCAAGCCCCGGCTCTGACTCGGTATGAAAGCCCCAGTCATATTTCTTCATGCTCATCGGTATGGAGAGCGCTGATGGCATCTGAATGAAGATTGAATTGTCCTTGCCACCATATTCGAGCACGAGGACGCGATGCGCCGGGTTCTCGCTCAGCCGCCTGGCTAGGACCGAGCCTGCCGACCCGGCGCCGACGATGATGAAATCAAAGACGTCCATTGCATCTCTCGAGTTTGGCGCGTCACAAGACCCGTCATCCGGGCATGGATAGTGTTGGAGACTATCATCAAAGTTCGGCGAACCAGAACGCCTCTGCCAGGAAATTTTTGCCCCATTGGCGTTTTGCAGGTTATTCCCTGCCGTCCCACGATGCCGCAGGCCAAGGACATTCCCGCTACGTTCTCTGTCGGTTAGGGTGGCATGTCCACTTGCAGGGGAGAGATCATGTCCGGCATTTTCGCGCGGATCGTCGCGATCATCGGCGCTTTGATGAGCTTCATGCGCCATGGCCGTGGGGGTACGGAGGAGCCGGCCTTCGGTGACACACCTGATATTCCGGAGGCGAAGGCCCAGGGTATCCCGACCCTGAAGATGCCGACGGCCCGGGGATGGAATGAGGGGGAGACCCCGAAGGCGGCGCCTGGCCTTACAGTCAACGCCTTTGCCAAAGATCTCGATCACCCACGCTGGATCTACGTTTTGCCATCAGGCGATGTGCTGGTATCCGAAGCGATCCAGGAGGGCCGGCCGCCGAAGACAGCGTTCGATTACGCCATGCAGAGCACGATGCGGCGCGCGCGTGCTCTCGGCAAAAGCGCGAACCGAATATCACTCTGGCGGGACGCGGATGGCGACGGCGTCGCGGAAGTCCGAAAGGTTTTCCTGGAGGGATTGAACCAGCCCTTCGGCATGGCACTCATCGATGATGTGTTCTACGTCGGCAATACCGATGGCATCGTCGCCTTCCCCTATGAGGAGGGTGCGACGAGCATCACCGGTCACGGAAAGAAGCTCGTCGACTTCAAGCCCGGCGGCCATTGGACACGGAGCCTGCTGCCAAGCCCCGATGGGCGAAAGCTCTATGCCGGCGTCGGCTCACTCAGCAACATTGCCGACGACGGCATGGAGGTTGAGGAAGGCCGGGCTGCGATCCATGTGCTCGATATCGAAAGCGGCGAAAACCGCATCTTCGCGGGCGGCCTGCGCAACCCGGTCGGCGTCGCCTTCGAGCCGACCACGGGGACGCTCTGGACTGTGGTCAATGAACGTGATGGCCTCGGTGACGAAGTGCCGCCGGACTATCTAACGTCGGTACAGGAAGGTGGCTTCTACGGCTGGCCTTATTGCTATTGGGGCCAGACGGTCGACGATCGAGTCCCGCAGGATGAGGCCTTGGTCAAGACTGCCCTCACCCCGGACTATGCCCTTGGCGGGCATACCGCATCGCTCGGCCTTTGCTGGCTGCCGGCGGGTGTGTTGCCCGGCTTCTCGGAAGGCATGGTCATCGGACAGCATGGCTCCTGGAACCGCAGCACGCTCAGTGGCTACAAAGTGATCTTCGTGCCATTCCAGGAAGGACAGCCATGCGGGCCGCCGCGTGATATTTTATCGGGTTTCCTGGCGCCGGATGAAAAGACGTCCTACGGACGACCGGTCGGCGTGACACTCGGCCCTGACCGCTCTCTGCTGGTCGCTGACGATGTCGGCGATGTCATCTGGCGCGTGACAGGCAGTTCGGATCAGAGCTGAAATTCAACCATGGATCTGCTGCTTAATTCAAGACGCCTGGCAGCCAGGTTGAAGCAGCCGGCAGCAGCACCATGAGAATGCCGTAGATGATCCCGACCGCCACAAACAGCGGCACCTCACGAAAAGCTTTCTCCGGACTTTCACGAACGACGCCAGCAGCTGTGTAAACACCGACGCAAACCGGCGGGGTGATCATGCCGATACCGGCGAAGGCGACGAACACCACGTAGAGATGCAGGATATCCAACTTCAGGGAAAATGTTATCGCTGCGAAGATCGGGACGGTAAGGTAGAAGACCGGCACGATCTCGATGAAGGTGCCGAGGATCAGGCAAATCGCGGCGACCGCGAACCAGAACATCAAAGCCGTGCCGCCGAGATCGGTGAAATAGGCGATGATCGTCTGCGGGGCTTGTGAGTAGGTCAGCACCACGCTCAAGAAGGTGGCCATGGCGATGATTGCAAAGATCACGGCGGTGATATGCGCCGTCTGTCGGAGGCAGTCGATGAGTGAGCTGAAGGTCAGTTCCCGATACACCAGAAATCCGATGAGGATCGCCCAGATGCCGGCCATGGCGGCCGATTCTGATGGGGTCATCAGGCCGGCATAGATACCGCCCAGGATAATGACGGGTGTAATCAGACCGGGAATAGCGCTCCGAAAAGCTGCGAACTTCTCTCGCCCTGTGGCGCGTGCGGGACTGCGCAGATGAC
>JBPCVQ010000255.1:0-7167 GCA_051010395.1 Geminicoccaceae bacterium | reverse complement strand
GATCACCACAGGCCTTTGGCAGATGGCGGACCAGGAACGGGGTGGCTGTACCATCGATCTCGATGCACTCGCCGATGTGCTGGTCGATTATGCCGAGGATGGCTTCGACAGCTTCGACATGGCCGACCATTACGGCAGCGCCGAGCTCGTCGCGGGGCGGGCCGCCGCCCGCTTGGTTGACAAGCGGGGCAAGCCGCCCGCCATCCTGACCAAGTGGGTGCCGGAGCCTGGGCCGATGACGGCGGACGCGGTCCGCGACGGTGTTCGAAAGCGGCTGGAGCGCCTTGGCGTCGAGCGTCTCGACCTCATGCAGTTCCATTGGTGGGACTACCGACATCCCGGCTATCTGGACGCTATGACCGAACTCATGCGCCTCCGTGAGGAAGGGCTGATCGCTCATCTCGGTGTCACCAATTTCGACACCGCGCATCTCCGCGTTCTGGTCAAGAACGGCATCGAGATCGCCACCAATCAGATCTGCTTCTCCCTCCTCGATCGGCGGGCCGCCGATGGCATGACTGACTTCTGTCTGGAACACGGCGTCCGCCTGCTTGCCTTCGGAACGCTTGGCGGCGGCTTTCTCAGCGAGCGCTGGCAAGTCAATGATCCGCCCGTGGCGGATGACTGGAGCAAGATGAAATATCGGCGCTATATCGAGGCGGCCGGAGGCTGGACGGCGTTTCAGGGTTTGTTGCAGGCCCTTGCCGAGGTCGCCGAGAATCACGGTGTTTCGATTGCGAATATTGCAACGCGCTGGGTCCTCGAGCAGCCGGCGGTGGCGGCGGTGATTGTTGGCGCCAGGCTCGGTGAGCGTGATCATCGCGCGGACAATCGCCGCCTGTTCTCGTTTGAGCTCAATCGTGCGGACAAGGACAGACTCAACCAGTCGATCGTGCCGATCACCCCGATTCCGGGCGATTGCGGTGACGAATATCGAAAGCCACCCTTCCTGACAGCCTCCGGCGATCTCAGCCATCATCTCTGCGAGATGCCAAAAGCCTATGCCGTGACACCGTCAAGTCACCGCCCGGCTCGCAGCCGAGTGGATACCGGATCAGCGACCGAAGCGGCTTGCGGCTACAGCCGCGCCATTCGCGCCGGCGATCGTATTCTGGTCTCCGGCACCACCGCGACCAACGGGTCAGGAGACGTGGTCTGCCCCGGCGATGTCGAAGGCCAGGTGATCCATATTCTGGACAAGATCGAAGCGGCGATCATCGCACTCGGCGGCAGCATCGACGACGTGGTCAGGACCCGCATCTACATGAAGGATGCCGCACGCTGGGAGGAAGCAAGTCGCGCCCACGGTCGGGTTTTCCGGAACATCATGCCTGCCAACACCTTGCTGGAGATCAAGGACCTGGTTGGGGACTATGAGGTGGAAATCGAAGCCGAGGCGGTGGTCTTGCCAGAGGAAGGAGCGCTTCGATGAGCAGGCCTCCCGTTCGAGCAGAAGTGCTGCTTCCAACAGAAGAATTGCGCGATGATCTGCCTTTCTACACAAACGTCCTGGGGATGCGACTGGACTCGATCTATCCGGCCGACGATCCCACGACCGCGAGCTTCTCAGGTCATGGCCTCAATATCAGAATTGCCAAAGACGTAGACGTGCCGCCGGGTGTGCTGCGCATTCTGACGGATGACGTCGGAGGTTTCGCAGACGGCAAGACGCAACTGACAGCACCCAACGGCACGCGCATCGAGATTGCTCCCCTGACGCCGAGGGTCGAACAGCCGCCGACGGAGCACGCCTTCCAGGTACGGCGCTTGCGCGACGAGGCGCCCTGGATCATCGGGCGCGCCGGCATGCACTATCGAGATCTGATTGCCTCGCGACTTGGTGGGGCTATCATCGCCAGCCACATCCGCATCCCGGACGGCGGGCCGGTGCCCGATATGGTTCACTATCACACGGTCGGGTTCCAGTTGATTTTTTGTTACAAAGGCTGGGTCGATGTTCTCTACGAAGACCAGGGCGACATGCTCCGTCTGACTGCTGGTGATTGCGTCACGCAGCCGCCGGGCATCCGCCATCGCGTCTGTCATGCATCCGCGGACATTGAGGTGATCGAAATCGGTGTCCCGGCCGAGCATGTCACGACCATCGATCATGAGATGACGCTGCCAAACGGCAAAGGCGATCCGAAGCGGGAATGGGACGGTCAGACCTTCGTTCACCACACCGAGGAAGGGGCCGAATGGCAACCCTTCCGTATTCCAGGCTTCACTTCCCGCGATACGGGGATCTCGAAGGGAACCAAGGGTGTCGCCGGCATTCAGATCGCCCGTTACGAGGACGGCGTCCCACCCAAAGCCACGCATGATGCTGACATCCACTTCACCTTCGTCATGGATGGCAAGATGACCCTGATCGCGGAAGGCGGGGCTCCGGTTGATCTGGAAGCAGGCGATGCGTTTGTCGTCCCACCAGGGCTGGTCACGCAGTACAGCAATTGCTCCAGTGAATTGGAATTGTTGGAGGCGGGGCTCAGAGGAGATTTCACGTCACGCATTGTCCGCTGAAAAATTCAAATGGGCTGTAGGGCCATCCAGCACTTCGTTTCCCGTGCCATTCACCCCTTGACCGCACCCGCGGTCAGGCCCTGGACGAGATAGCGCTGGATGAAGGCAAAGAAGATGCAGGCCGGGATGAGGGCGAGGACGGCGGCGGCCATCATCTGACCCCAGTCGACCGAGAACTTGGAAACGAAAGTGAGGAGGCCGACCGCGAAGGTCATTTTTTCCTCACTGTTGATCAGCATCAGCGCGAACAGGAGTTCGGACCAGGCGGCGGTGAACACGAAGCCGAGGGTGGCGGCCATGCCGGGGAGCGTGAGTGGGAAGATGACGCGCCATAGTGCCGAAAAACGGGTGCAGCCATCGATCATTGCACTCTCTTCCAGTTCCTTCGGGATGCCGTCGAAGAAGGACTGCATCAGGAAGGTCGCGAACGGCACGTTGAAGGCGGTGTAGACGATGATCAGGCCGACGAGGCTGTCGGTCAGGCCGAGCGGGGTCATCAGGCGATAGATCGGGGCGATCAGCATGACCAACGGGAACATCTGGGTCAGCAGCATAACCCCGACCACCGCCGCCTTACCGCCGAAGCGAAAGCGGGAAAAGGCGTAGCCGGCTGCGGAGGCGATCAGCGTGACCATGATCGCCGTGCCGAAGGACACCATCATCGAATTGCTGAAGAAAGCGGGAAAATCACTCTTCAGAAGGACGAAGTCGAAATTCGTCCATGTGGTGGCGGACGGCCAAAGGCGGACGCCCTCGCTGTAAAGGAGCTTGTCCGGCGTGACCGCGATCTTGATCAGCCAGAACAGCGGGAACAGCGCAAAGCTCATATAGGCGAGGATGGCGGCGCGATGGCCGAGCATTCGAAGAAACGATCCGGAGAAGGAGGGGGCGGCGTGGTTCATGTCGTATCCGGCAGGCGTTTTCTCATCTGGATCAGAATTGCGGCGTAGAGAAAAAGCAGCAGCAGGAGCGCCGTCGCGATCGCCGAGGCGTAGCCGAAATCAAGTTTTTTGTACGCTGTCGTGAAGATGTAGCTCGGCAGGATCTGGGTTGAATTTGCGGGGCCGCCGCCGGTCATGACGACGATCAGGTCGGCGAAGTTGGAGATCCAGATGGTACGAAGGAGGACCGTGATCGCGATCATCGGGGCGAGGAAGGGCAGGGTGATTTTGATGAAGCGTTGCCATGCCGTGGCGCCGTCGATAGCGGCGGCTTCGTAGAGTTCGTTCGGGATCGCCTGCAATGCGGCGAGCAGCGTGATCGCGAAGAAGGGAATGCCGAACCAGACATTGGCGATGATCGGCCCCCACATGGCGAGGTCAGGATCCCCCAGGATGTTGTAGGGCTCGCTCAACATGCCGAGGGCGGCCATCCAGTGGGGGAGGGGGCCGATCACCGGATTGAACAGCCAGGCGAAGGTGAGGCCAGAGAGAAAGGTCGGGACGGCCCAGGGAAGGAAGACGATCGCCTGGACGATGCGCCGGCCGGCGAAGGGGCGGTTCAGGAGGAGGGCCAGGCCAAGGCCGAGGAGGAACTGAAAAGCGAGTGACCCGCCCGTCCACCAGACCGTGTTCAAGAGCGAACGCCAGAACACCTTGTCCTTGAACAGCAGCGTTTCGAAATTGGCGAGCCCGACGAAGCCCGTCTTGAACGGGTTCAGGATCGCGATGTTCTGAAAGGCATAGGAGAGCCCGACGACCAGCGGCACGAACATCACAAGAGCTATCAGGATGAGCGCCGGACTGAGGTAGTAATAGGGCTCCAGCAGGACCCCAAGCCGAGCCGGCCGATGCCCGGCCTCACGAGAAGGCCGAGCATCCACCGTCAAGTCTAGGCCAGCGGTCCTACCGCTTATTGGGCTGTGAGCCATTTCTTTTGGGCGTCGCCGAGATAGGTTGCCCACTCATTGGCGATATCTTCCGCTGTGCGTTCGCCGAGCAGCAGCTCCTGGCCGCCCTGGACCGCCATGACGTCGGCGAAGTAGGCGAATTCCTCCAAGTAGGTCGGCATCACCGTGGGGGTCCAGCGGTCATCGTTCATCTCGGTGAACCAGCCTTCGAATTGCGGGCCGGTGAAGGCCGGGTCCTGTTCTGCGCCCTGGTGAATGGGAATGACGCCGACGAATTTGGCCCATTCCAGATTGCTCTCGCGGGACGACAGGTGACCGATCAGCGCGGCCGCTTCGTCCTTGACTTCCGAGGCCTCGAACATCGCCCAGCCGGCATAGCCGATCGTCGGGAAACTTTTGCCACTTGGTCCGAGCGGCATCGGGGCGACGGCGAAGTCCTCGGCGTCCATACGCTCGGCGATGGCGATCAGCGCGTCCGGGTCCTGGTCGAGCATCGCGCAGGTGCCGGAATAGAAGCCGGCGACGATCTCGTTGAAGCCCCAGTTCACGCTGTCCTTGGGCACATATCCGTTCTGATACATGTCCACCAGGAATTGCAGGCCCTGGATCGCTTCCGGGCTGTTGATGCTGCTGTTGCCGTCCTCGTCGAAATAGTCGTCATGGCCCATCATGTTGGCCATCATCATGACATAGCCATTGGCGCCGCCGGGACCGCCGCGCAGGCAATAGCCGCTCTTGCCATCGAGCGCCGAGATCGCTTCGGACGCCGTCATGAAATCATCCATGGTCTCGGGCGGACCGTCGAGGCCGGCTTCGGCAAACAGCTTCTTGTTCCAGAACATGGCGCGCAGGTAGAAGCCGTAGGGCACCATGTACATGGTGTCGCCGACATAGCTTCCATATTGAAGGGCACGGTCGTTCAGTTCACCGGCGTCCGGCCAGCTCTCCATGTAACTGCCGAGATCGACGAGCTGATCGTTATTGGCGTAGAGCGAGAGCCAGCGGTCCGGCATCTCGACCACATCCGGGATCTGCCCGCCCTGCACCATGGTCGCGAGCTTTTCGAAAGCCTGGCCCCAGGGCAGCGAGGTAACCTCGACGGTGACGTCGGGATTGGCCTCCTCGAACTTGGCGATCATGCCCTCCAGCACCTCGGTCCTCTGCGGGCTGGTGATGACCTCGACGAGCTGCAGCGTCGTCTCCGCCTTTGCCGTTCCCGCCAGCAGCATCGCTGCCAAGCTGACGCCGGTTAGAAGTTTTTTCATCACGTCCTCCGTTGTTGTTGATTATGTCACCGTTCTACGATGCCCTGCTGCTTTCTAGCGCCGCTAGAAAATCCTCCCAAAGATCCTCGCTGTCCTCCAATCCCAGGCTGAGGCGCACCAGCTTCGGTGAGACGCCGAAACGCTGGAGCGAATTTTCCTCGCCGACCTGGGCGAGTGCGACCTTCGCTGGAAGGATCAGACTTTCGAAACCGCCCCAGCTCACGCCCAGCTTGAACAGGCGGAGCGCGTCGGCGAAATTCGGGATGTCGATGCCGTCATCGAACTCGATCGACATGAGACCCGATCGACCTTCCAGTCCAGGCACGGCATTGGGGCCGGGCGCGTTGACCGCCTTGATGCCGTCGAGCGTCGCCAAACGGTCGGCGAAGAGATCCGCCGTCGCCTGGTGCTGACGCATGCGCGCCTTCAGCGTACGCAGGCCGCGCATCAGGAGAAAGGCCTCAAACGGGGCGAGCTTGCCGCCGAGCAACGGCAGCGTAAGGTCGCGAATGCGCGCGATCCGCTCGGCGGATGCGATCACAACGCCGGCTACGGTATCGGAATGTCCACCGATATATTTGGATGCGGAATGCAGGACGACATCGATGCCTGATGTGAGCGGTCGCTGAAAAACTGGGCTCGCCCAGGAATTGTCGATTACGGTCAGTGCTTGATGCCGGCGCGCATGGCCCGCGACCTTGGCAAGATCCATGACCTTGAACATCACCGAGCTCGGGCTCTCCAGAAAAGCGAGGCGCACACCCTCCAGGAGATCCGGGTCATCTTCAAAGGCTTTCGGGGGGTGATAGGCGACCTCGACGCCGAAGGGGCGAAGCATCCGCTCGAAAAGGCGGTAGGTGTCCGGATAGACATGCTCGATGCAGGCAACCCGGTCGCCAGGTTTCAAGAACGCAAACAATGTCGAAGCGATTGCCGCCATGCCCGACGCGAAGCCGACCGCGGCCTCGCCCTCTTCGGCCTTCGCCATCATCACCTCGAAAGCGGCGACGGTCGGGTTCTGCACGCGTGTGTAGATGGACTGGTCGGTCTTCCCGGCCATGCGGTCTTCGAAGGCCTGGAAATTCTCGAAGGTGAACAGCGACGTCTGATAGATCGGCGGCGTCACAGATCCGGCATCGGCGCAGTGGGCCGCGGCGAGCATTGTCGCCAAGTCCGGCATGGGCGCCATGAGCGGATCGTCCTGCCGGTCATCCATGGCCTGCGTTCTTCACAACAGCGCGCACGTCGTCTTCGAGACGATCCATGATCTCCGCCATGATCGTGGCGGCAGCCTCCTCGTCGCCTTCCGCGATCGCCACGGCCAGGCCTTGATGCATGGGAATCGTCGCGCGTCCAAGCTCAGGCTCGCCGAAGGGTGCTTCGTAGATCTCGTGAAAGGTCTTTTGAATTTGCCGGATCACCTGGTTGAAGAGCGGGTTGCCAGAGGCCTCGTGGATGGCATCGTGAAAGCGGTCGTCGGCCTCCCGCCAGTCTTCGCCTGCCTCGTAGACGGCGATCAGCTCGGCGGCG
>JBPCVQ010000254.1:0-3881 GCA_051010395.1 Geminicoccaceae bacterium | reverse complement strand
GAGGAAAGCAGGGCCGGGGATGCCTGCGACGCAGGACAAACACCATGCTGCGCTAGCGGGGAAACCTCGGCAGGAGGACGTTGTTCTGCTGCTTGGGCAGGCGTAGAAGCATGGCTAGGATGAATGCCTGGCATGTCACCCTTCTCCCAGACGACGATGCAACCTGACCACGTCCAAAAATAGGGACAGGCCAAAACTATCTTAATCGATAATCTCCATTATGACAAATTTTTCGTAGTCATTTCAAAGTGTTGCGGAGTATTCAGACGCGTGATCGGTCCGACGCTAGTAAAGTCCGAATATATCAGCCCCCATTTTCCCGCACCGCGTGAGAGTTTTTACTTTGAAACGCCGCCGGCACACCGTCTCGCGGCCTGCCCCAAATGGCTGCTTCCTGATTTTCCTGGGCCATCAAAGAAGTCAATCTCTAATCAACCGTCTAGCCACGCGTCCAACGGCGATGTGGATGGATCGTTGGCGCTCCCTGTTGCCCAAACCGGTAGGCGAGGAGTGCGTTGGCAGCCTTCGCCGAGAACGCCTCCGGATCGAAGCCATCATCGGTCATTTCAATCCATTGATCATGACCTGGGTGGTCTGGGTCGGCGAGTGCGTTCAGCATCTCCTGGTAGCCCCAGCACCCCCCACAATCCTCTGGTGGGCCATTCCGCCTTCCAGCGACGCAGGCTGGATATGCCTCACCATCGAGCGTTGGCTGTGTCCCTTCGATTGTGATCACATGTTCCCAATCGTCACCAAAGTCGTAGGTGTAAAGGAAACGAGCGACGTGCGATCTCACCACCTTGTCTAGCGTCAAACACTCTTCATCGTCGACGCTATCGACGGACTGCGGGTCGCCATAGACGCGGTCGGCGATATCAAATTGATGTAGGTGGCAATTTCCCCACCCCATCGTCGCTTGAATCGCCCAATGGAGATCACCCAATGTTATCCATCCTGGCATCAGAAGGCGTCGCCATATTGGTGGCCGAATGCCCTGAAGCGTCACCTTCAGCTTGATCAGTTTGGTTGCAGCGCGGGATGTTTTAGCCATGATCGAATATCTTGCCAGATTGTTGGGTCTCTTGTGATACAAAAGCGAGCCATATGGGATGGATCAGTGAAATGCATGCCCGGCATAGAACAGCAGTTGTTTGTCGGCCAACGACAAGGGGCGACCGACAGCAGTCTTCTCGACAACGGTAATCACCGATGGTGCAAAGTCCGCTGCGACCTTCATGCCAGCGTGCAGCGCCTCTCTGGGCAAATCCTCAGCGGCTTCCAACGCGCTTCGAATGTCATCGGGGGTCATGATTGGCGACCTTGCTTGGTTTGGGGCGGGAACGCCGGCATCTGATGACGTTCCAAAATTTGCCAGAGAGCTCTAATTGATAGTGACGGTACGCTGTCAGACTCAGGATCGCTGTCTTTGGTCAGAACCAGGGATTAACACCAACTTCCACGGTGACCTTGGCGATATTGTGCATGGTTGGGATTTGAGCAAGCGGCCGCTTTCGATGCAGCTCCAGACCCATGATGAAAAACTCCTGCCAGGCCGCCTTCTTCTGCTGCTTCATCCATAGGGCTGTCCATAGGAACCGTTCCGCCCATTTCACCCGGCGGGGTTCCAGAACCGACTTGATGACCGCCTTGATCTTGCCAGGCGTTTTTGACCTTGGGTTTCTGTCGAGGACCTCCTCGACCAAGGCATCATTTTCAAACCAGGATTCCATGAAATCGAACTGGTCGAGCCAACCGGCGCTGTTCTGTACAACCTCGTCGACCGCTTTGGGACCGAGCTTCTCCTGGCTGATGTCCTTGCCGAGGATGGTGATCAGTTCATCGACGGTCAGCGCGGATGGATGGCATGTCTCGATACCGGTAGCTTCAACGACATCAAGCAGCCCTGCGGACGGCACCTTGCCGGCATCCAGCCCGACGGCCAGATGATGGGCGATCAGCAAGCGGACAAAATCCAGATCGACAGGGTCTGACTCGGTCCGGGCATGGACCTCGGCGGTAAAGCCCGTGACATCGGCCTTGGTTTGATCCCGGAGACACCAGGCATCCGCAATCCCGACACCCTGCTTGACCAGCAGGCTGGCAATGATGTGCTTTCGTCCATCCTTGACGATGGCGAAAATGCTTTGCGCGCCAACACCGTCGATATTGGATGCCTGGATATCGAGAACCTGCCTTGCCGGCCATGAGGCGCAGTCAACTTGCTTTTGCCTGGCTTTCTTAATGGCCGCGTCGAGGCGGTGACGTTCCCTCTCGGGCAACCAGTTGCGCAACGCGATCATGCGGCGCAAAGCAGCCGGGGAGACTATCTCCGGTGACGCGTTCTCGCTCATGACCTGGCAAAAACTCTGGCGCACCTCCGATGATGGGTCGAGCAGGTACAGCGTGGCGGCATCGCGCAGGACCGGGTTTTCGGCGGTGACGAGCTGTGGGAGCATCGCCTGGCGAAACTCTGGAGGCAGGGCTCGGCTGATCTCGGAGATGGCATCATGGACTTGGAATTCGTTGTTCCCGACTTCCTGCACCAGGCCATCGAACAGAACGCCGATATCCGACGGTAGATCGTCCGGAAGGTCGTCGCCGGCACGATCGAGCGTGAGCTCACCCAGCAGGCGGGTGAGATCGTCACCCGGTTCCAGCTGGGCCTCGATGAAGCAGTTGAGCAGGAGCATCATCAAACCAGGGTCAATGGCCCTACTTTCACCGAGTAGCTCCAACATGCATCTGACATTATCGACCAGGTCTTCAGCCCACTCTTGGTCCCGCTCGGTCTGATAGCGAATCATTTCGAGCCCGCAGGTGAACATGTAAGCATAAGCATAGACCAGCGCTTGGTTAGGCTTGTTGCGCCCGGCTGCTTGTTGGATCAGGCCGACCACACCCAGGACAGCCTCGGGGGTCTCCTCCATGAACTCCCTTGCCTGCTCGGTTTTCGCTGTAGCCTTGCCTGCCTTGATATCCTTGGCCACAAGCTTGGCATGATCCCTTAGGTCGTTATCTGTGGCCATGACGAGGTTTCCTTTTCCAGATCTGAGGCTGGTTCGCAATACCATGGGGGTACATGCTGGGATGGCAGGGTGCAAGATCATCGGGGCTGTCTCGGCGAGACGGAGATCGGCAGAGTGCGATGTACGTTTTTGAGCGACGTCCCCCCCCTCCCTCTTCAATGATCGGATCTCTACATGGCTTTGATGGGCCTTGGCGTTGACCAACGAAGGAGGTTGCGCAACCAGGCTTTGCAGGTAGCGGCTTTCCCACCAAGCCATGCCGCGCAACGAGCGGGTAACTTTCAGGTTACGCCGATAAGGAGAAGGCTCTCGGCAAGCATGCCGGTTTTCATGGCGTAGTTGGTCGAGTAGCCCAGGGGGGAAGACTACGGGCAGTTTGTAAGGCAAACGCCGATAACGGACAGGATAAGCAAGCCTTAAACTTTGCTGACTATCATCGCGAGGTCGATGTGGCCGCGGCCCGATGAACTCCCCGTCGGGCCGCGGCCCTAAGCCAACAGCGCAATTTTAAACAGCAATAATCTGGATCATGACGAGCTCTTTGAGCATGGTGCGTTTTCCCTCCCCTTATGCTAGGTTTTCTGGGTGTATGACACTTTGTGTGTGTGTTCCAACCCCTGCGGGTACGACTTGTCCCGTGAGGGCGTCGTATCCGTATCAACCTTCGAGGAGGACGATCGATGCGACGTAAAATAAAGCCACCAGGAAGCCAATTGCCGATGTGTGTGTTGGTGACCTTGCTTTCTGTTCCGACTAGTTCGGCGAGTAGCTGGCCTCGTTAGCGCTGGAAATGGTCTTCGGGCCTATTATCTCTTTCAATCTATCTGAGATAGGCGTTGACGACGTCTTCTCTGA
>JBPCVQ010000253.1:0-2907 GCA_051010395.1 Geminicoccaceae bacterium | reverse complement strand
GTTCTGCGGTCGGCTGCGACTGCGCATTGCCCAAGGGAACCCCATCAGCACGCCACCTGAATAAGAGAGTCGCCAGGCAGGTCGTCTGCCTCCACGTTGGCATCATCGATCGCTGCTAAGTAGCTCTCCCCCCACTTCACTTTATCCCCACCGCGCCCGTAATAGTCCGCCGTCTGCAGCAGTGTGCCCCAGAGGTAAACGCTAGGGTATGTCGTCAACACCTCGTTGTTGTCTGCGTCCAGAAGAAGCGGGTCAGGCCGGACATAGGCGACGATCTCGAATTGAAGGGTGCTGGTCAGATCTTCTGAGGGAAAAGGGAAGAAGCCGATTTGCTCGCCGACAAGGGTGTACGCCCTCACCAGATCGCTGGCCCCGGCACCTTCTCCATAACGAGCGACGGCGCGCTGATATGTCAGATAGGTCAACGGCCCGCCGTCCTGGTAGTCGCCGTTGTTCAGGATCGAGATCGAACGGACTTGGCGGCTGCCGGTAGGGTTGTTCTCCCAGCGCTCGTTGAGCGTTGCCGTCAACCGCCGCTCGTTGACCTTCGAACGTAGCTTTTTCCCGATATCATCTTCGGCAAGTGCCAGGAAACTATCGAACCGGGCGAGAAAATCGGCATCCGTCGCCCGGTTCAACCAGTTGCCGACATCGGTCCGCAGCTCAGCCTTGGTCGCCAGCGTCATAGCTTGCCGCCGCTCGCGCGCAGGCGCCCGAACTCGATGTCGTTCAAGCGCTTCATCCAGGCCTTGTTGCCGTCGTCGGTGTTCGGGTCGCCTAGTTCCTTCGTCCACTCACGCACCATGTCGGGCGTGAGCGTCGCCGCGTGCATCCAGTGGCGCTGGGTGTTGCCGATCATCGATCCTGCCCGCCACTCACTCCGAATGGCGGCAAGGTTGTCCATCAGGTTCTGATGAAGCTCAGCCGGCACGATCTCCCGAATGGCGTAGTAGGTCTTGCCCCCGTCGTGTTCGAGGTCAAAGACCCACTGACGGCCATCCGGGGATGTGTGCAGCGGTCGCCTTTGAGCGACCGACATCTCAGTGGCTCACCAGCCGCGGCTACAGCGCCGGGTCAAGCGCAAAGATGGTCGCGTGCGCTTTCTGATTGTGGATCTTGAGCGTGCCTTCCCACTCGATCATCCACTTCTCAGCCGAGCCCGTCTTGGCGAGCGGCGTGGTCTTGAACGACCGACCCGGAAGGGTGTTGACCCCATAGAAACGCCGATCGAGCAACATTGCCTGGTGATCGGTGCCGTCGCCGGCAAACCCGGTCAAGGCCTGCGTGGTGTCCGACATGAAAACGTTGGGCACAAGATCGATACGGCCAAAGTCGGTGATGTAGACATTGACCGCGCCAACCGAAAAGGTTGGCCTTGGGCCGGTGACAGTCGCTTCTAGCGCGGCCACATCCGTGCCGCCGCCAGCGAAATTGAGCTTGGAGAACTTTTTCTTAAGGTCCTCGCTCATCATCAACATGCGCGTGCCGATGCGCCCGGTCGCGGTGTAAACAAGCTGCATCGCCGTATCGACCTGACCGATCGTCATGGCCCGCGCCGTGCCTGGCGTCACCGCGGTAGAGCCATCGCCAACCCCGAGCGATCCAGTAGCACCGAGCATGTCGTCAGTGCCCACACCGCCATTGGTCATCCAGGTGGCGTGCGAACCCAGCTTGCGCGGGTCTGTCCCATCCTTGGCCACATTGGCCACGAGCACGGTCTCAACGTCGCGCCGGACTTCGACGCCCTTCTTGACCGCCTGATAGACGATTTCCGTCATGGTCGTGGCCGTACCCGACGCATTGGTGGTGTCGGACACGATCGCGCTGTCCTCGGCGATCTGGTTGGTGTTGCTCAGTCTGACGCGCGGCACATGTGCCGGGAAGGTCGCGTCGAAGCCTTCGGCAGCCGGCACGTTGCGCGCGGCGCGGTAGGTATCGGTCAGCCATTCATGCTGGGTGGGATTGTTCGCCGTGCCCTTCTGGGAATTCGAGTAGTACGGCGTCATTTCCGGGTCGACGTTGCGGATCTCGGTGTCAAGATCCTCTAGGACATCCACGAGCTCGGAGTGGATGGTGGTATTCGTAACGGGCGGTCCAGCCATGTCGCAGCCTCATGAGGTTAGGCGCGACGCTTTGCTCCCCTCGCCAATGCCATGCGCGCCTCGACATGCGCAACGGCATCCTGGAGTGGGTCAATCGAGCGTCGCTGTTGCAGATCCTTCAGCGCTTTGTCGACGCCTTTCTGCAATCGCGCCTCTGTGCTCGATCCGCTTGCGGCTGGCTGGCCACTGACATTCACCGGCTTCTTGACGACACGCTTTGCGCCGGTGCCATTGCCGGTCCCGTTCCGCTTCGCCAAGGCTTGATGAAGGACAAGGGAATCCCGCGCGAGCTTGGCGACCCCGGAATGAACCAAGGCCTTGCCGAAACTCTCGTCAAACTCCTGAGCCGTAAACCCGACGTTGGTCACGAGATGATTGCGAAGCGCCGCCATCTCGCTCGATTGACGGGTGTGGTCCTTCCACTCTGGAATTAGCTCAAGCACGCGGCGGTCGTTTTCATCCTTCCACCGAGCGGTTTGCTCGGCTTGGGCGGCCCCCGCTGCCCTCTGTGCAGCTTCCAGATTTTCCTTGGCATCCTTGTGCGCCCTCTCCGCAGAGAGATAGCCCACAGGGTCATCTTGAAGCATCTCGGCAGGCGGCATGGGCGGAACCCCGCCACCGTCCTTCATCGCAGCCAGACTCGCAGTCAGATTTTGCACGGCGAGACGCTCTTGCTCTAGCTGGCGGCGTTGATCCGCCAACTCTTGCGTCTTCGACGTGTAATCCGCCCGCATCATCAGACTGTCGCGGACATCGGCAGCAGTCAGCTCGACCTCCTGCCCATCGCTCAGCGGCACACGCAGCC
>JBPCVQ010000252.1:0-10166 GCA_051010395.1 Geminicoccaceae bacterium | reverse complement strand
AGCATGGGCCTTGCCCATATAGCCGCCGCCGACGATGCCGATCCCGATTTCCTGCCCCAATTCCGATCTCCTGTCTGATCAAGCCCTCTGGACAAACTGTTTGCAACCGGTTGCAAAATGCGTATCTTCGATAAGGGGTGATCGTCCATGAATATTCGACGGGACCTTGAGTTTTGTCGGTGGGAGGAAACCGAGTTGAGCATGGAAGGCAGTGAGATACGCCTCACGACGGCGCAGGCGATTGTCAGGTATCTGGCCGCACAATATATCGAGATCGACGGCGAGCGTACCCGTGTTTGCGGCGGCGGTTTCGGCATTTTCGGCCATGGCAACGTCACCTGCCTCGGCGAGGCGCTCTATGATCACCGGGACGTGCTCCCGCTTTATCGCGGCCAGAACGAGCAGAGCATGGGCTTTGCCGCGGCCGCTTATGCCAAATATCACCTCCGTCGGCGCTTCATGTTCTGCACGGCCTCCGCCGGCCCCGGCACCGCCAATCTCTACACCTCGGCGGCGCTCGCCCATGCCAACCGCCTGCCGATGCTGATGCTGTGCGGCGACGCTTACACCACGCGCCTGCCCGATCCCGTGCTGCAGCAGCTCGAGCATTTCGGCAATCCCGCCATGGGGCTGAACGACGGCTTCCAGGCAGTTTCCCGTTACTGGGACCGCATCACCCACCCCGCCCAGATCATCCAGTCCTTGCCCGCAGCCCTGGCCACCATGCTCGATCCCGCCGACTGCGGCCCCGCTTTTCTCGCACTCCCGCAAGACGTCCAAGGCTGGGCCTACGACTACCCCACCGAACTGTTCGAAGAAAAAACCCACCACATAAGAAGACAGTCCCCAGACACTGACGAGGTCGCCGCTGCTGCGGCGTTAACGCGGTCGGCGTCCCGACCAATAATTATCGCTGGCGGCGGCGTGCAGTATTCAGGCGCTGTTGCCGAACTCACCGCCCTTGCCGAGAAGCATGGCATCCCGGTAGTCGAGACGATCGCCGGGCGCGCGAATATGGTGGCGGAGCATCCGCTGAATATCGGGCCGATCGGCGTCACCGGCTCGGACAGCGCGAATGCGATCGCGGAGAAGGCCGATGTCATTCTCGCCGTCGGCACCCGCCTTCAGGACTTCACCACCGGCTCCTGGACGGCGTTTGCCAAGGACGCACGCCTGATCTCGCTGAACGCCGCGCGCCATGATGCCGGCAAACACCGCTCCCTCCCGATAGTCGGCGACGCCAAAGTCAGTATTGCAGCACTCGGTGCTGCACTCGTTGACTTTAAGGCGCCGGCGGATTGGGTCGAGCAGGCGAAAGCGGTACGAAAATCCTGGGACTCTTATGTCGTCGATAATGTCAGGACCGACACCAATCGCCCCAATTCCTACGCCCAGGCGATCGGCGTGGTGAACGCGCTTTGCGATCCGAAGGATCGGGTGGTCGCGGCGGCCGGTGGCCTGCCCGCTGAGGTCACCGCGAACTGGCGAACCCTGGAGATCGGCACCGTCGACGTCGAGTTCGGCTTTTCCTGCATGGGCTACGAGATCGCCGGCGGTTGGGGGGCTCGGATCGCGCAGAGCGAAAGGGAACCCGACAAGGACACGATCGTCTTCACCGGCGACGGCTCCTATCTCCTCATGAATTCCGATATCTACTCCGCGGCGCTCACCCGGAAAAAGCTGATCATCCTGGTGCTCGACAATGGCGGCTTTGCTGTCATCAACAAGCTGCAGAACGGCACGGGCAATGAGAGCTTCAACTGCTTGTTCGCCGACTGCCCGACGGTGCCGGACGCCTTTGGCGTCGATTTCGAGGCGCATGCGCGTGCGATGGGAGCCGAAGCCGAGACCGTCGCCAATCCCGACGAGCTGGCGGACGCCTTCAAACGCGCGAAGGCCAGCGACAAGACGTCGGTGATCGTCATGAAGGTCGATGCCTATGAGGGCTGGACCACAGAGGGTCATGCGTGGTGGGAGTGTGGCACACCTGAGGTGAGCGAGAGCGAGCGGGTACGCAGCGCCCACCGGGACTGGGAAGCAGGCCGCGACCGCCAGCGGAAGGGCGTGTGATGCCGGCCATGGACCTCTTCGGCGAACGGCCCGAAACGTTTTTGATCATCGGGCGTGCGGGGATGGATTTCTATCCGGACCCGCCGGGCACGAAGACCGAGGAGGCCGAGCGTTTCGTCTGCTGCCTTGGGGGCTCGTCGAGCAATATCGGTGTGGCCATCTGCCGGCATGGCGGCGCTGCCGCCCTGGTCACTTGTGTTTCCGACGACAGCATCGGCCGCTATTGCCTGAACCAGCTGGCCCATTACGGCATCGATACGCGCCATGTGCGCTCGGTCGGCGGCGAGGCGAGGAACTCACTCGCGGTGGTCGAGAGCAGAATCGAGGATCACCAATCCGTCATTTACAGGAACGGCGCCGCAGATTTCGAGATGACTGTCGAGGACGTATCCGCCGTCGACTTCAGCGCCTACGGCGCGTTAATCACGACCGGAACGGTCTTTGCCGCCGAGCCTTCTCGCGCCGCCAGCTTCCATGCTTTCGATCTCGCCAAGGCCGCCGGCCTTCCGCTGATTTTCGATCTCGATTACCGCCCCTATTCCTGGCCGTCAGCCGAGGTCGCCTCTGAGGTCTACTCACGCGCGGGCCGCGCCTGTGACATCGTGATCGGCAATGACGACGAGTTCGGTTTCATGGCGGGCGCCAAGGAGAAGGGGCTGGACATGGCCCGCGACCTCGCCAGGAGCACAGCCGCGATCGTCATCTACAAGATGGGCGAGCGCGGGGCGATCACCATCACTGGTGATGAAGAATTCCGGACGGGCATCTACCCGGTCGACGCGCTCAAGCCCACCGGGGCGGGCGATGCCTTCATGGGCGGCTTCATCGCGTCCATGGCAGGTAGCCACAATCTTCGTGACTGCGTGCTGCGCGGCTCGGCGTCAGCGGCCATCGTTGTCGCCAAAGTGGGCTGCGCGCCGGCCATGCCGACGACGGCCGAGCTCGAAGACTTTCTGGCCACACATCCTGGACCGACTGATCCCTGAAGAAGGACTGCCCATGCATATCGCGCCTTATGACAACCGGAACAAGCCGATCGTCGACGCCGACAACCCGACGGTTCCGCTCAACTACTTCAACATCGCCAAACTTGCCAAAGGCCAGGCCTTCACCTACCAGGTGCCGGGTTACGAGACCTGCATCGTGCCGGCGACCGGCAGCGTCAATGTCGATGTCGAGGGCATGGCGTTCGCTGATCTGGGCGGCCGCGGTGTCGATGTCTGGGACGGTGAGCCGGAAGGCGTCTACGTGCCGACAGGCGCCAAGGCCGAGATCGTCTCTGTCTCCGATGAGACCGAGGTGTTCGTTGCCGGTGCAAAGTACGACAAGGTACTGGAGCCGTTCGATGTGCGCTCGGACGCGCTCGATCTGGTGCAATATGGCTCCGACGACACCAAGACCCACCGCAAGATCAAGCACATCCTCGGCCAAAAACAGGCCGACAGGGTCGGCCGCCTGCTGGTATCCGAGCTTTTCACGGTGGGGGCTGGCGGCTGGTCCGGTTTTCCGAGCCACAAGCATGACACCGATCGCCTGCCGGACGAAACCCGCCACGACGAGACCTATAATTTCCGTTTCCGGCCGAACCACGGTTCGGGCGTGCAGATGCTGCAGCGGGAGGACGGCAAATCGGGCGATGCCTATCACATCGTCGACGGCTCGACGATCTGCCTCGATAACGGCTATCACCCCTGCGCGGTGCTGCCGGGCTACGAGATGTATTACTTCACCATCCTCGGCGGCCTCTCGCAACGTTCACTCATTCAGTACTTTCAGCCGAGTCATGCCTATCAGATCGAGACCATCCCCGGCATCAAAGACATGATCGCCAAGTTCAAATGACGCGAGCCGCGCTTGCCGATGTCCTCCAGCCTGCCCTCGCCGAAGGCTATGCCGTGCCGGGGCTGGTCTGCCTCGGCTGGGAGGATTCTCGCGCTTTTATCGCCGCGGCCGAGGCGGAGCAGGCACCGGTCATCCTGCAGGCTGGGCCTGGCTGCCGAAAGCACACGCCGCTTCCCGTGCTGGCCGCCATGTTCGGTCATCTCGCCGACGAGGCGTCCGTGCCGGTCGTGATCCATCTCGATCACGGCTACACCATCGAAGAATGCCGCCTGGCGATCGATTGCGGGTTCACCTCGGTGATGTTCGACGGCTCCAGAAAGCTACTTGACCAGAATATCGAGGAAACGGCTGATATCGCCGCCATGGCCCATGAGGCCGGCCTGTCCTGCGAGGGCGAGATCGGTTTCGTCGGCTATGCTGAAGGAGAGCATTCGGCCGGCACCGATCCTGATGAGGCAGCACGCTTCGCCCGGGAGACGGGGGTCGACGCCATGGCGATCTCGATCGGTAATGTCCATCTGCAAAAGGACCAGCGATCGAGGCTCGATGAGGTGGCACTCGCCGCGATCGAAGCGGAAACAGATCTGCCGCTTGTCATCCACGGCGGCTCCGGTGTCTCCACTGCCCAGCGAAAACATCTTTCCGCCACGACGGCGATCTGCAAGTTCAACATCGGCACCGAATTGCGCCAAGCCTTTGGCCACGCCGTTCGCAAAGCCGTCGAAAGCGACCCCGACCTGTTCGATCGTATCGAGATGCTGAAGTCGGCGGAGCCCAACACTGAGGCGGTCGCGCGCACGATCATGCGAGCGCTTGGCGCTACCGGGCGATCGTCAGGTTCATCGCCGATTACGCCGTAATGCCAGGCCCCACGGAATTTTGACCGACAGGCTATCTTCATGAACGGGGCGAAAGGCATCAGCGCCTTGCAGCTCTGCCGTGATCTTGGCGTCCAGTACAAAACGGCGTTCGTTTTGGCGCACAAGCTTCGCGAGGCGATGGACCGAGAGAACGTGCTTGGCCCCCAACTCCAGGGCGAGGTCCAGATCGACGGTGCCAATTTTGCCGGCCATGTGAAGCCGGAGAACAAGAAAGAGGACCGAAAGGACCGTCGCCTAGCTGAGACCAGTCAGGCAAGCGCCGTTGCGTCTTGGTGATGCGTGAGCGCAAGGGGCGCGCCCTGCCGTTCGTGGTCGACCAGGAGGACGATGCCACCGACATGATACACAACATCGACGAGCGCGGCACGACGGTCTAAGCCGACGAGGCGCCGTCCTGGGATATCCTGCACACCCATTACGAGACGAAGCGCATCAACCACAGCTTCGCGTTCTCCGATGAGGGTGCCTGCACCAACCAAGCCGAAAGCTATTTCAGCCGTCTTCGTCGAGCCGAGATCGGCCAGCACCACCGTGTTGGCGTTTATCTGGCGTGCTGTGCCGGTGAGATGACTTGACGCGAGAACAATCGCCGGAAGCCGAACGGGACGCTGTTTCTGTTGGTGGCCGCGTCAGCGGCGACTTCCAAGCCTTCGAGGCAGTGGGCAGGGGATTGGCAGGGAAAGTGACACGGACCAAAAAACCACATCATGTGGCTGTTTCTAAAATTCACCGCAACATATTGATGGGATTCAACTTTATTTTCTGCCGAGCCGTGCTATGCCCGCATTCGATAGTTGAGGTGCCCCCCAAACGCTGAGGGGCCGAAGCTACCAACTCCAACCCCTCGACACCAGCCAATTCACTGGTCACTGGCAGCAGATAACAACAACCGAAGGTATCCTTTCCGTCGTCTTCTGGTCAAGGCCGGTGCCACGCTTCAAGCCTGAGGAGTTCTCATGGCGAAGCGTCGCATTGTGCGCACACGACAGGATGGTGATGGCGACATTACCGGCGTCCTGTTCGATGACAACCAGCGGTTCACGTCCGTTGATAGGGCTATCCCGATCGCCAGACGTGGTGAGATCGACAGCGACAGCAAGTTGATCATCTCCTGGCTTGTCGGCGGCCGTGACAGCGAATACGCACTCGCATTCATGGACGACCTTCGTGATCGCCTGGCCAACCGCGTGCAGCTCACCACAGATGGCCACAAGGCCTATCTGGAGGCCGTCGAAGAAGCCTTTGGCGCTGATATTGATTACGCGATGCTGGTCAAGATGTACGGTGAGCCGCCCGAGAAGGGGGCGGAGCGCAAATACAGCCCGTCAGTCTGCATCGGCGCTAAGAAGCAGCATGTCATGGGCAGTCCTGACCAGAAGCATGTCAGCACTTCGCATGCCGAGCGTCAGAACCTCACGATGCGTATGCACATGCGGGGCTTTACCTGCCTGACGAACGCCTTCTCGAAAAAGTTCGAAAATCACATGCACATGGTTGCTCTCTACACGGTCTGGTACAATTTCGTGCACATTCACAAGATGCTGAAGGTCATGCCTGCCATGGCCGCAGGCGTGACTGACAGGCTTTGGAAGATGTGGTTGCTGTGATCGATGCTGCTGCGCCGAAAGGCGGAAAGCGTGGGCCTTACAAGAAGCGGAAGAAAGCGGCTTAATCGAACCTGGAAATTACATCATATAAACCAGTTTTTCTACTATTAGTTGATAAACTGTTTCCGAATATGCTATTCTAACTCATTCAAAATAAGAGAAATTTCCGAAACGAAAGTTCTTTCCTCTAATTCAGAAAGAGCTATTATCCACTGACGCGACAAAACTCGTTTTCAAAAAACTTTGAGGCGAATTATGGCTACCGCCCTTGACCGCTTTCGTATAGAAACTCACTCCGATGGAAATGCACAGGAGCGTGCCTTGCCTTCTGATCGTGGCGTTCTGACCGCTAGGGATCTGAGCGAAATCCAACGCCGCATTGATCAATCCGGATCGAAGCGCGGGGTGGGGCTTGGGCTGATTGCGACCATTCTCGGTATATACACCGCGGGTCTATTGGCGCTCGGTTTTGAATATCGGTCCGTTCAAAACGAACGGCTGGCATCATATGAACAATCTCAGCAAGAGCACCTCGCGGCTTACGAAAAGTCACAAAGTGAGTGGTTATCGGCTTACAAAGCGTCGATGAAGAGCGTGACGGATGATCTGAGGAACTTGCGCGTCGAAAGCGTAAGAAAAATGGAAGATCTATCAGCCCGATTCGATGGGCTGAGCAATGCCATTCTCATATCCAACAGCTCGCTTGATGCCGCAGCTTCACCAGGATCGAATCATCTACCAGGAATCTGGGCCGTCCCTGAACTCCACGAAGAAGACTAAGCCGCTATAAGCCCTAGGGCAGGCCAATTCTCCGGTCCCATTCTCGCTGACACCACAATATTTGCCGATCCTCTTCACTGTAACACCTCTCGATTTCGACTCCATCGCGCGCGCGTTGCTGACAGAT
This sequence comes from Geminicoccaceae bacterium, assembly GCA_051010395.1. Lineage (GTDB taxonomy): Bacteria > Pseudomonadota > Alphaproteobacteria > Geminicoccales > Geminicoccaceae > JANQPX01. Next base: position 2,859 of record JBPCVQ010000252.1, on the reverse strand, counting down.
GATGCGTCGCCTTTCAGCCCTGTTAAGGCATTGACCAAATGAGGTATTGCCAAGTGAATCGCGATTCAGCAGCGGGGCCACTGAAGAATTGTCCCTATTTTCGTTCTTAACGCCAGCATCCCGCGGTGAGGCCGTATCCTCAAGGAGCGGCGCGCAGCCCGCAGGCATAAGCACCGGCAACGCCAGAACAGCGGCCGCTAGCGATAGTCTTTTCATATTTATCTCCTTCAAGGTCTTATTCATCATCGTGCCCAAACATCCACTGGCAGCCGCTGATGGTCATTCTCGCTGGCGTGGAAGGGTGAAGTTGCGATCAGGCCCACGAGAAACATGCATGGCAGCAACACGGCCTAAGCGGCCTCGTCTTTCGGTAGTAGCCTTGGAAGATATTCAAGCGCGTCTGGGTCGCGAGACCGAAAATAGTTTTTTGCACGCTCTGGAAGCCAAACGCTGTCCACAAACTCAATAAATAACGGCAGCATGCCAAGGGGATATTGCCGAGCGTCTACAACCTTCTCAGGCATAACGTGTCGATATGTAGAGTAGTTGTCCGCTAGTTCTGGATGATGCTCTTGAAGCCAGCCAGAGAATAGCATCCCAACGCTGACATCTGGTCTTATCTCTTTCCCATCCGGGCCGCGATCGGCCATGGTGTAGCCAGCCTGTTCAAACCGACCCCATACGCGAATGGCAAGCTCTGCAATGACTGAGAAATAACCCGACTCGACCCGATCCCAATTGGCATTAAAACGCCGAATGAACGCAGGCGCTCGGGAAACTCCATACTGTCCAGTGCGGCGAATCGAGGGAAGAACTTCAGACGTGATCCACTTCTTGAAACGTTTGGCTTCAGGCTTACGGCTAGTGAGAACTAGGCTGTAAAGCCCTGATTCGTTTATGATGTTGAGCGATTGCGCTCTGCGGCCCGCCTGACCGTCGGTAATGCCGACAGTCGTTTTCTCGTCGTCATCTCTAAGCGCCCTGCCGCATCACGCGGGTTTCTGATTTCGAGAACGCGACAAACGTCAGCGAGCACAAACCAAGGCTCACCGTTCTGATCGATCATGCGTATGGTCTGTTCAGACTCGTACTCGAATTCCTGCAGGGGGAAGGTCATGGCGCTCGTCCAAATGGTGGATCTAACGCCAAGGTCGCCTATTGCGGTTAATCCAGAGTTAACGCGAAACGATTTTTTTAGTCGCTGCTGAAGGCATATTATCGAGCATGCACACCACCAAAAATCCGCAGCACGAACGGCGAAAATTCCCAGGCTAGGAAATCAGGGAAGAAATGCCGAATTCAAATTGATACACTACCTAGTTTGGCCCCGGCTTTTTTCCACGTCGGAACCGGCAATGGCCCAAACTCTCTCCCGTCCTTCCAACCTGCTCTCCAGCACCTTCTCCTGCCGCTTCAGCGCCCGCACAACATGCCCCTTGAGCTGCGCGGGGCAACATCCGTTCCCTTGTCCTCGACGATCTGATCGGTGATCCTCCGCGCCGTCATCGGCCGTCCTGTTTCCCGCAGAATGTTGAAGATCCGCCGCGTCAGTTCGTGGCGCGCAAACGTCCGATCGCCCCTGCATAATCCCATCAATTCGATGAGCCAGAGCCTCTCTTATCTCAAGCCGCCATCAGTCCCAAATTTCCTGACAATGGACAGGTTCAGGCTCGCTCCTCTCTCCTGATGGACAGTCGGGCTCCCAGGATCGCAGAGCCTGATTAAGGAAGGGTAAATGTTTGATAGCGTTTTCACGTTGAAATGACACACCAAGAATGCCGAAAACGGTACGGCGCGACTGCGCCGCGGCCGAATGGCCGAACCGAGATGAAGGTTATATTCATCTTGGAAATAGTACGACCTATCGATCGGAACATTATGCTGATGATGTAAGCGTGGTGATGCCGGCTTTGACGGCGGCTTGCATCATTGAAAAATCATCCTCGGTGAGGGCAAGGGAGACGTAGAGCTTGCTTGGCGCTTTAAGGATGCCGCTGTCACGCAGCGCCTTGTTGTAGATGCTGTTGTGCGAAGAATTTTCCTTTTGGTGTTCCCGGTAGTCGCGCACCGGCAGGGCACTGAAAACAACGTCGAAAAGGGCCGGCTCGCCGACGACCTGATGAGCGATGCCGGCATCCTCAAGGGCTGTGTGTTGGATCTCCATCAGCCTTCGGCCGTGGGCTTCCAAGGTTTCATAACTGCCGTCGCGCCGCAGAATTTCCATAGTTTTGAGCCCGGCGACGGCGGCGACCGGTGTGCCGGAGAGGGTGCCCAGCTGCATCAGCCAGCGCTCGGCACCGACTTTGCTTTTGTCGAAATGCTCCATGATGTCGGCACGTCCGACGATGGCCGCGAGCGCGAAGCCGCCGCCGATCACCTTGCCGAGTGTGCAGAGATCCGGCGTCACGCCGTAGGCCTCCTGGGCGCCGCCATAAGCGAGGCGAAAGCCGGTCACGATCTCATCGAAGATGAGGAGGATTCCCGCTTGGTCACAGAGATCCCGGAGCATCTCTAGAAACCCCGGTGCCGGCGGCACCAGGCGTTGGAGGGGCTCGACGATGATGCCAGCGATTTCGGGGCCATGCTCGTCGATGATCGAGTGGATGAAGTCCGCATCGTTGAAGGGGGCGATCAGCATGTCGGCGGCGATGCCGTCTGGAATGCCGGCGCTGTCCGGTACGGGTGTGGGGAAGTTGGCGCGCGTGGTGGGGGCGAGGCTCATCTGTGCTTCGGGGCTCATGCCGTGATAGCCGCCCTCGAATTTCAGGATCTTCTCGCGACCGCGGAATGCGCGGGCGAGGCGCATGGCGTACATGTCGGCTTCGGTACCCGACGAGGCGAAGCGGATTTTTTCAGCGC
>JBPCVQ010000251.1:0-29698 GCA_051010395.1 Geminicoccaceae bacterium | reverse complement strand
CCCGGATGTTCCGTCCGTTGCAAAAGGCCCGTGTTCAAAAAGAGATTTTGGCCGCCAGCAACGAAAGCGTTCAGCCGTTTGTCCCGGACGATGTAAAGATTAACAGACTCTGACGAGATGCCGGCAGCATCGAGGATAGGGTTGGTGATTTGATGGAGCGTTGTCTCGATCTCGGCATCGCGAATTAAATTAATGCCGCCCTTCGCCTGCGCAAGGGCAATCTCCGGCCAGGCAAGAAGCCCGATCAGGCCAAGAACCACACCCAGTCTTCGGCCGATCCCACCCATGCCGGCTCCCATCAATCGGTCAGGATAATCCCGACCCCGATACGACGTATTCTCGCCGATAAGCACATTATCCAAGAGAACTGTGCCTCCCCTGACATTGACCCCGTGCCCGACATCGAGCATAGGGCAGTGCAGCCGACCCCTTCTGTAACAAACCCCTGGCTCTTGGGACAGACTCGTGGCTGCAATCCAACCAAGATCTACCTTGCAAACAGTTGAAAACTCCAATCGATGCAAAATATCCGCGCGATCCGGCATTGATCCGTTCATCGTGATGGACGTGCTTAGCGCCGCCAACACCAAAGCTGCGGCCGGCCAGGACGTCATCCACATGGAAGTGGGCGAACCTTGCGGTGGACCGCCCGGCCGCGTGCTCGAAGCCGCCAGGCGAACCCTCGGGCACCGTCCGCTTGGCTATACCGAAGCGCTCGGCAAGCCCGCCCTTCGCCGCATGATCGCCGAACACAGCCGAAACGCTTACGGCGTTAACGTTAACCCGCGGCGGGTTGCCGTGACGGTCGGCGCATCGGGTGGCTTCGTCCTCAGCTTTCTTGCGGCCTTCGATCCGGGTGACCGGGTGGTGGTGCCGGAGCCTGCCTTTCCGGCCTATCGCAACGCTCTGAAAGCGCTTGGCGTCGAGGTGTTGCCGCTGTCGCTCGGCCCGGAAACCGACTTCAAGCCGACCAGGGCGATGCTGGAAGCAATCGAGGGACCGGTTCACGGCCTGGTCATCGCCTCGCCCGCCAACCCGACCGGCACCATGATGGATGAGGGCGAGCTTTCCGATCTCGCCAATTATTGTGCGGATCATGCCATCCGCCTGATTTCCGACGAGATTTATCACGGTATCACCTACGGGCGCGAAGCACGGAGCCTGCTTGAATATGCGTCGGATGCGATCATCATCAATGGCTTCTCGAAATATTTCTGCATGACCGGCTGGCGGCTGGGCTGGCTGATCATGCCGGAAGATCTGATCCGTCCGATCGAGGTTCTGGCCCAGAACCTCTTTATTTCCGCCCCTGCCCTCTCCCAGGAAGCAGCGCTTACTGCGTTCGATTGCAGCAATGAGCTCGACCTTCGCCAGGACGTCTACAAACGCAACAGGGAAGTGCTCCTCGACCGTCTTCCTGCCGCAGGTCTCGAGCGTTTCGCCCCGATCGACGGCGCCTTCTATCTCTATGCCGACGTCAGCCACCTCACTGACGACAGCAAGGCTTTTTGCGAGCGCATTCTGGACGAGGCGGGCGTAGCACTTGCACCCGGCGCCGATTTCGACAGCGTCAACGGCCATCGTTACATCCGTCTTGCCTTCGCAGGATCCCATGATCGCGTGGTCATGGGCGCCGATCGCCTGGTAAACTGGCTCAAACAGCAAGGCTGACCGCCGGACGTGCGAGCCAGGCCCGATCTCGACACCGTGCGGTGAGACAAATGTTGCGATGGCGGATTACCGCCTAACGCCGTTTGCGGGCGGTCCAAGCCACTCTGTAGAGGTCTGGGACGAGCCCAAAGCCGTCATTTCAGAGTTTCGTTTTGAGGAAAAATAGCGAGTTGCCCAGGAGGATCAGCGCAGCTGGCTGTCCTTGCTGCCGCGGCGGTTGTAGCCGGTGAACTGCACGGCCTCCTGGTCGCGGGCCTCCTGACACGTAATGCACAGGCGCACGCCGGGGACCGCTTCCCGACGCGCCTCCGGAATCGCAACGCCGCATTCCTCACAGTCCTGCAGGCTTTCGCCCTCGGCTAGGTGATCCCGTGCGCGACTGACCGCGTCCTCAATGTTCGCGTCGATCTGATCCTGCACCGCGCCGTCTTTCGCAAACCCACCAGCCATGGCCTACTCCCGATAATGCGCAAGCGTTAAGAGCGTGATGGCCACAAACCTGCAGAAGCCGGAACCAGTTACCAATGGTGCGTTTTCAAGACCGTGGTCTGGATGCCCTACGGTTCGAAAACTGTCTGCCTAATATTCGTAGGGCTCGGTCTCGTCGAGGGTCATCATGTAGCCAACATCGGCGAGGTCACTGGAAAGCGAGGCTGTCTGGAGGGTGCCCGTGATCCACATCGGCTCGTACATCCCGCCGACCTCAATCCCCTCCTCGCTGGTCACATAGATGATCTGGTTCGGCGGCGGTGGCGGCACGTGGATGCAGGCGCCGACATAGGGGACGAGGAGGAACTCCTTGACCTCGGTTTCTTCGAAGTCCAGTGGAAGGACGTAACCGGCAATCTTGACCTGTACGTCGTTGAGTTCTTCGACGACATTTGCGGTATCGGTAAGATCAGGTGCCGGCGTCATGCCGTGCTCCATCACACCGCCGAGATCGGGATCGTAGGTCTGGTCGTCCGTCAAATCGTCATCACCGAAGATCAGGTCCTCGGGCATCACCGGCTGCTGCGTCTGCGGCATGAGATCCGGCCAGGCAATGACCCTGGGCTCCTTTACAGCCCCAACCGGCGAGGCCATGGCGACAAGGGCAGCGAGCGACAGCCAACGCAGCATCATTTTTCATCCTTTCTCATGTCCGCACCATCATGCCATCGGCCAAAGACAGGCGATAGGCATAGAGCGCCGGCAGCAGGCCCGCCAACAGGCCCACAGATATAACGGCCAGCAGGGAAAAGAGTTCCCTTGCCGTCAGCCAGCCAATGTCCAGATGGAGACCATAGGCAGCATCGACCAGGGGACGCACAAACAAAAGGGCAAGATAGAGCAGGACGACACCGAAGACGGTGCCCAGAAGACCGAGCAGTCCGGCCTCGGCGACCAGCAAGCCGAGCACGGTTCTCGGACGCGCGCCGACCGAACGTAGGATCGCCATCTCGCGCCGGCGTTCGTTCAGGGTCGCGAGCACCATGGTCACCATGCCGAGAAGGGCCGTGATCACCACCATGATCGACACCGCGCCGAGGGCGGTTTCTGCTGTGCCTATGAGCGACCAGAGCTGCTGCAGGGCGGCGCCCGGAAGGATCGCGGACAAGGGCTCTTCCGCATAATCGTTGATCTCGCGCTGCAGCTTGAAGGTCGAGAGCTTGGACTTCAGGCCGACGAAAGCGGCGGTGATCGCATCAGGCGTCAGATCCATGTCACGAACCGCGTCTGCCGAGACGGTCTGCCCGGGAATCTGCGCACCGCTTTGCCAATCCACATGAATGGCTTCGATTGCCTCCAGGCTGACATGCACGGTGCGATCCACCGGCGTTCCGGTCTTTTCCAGGATCCCAGCGACCACGAAGGGTTTGTCATCATGTTCGGTGAAAGAAATATCGCCGAGACCATGGGCCACGATGATCGGATCGCCGAGCCTGTAGCCGAGGGCGGTAGCGACATCAGCGCCGAGAACGGTATCGAACAGATCGTCGAATGGCTTGCCATCCGCAAAGGTGAGCTGACGGTCGCGGCGGTAGCGATAGCGCTCGAAGTAATCCCTGCTCGTACCCATGACCCGAAAGCCGCGATGGCTGTCGCCGAGCGAGAGCGGAACGATCCAGTCGATGGCGTCATCGGCGGCGATGTCCTGATAGCTCTCATAGGTCATGTTGTTGGTGGCATTGCCAATGCGAAAGACCGAATAGAGCAGGAGCTGAAGATCGCCGCTCCGCGCCCCGATGATCAGGTCGGTGCCGGAAATGGTGTTGGCAAAGCTGTTTTTCGCGCCCGTCCGCACTTTCTCGACGCCAAGCAAGAGCATCACGCTGACGGCGATCGCCAGGACGGTGAGAACCGCCGTCACCCAGCGGTTCAAAAGGCTCTTCCAGGCCAGCCTCAAAATAATCAAGGCATCACCGATGCATGGGTTACAAGAATGTCCGTGAGATCGACCACGCGATCGAACTCCGGCGCGAGCGTCTCGTCATGGCTCACCATGATGACGGTGGTGCCGGCCGCATCGGCCTCGCCGAACAGCAGTTCGAGAAAGTGCCGCTGGTGCTTGCGGTCGAGTGCCGAGGTTGGTTCGTCCGCCACCAGAATTTCAGGCCGGCCGATTAGCGCCCTCGCCGCCGCGACCCTTTGCTGCTGGCCGACGCTCATTTTCGCAGCCGATCGCGCGGCGAGACCGTCCGCATCCAGCCCCAGCCGCTCCAGCAAGCGACGCGCTTGACCATCGATGGAGGAGACGTCTTCGGTTGCCCGCTCCTGCCGTTTCTTCGAGAAGGATAATGGCAGGAGCACATTGTCGATCACCGAGAGATAGGGCAGCAGGTTGAACATCTGAAAGATGATGCCGAAATGCTCGACCCTAAATCGATCCCTGGCTGACGCATCCAGGGTAGCAAGGTCCGTACCGAGAACCTGGATCTGGCCGTCATCCGGCGTGACGATGCCGCAAATGAGGCTGAGCAGGGTCGACTTGCCACTGCCGCTCGGCCCGATCAGGAGAAGCTTTTCGGCAGTCGCGACCTGAAACGTCTCAATCCCGAGCGAAAAGCCCTCCCGCCCGGGCCAGCGGAAGTGAACACCGTCCACTTGGATGACACCAGGCGCAGCCGTGTTCGAGCCCCCTGGAGTCTGCGCTGTGACCGCGTCGTTCACATTACGCCCTGAAGATCCACGATCGGCGCATCGCGCTCCACCTCATAGCTGGACTGGCCCTTCTCGCTGATCACCGTGACGTCGACCTCCTGGGCACCGGCGAAGCTTTCGAAGAAGGCGACGAAATCGATGCCATCGGAGCCATCAGAGGCGCTGCAGGTCAAGGCGCAAGCAGCATGAAATTCGTTGTGTGACGCCTTGTCCTTCTCGGACAAGGCCACATGCTCGAAACCGACGATGTCGGCGCCGGGCGCTATCATCTCCATCTCAATACGATCGCCCTCGATCGCGATGTTGAGCACGTTGTGCCCATGCTTCATGCTCACGCTTTTCGCGTTCAGCCAAGGCTGGCGCGGCGCAAAGCGACACCAATGATGCAGCGATCCCCAACTCATTCTTCATGACAGGCCTTGCAAGCTCTCTAGTTTCAGAAAAATGATATAATATAACATCACAAAACATAGCAAGGTGGAAGCGTGTTATCAGGCCAGCCTTGCAGGAACGAAGTGTCTCGTTTGGTTGTTGGTTCTCTAATTCCGGGCCTTGTTGTCAAGCTCTGCTAGTTTGTCCTCGCCGGATGCATGGTCCTCTCCGCGTTAGGCGTGCTTTCTCCGCATGATGGCGGCGCTGACGTGGGTGGATCAATGTGCAGAGCGCGTTTCGAGATCCGTCCGGTCCAGCCGACTTCGCCAGGCTCGAAGCGGCGCGTCGTCAAGCCGAGATAGGCCCCCGACGCTTCGAGATTTCTTGAAGCGCGTCGGATCATCGATGATCGCCAGGCAACAGAGCGTCGTAATGAAATCCAGATTTCACCATCGCATCAAAGCCAGGGCATCGGCACGAAACTGATCGTGAAGGTGATGGATGAGACGACAACTTCAGGCTTGCCTGTCCTACTCCGAGTGCTGACCGAAAACCGCGCTAGAGCCCTATACGAACGCCTTGGCTTCAAGGGTATCGGTATGTACGGACACACTCACTATTGGTTGAAGTATACGCCGATAGCCGACCAAGGCCGCAGGGGCGGGTTCCTGATGTAAGGCATTGCAAGGCCTCTTCCGATCAATCGTCCTCCAAGGCTTTGACAACGAAGCGGTCAGCGTCGGGCATATGCGGCGGGAGCGCTCGTTGCAGGACCCTGGCGGCAGCGATCACATAGTCATCATCAGCTTTGGGATAACGCTGTTCGGATACGAGATAGGCGGCGATGCCGTCCTGATCGAGCACACGGCTATGGAGGTCCTTTAGCCGGGGCATCTCCGATAAAAGGCCTGGAAGCCATTCCAAATAGGAGGTTAGGGCTTCGACCAAGATGACATCGGCGAAGCTAAGGCGGGCGCCCACGCAAAAATCACCGCCATTAGAAGCCAAACGCGCTTCGAAACAAGGCCCGAACTTCTGAAAACGAGCCCGCATGCCGGCCATGGCAATCTCGGTCGAAGGTTGAAAAGCGGCTTGGATCGCTGTCTCCGCGAAATCTGCGGCGGCCCCCACGATCATGTCACACCAGAGCGCTTCGCGATCATCGTCGCCGTAGAGATCGCCGCGCCGCGCCAGATATCTGATCATCGCGCTGGACTGGCTGAGATGCAGGTCATCCAACTCCAAAAGAGGCATCTGATCGAACGGCAGCTTGCCGGAGGCCCTCAAAGCGGCGAGAGCATCGGGTGTTTCGATGGCGATATTCTCGAAGTCGATCCGGTTGGCGGCGAGCATCCACCGCGTCGTCTCGGCGCGCCCTCGGCCCTTGAAATAGTGCAGCTTTGCCATTGATCTCATGCTCTCCGGATTGCATCGGTGCTCAACCGGCTTTCAGGATAAAAACCGGCAGACTCGATAAGGCTCAATCGGTCGCCGCGAGGAGATCCGGCAGATCCCTGATGTCGCTGAGGACGTGATCGGCTCCGGCGGCGCGCAGCTGTTCGCCATGCTCCTGCTCGTCGATGATGTGGCTGCCTCCGGTGAAACCGATTACGGTCATGCCTGCGGCAAAACCCGCCTGAACGCCGGGCAGGCTGTCTTCGATCACGACGGCATTCCTCGGCAGTACCCCCATCTCACTGGCCGCATGCAAGAAGATATCCGGTGCGGGTTTACCATTCTCGACCATGCTCGCGCTAAAGAGATGCGGCGCCAGATGATGGAGAAGGCCTGTCCTCTCGAGACCGCGCCTTATCCAGGCGATTGAGCTGCTGGACGCGACACAACGCGGCACAGGCAGCTTCGCGAGTGCTTCGGCGACGCCGTTGATCGGTCGGAGCGATTTCGCCATCGCGCTCAGCGTATGTTTTTCGACATCGACTTCGAAGGAGGGCGGTAGCGACTGTCCCCAATCTGTTTCAATGTCCTTTCGAATCGAGGCGTAGCTCCGTCCTACGAAACGCTTGGCCGCGTCGGCCTCACCGATCTCGTAGCCGGTCAATGCCAGCGCCTCGACGGTGGAGCGGGTGCTCAGCACCTCACTGTCGATCAGCACCCCGTCGCAGTCGAAGATGACGAGATCCACCGGCAGGGTGCCGCCCCCCCGCAGCGGGCCGCCGCCCCCCGCCGGCAGGTTGCCAGTCACCAACAGGTGTAGCCGCCGTCGGCGACCACGATGCTGCCGGTCATCAACGAGGCGGCGTCGGAGGCGAGGAACAGCACCACCGAGGCGATCTCGTCCGGCTGCCCCACCCGGCCCATCGGCGTGTTCTCCATCCACACCGGATAAAGGCGCTGATCCTCCATGCCGAATTTGGTAAGCGGCGTCTCGATATAGGTCGGCGCCACTGCATTCACGCGCACACCGCGTGACGCCCACTCTGCGGCCAGTGATTTCGTCAGATGGTGCACACCGGCCTTGGATGCATTGTAAAAGGCCTGGGGCTGCGGCTTGTTGACGACATAGCCGGACATCGAACCGATATTGACGATGGCGCCGGCTCCTTTGTCGAGCATGGGCTTGCCAAAAGCCCGGCAGCACCAGAAAACGCCATTCAGATTGACGTCGATCACGTTCAGCCAGTGCTCGTCAGTGGTTTCTTCGGCCGGCGTGTCGCTGCGCGCGATGCCAGCATTGTTCACGAGAATATCGACACCATCCCGCTCAGTGACGATCTGCTCGGCAACGGCATCGGCCTGCTCTGATCGGGTCACGTCCATCTCGACGACATCGACCGCAAGGCCATAGCCCGCAAGCTCGGCCTTGCCGGCGTCGCCGACGGCTGGATCGATCTCAGCGATCACCACAGAAGCTCCGGCTTCAGCAAGAGCCCGGCTACAGGCAAGACCGATGCCACGACCGCCACCGGTCACGAGAGCGGTCCTGCCATCAAGTCTAAACTTCTCGAGAAACATTCTTCCCCCTCGGCCCTGCCACCGGTCACCATCCCGTCATCGACCACAACCAACGCTCCGATGCCAGACGACATCGATAGTCTTTGCGTCGAAAGACCTATCAGAATAGGCGGGAACTCAACCGTCCTGGCAAGCCCCTTCGCGCGATCCGGCTCAGCGAGCTTTTTTCTCACTTTTCTGCAACAGTTAGTTAATATTTTTTACATAATTGATGAAATCTTTGCGAAGTTCTCTTATATCGAGGCTAATGCTGTAAAAATTAAGAACTCTAGGGAGTTCCAAGCGCCATGTCTCGTCAACGTATCTGCGTTTATCTCGCCGTGACTTTTCTTGCGAGCGCACCTGCTTTCGCCAAGAATGAGACTCTGGTGGAGCGTGGCAAACGCATGTGTGCGGAATCCGGCGTACCACTGGAAGACTGCACGATCCTGCCACCGGCATTGCGTGGCGCAGGTCCAAATGCGAATGTCGCTGCGGTGACGCCAGCACCCAGGCCGCTCGGCATCGACAATCCTGGACCTGCCGCCTTCGGAACCGGCAAATATGGCTGGTGTGAAGATTGCACGTCACTGCTGGCCGCCGCCCCCGTCACCCCCTGGTCGGACTTCGGTGGACGGCAGTTTCGATCCCAGCGTGACGAGGACGAACAGCGGACCGCCTCGTTCGACGACACCTCGCCGGGTGGAGATCCCGCTGACGGAGAAGGTGACGGCAACGATGGCGGGGACGACGGGGACGACGGGGACGAAAGCAACGGAGGTGACGGAGATAATGGCGACGGTGGTGGCACCAACGGTGGTGAAATCTGCGACTAGGATCGAAGCGGCATCGGCTGTTTAGACCAGCAAGACGGCTCCTCGTCGAAACACGCGCGGATTAGGGCAGCTTTCCGCCGTCAGGCAATCGCATGCCGTAATCTGGGATCCTCCTTCACCGCTCGGCTGCTTGAGCACCTTGCCAACGGCATGCGGGATGATAACGCTGTCGGCGGCACCATATTAAACTGGCCGAGCGATCCACTCGCCGACGCACTTGCCCTGAGAACTGCCGGCGCCTTGCACGCCCTGGTGCTGACCGGACAATCGACGGATCTCATCGACGTCTATCCGCCGGGAACATCGGGTGACGATGAACTCCAACTGGCGATCGAGTCAGCCCTCGATGTCCATGGCGGAGATATCCTTCGCTTTATCGAGAATCCACCTCAGACCAATGAAGTCGGCCGCGCCGCTGCCCTTGCCGGAGGTTTTCTCACGATTGCCGCCCTGACCTCCTTGCCGCTCACCATCCTCGAGGTCGGTGCAAGTGCCGGCCTTAACTTGCATTGGGACCATTTCGGCTACGACCTAGGCGGCCTAGCCATCGGAAAAGCGCCAAGCTTACCGTTGCTCGCACCGGCATGGGAAGGCCCAAAACCACCAGCGGCCGACATTCGCATCATCGAGCGATCGGGGTGCGATCGCGCCCCGATCGACGTTCGATCGAATGATGATGTTCTCCGCCTTCGCGCCTATATCTGGCCCGATCAGGCTGAGCGCCTGGCGCGCCTGGATCAGGCTCTGGCGATCGTACGCTCGTCTTCGGTGCGGATCGAGGACGCCGATGCGGCCGACTGGGCCTTGTCTCACCTGGCCGAACGCCGCCACGGTATTGCCACCGTCTTCTTTCATTCGATCGTCTGGCAGTATATTGGAAAAGATAGTCAGCAACGCCTGATGCACACTATCGAGGCCGCCGGCCGCCGCGCTGACATCAAGGCTCCCTTCGCCTGGCTGCGTATGGAACCCGAAACGCAGAGAGCCGCCGCCCTTCGCCTCACACTTTGGCCTGAAGGCAAGACCCTGCTATTGGCGGATGTCGATTATCACGGCAGCTGGATAAGCTGGCATATCGAACCCAACACACTCCGGCTGTAGCCGGATAACTTGTGAAAAGCCCACGACAGAAGCTTCCACGGATTTCATGCCGTCGATGGGGCGTTTCAGTTTTTTGCAAGCCTGAAGCGTCAGAAGACCGGCCACGTTTTCAGGCAGTATCAAGAATCGGCGCGTGACAAGATAGTGGGCGCACGGTTCAAGCGCATTTCGCTCAAATCGATGTTCTTTAGCTTAACATAATCTTCATCATTATCGGTCAAGGTAAGAACATCCGCGACTGCTGCGCTTGTATGGCTGGAAAATTGGACGAACCACTCACCAACCGCTGGTCCCCTTATTCATGACGGCAACGGAAACCATAGATCTGCCGATGCCACCGATGCCTTGGGGAGGAATTATCGCGGCCTCTCTGGCGTCAAGCGTTCTGACATTGGCCATGCCGATCTCGGTGCTGCAGGTCTACGATCGCGTTTTGCCAAATCAATCGATGTCAACTTTGGGCATTCTGGTGATCACGCTTTTCTGCGTCTTGATCATGGATGCCATTTTGAAAGTCTTTCGCGGACAGCTCCTAAACTGGACTGCAGCCAAGTACGAATATCAGCTCGGATGTGCCCTGGCATCGGCTCTTCTAAATGGGCGACTCGACCTTCTGGAACATGACGGCCCCGGAACGCAGTCGAGACGCTTGGCAGCGATCGACAATCTCAAGGGGTTCTATTGTGGATCGGCGGCGACAGCCATTTTTGACCTGCCGCTGGTGATCATCTCGCTTGCCCTTGTGACCCTAATCGGCGGCTGGCTGGTAGTCGTTCCACTCATCCTCACAGCCATCTTTCTCCTGACCGGCTGGTTGATCGGCAATCGGCTTCATACCGTTTTATCCGACCGCAACACCAACGATGACCGTCGACAGAACTTCCTGGTCGAGATGTTCTCAGGTATCGACTCAGTGAAAGCATTGGCGCTGGAAGAACAAATGAGGCGCCGCTACGAACGCCTGCTCGACACCGCGGACCCGCTCGTTTACCGCGCCTCCAAGCTGACGGCGGTTGTCCGGGGCATGAGCGATGCTTTTGCTCAACTCATGGTCGTCGTGGTCGCATCCGTGGCCGCCTGGCTCGTAATTCACGGCGAAATGAGCCTCGGCGAAATGGCAGCCTGCACCCTTCTCTGCGGCCGCACATTACAGCCGACCCTGCAGACACTCGGGCTTTGGTCGCAATATCAGACGACACGGATTGCTCGAGAGCAGCTCGCAGCCGGTCTTTCCATTCCGGAGCAGTTATCAGGTTGCGTTCAACCAGAACTGAAGGGATCGCTGGAACTTTGCGGAATTAGTTATCTTCATCCCAAGACCCGGACCACGTTGTTTGAAGGGCTCGATCTCCGTGTCGGCCCCGGTGAGATCGTTGGTATCCGCGGGAGTGACGGTTCTGGCAAGTCCAGCCTCGTACAGATTGTCATGGGCATCGTGCGGCCCGACGAAGGTGAAGTCCTGTTCGATGACCTACCACTTTCCGAAATCGATCTTCGCTGCCTCCGCAGTCAAATCGGAGTGGTCAACGAGCGAGCGCCCCGGTTCAATGGTACGTTGATGGAAAATCTCACCTTGTTTCAGGGTGAGGATGTCGCCGTCGATGAGGCCGAACTCTTACGTCTCCTGGGAATTGAAGAAGCCGTCGCGAGGCTTGCACAAGGATATTCCACCCGCATCCATGCCGGTGCTACCGACGCATCCGAAAGCTTGTTGCAGCGGGTCGGAATCGCACGCGCACTATTGAACCGCCCGAGAATTCTTATTCTGGACGAGGCAAACAATGGCCTGGATCAAGAAGGTGATCGTCATCTGGCCGAACTCCTTGTCCACTTAAGGGGCCGCGTGACAATCCTACTTATCACACAAAGACCGTCTTTGCTCGAAATTGCGGATCGCAGACTGGAGCTTGCCTCGGGCAAGCTTGTGCCAGCAGGCAAGCCAGAAGCACTCGGCGCCAGTCGACAGACTATCGGCAATACATCTTCCGCCGAGCCTGGAACCAGCGAATGAACGAACTCCTCATTGCCGAACGTTGGGGGGGAGATCAAGCACCAGATCGCTTCGTTCGTGCTCTAGCCCAGGGTGACAGCGAGACGCTCGGCGAAGGGTCGACCTATGCACGCTGCTTGACGCCCCTTCTTCATGCCCTCGGTTGGCGGGGCAATACCCGACATCTTTTCGAAATCCTGCCGCATTGCGCCGACGATATCGGCTTAACCGATCTTCGCAATATTCTGGCCACGGTCAATTATCGATCACGCCCGCTGCGCACCCGGATGATGGATCTCGATCCCAGGGTCTTGCCCTGTCTGTTCGTTCGAATTGGCAGTGACCCAATCCTGGTTCTTGATCGCCAGGACGAAATGTTCACGCTCTATGACACGACAGACGGCAGGACGAAGATGGCGACTTGCCCGGAGCCGGGCATCGGTCACGCATACGTTTTTGAACGGCTCGGCGTTCGTGAACAGACAAGGACGCGACATACGGACAGCTGGTTCCGCGACCTTACGACAAGGTTCCGAAGTCAGCTGATCCTTCTCACGGCCGTGGGATTTGTGGCAACGCTACCCGGCCTTATGGCGCCACTCTTCATCATGCTCCTCTACGATACAGTCATCTCCGCGCAATCGGTGACGCTTCTGATAGAGCTGACGCTGGCGATGGTGGCCCTCTTGGCTGTCGATCTGCTGTTCCGTCTGATTAGAGCGCGTGTCATGGCGTACATCGCCACACGGGTCGGCCGGCTGGTTGCGCTCTCTACTTTCGGGCGCCTGATGGGGCTGGCACCCACTGCACTCAGCAGGGCTCCCTTGCACGCGCAGCTTCGACGTGTGCGGCAATTCGAAGCCTGGCGTGACCACTTCGCTGACCCGTTGGTGTCGGTCGCGATTAACCTTCCTTTCTCTTTCATTTTTCTAGTCGTGATCGCGATTCTCGGCGGGTCCGTCGTGCTGCTGCCGCTTGTCGTCATGGCCCTCTATGCAGCGTTTGCCTGGTTTGCCGGGCCCGTGCTCGAGCGGCATGGCAGCAGTGCGAGTGAAGCCCGACAAGTGAGAGACTCCTGTTTCGATGAGATGGTCGCCGAGATGCGCGCAGTACGCCTCCTCGCAAGCGAGGCGGTCTGGCTGGAGCGCTTCCGCAATTATGCAGCAGGCTCGGCCCTAGCCGGTATTCGACGCGCCAAACTTCAGGACATCTTGCAAAACGCAGGCCAGGCCGCCGTAACCATTGCTGGAACGGGTACGTTATTGGTCGGTGCAATTGGTGTAATGAATGGCGATCTCTCCATTGGTGCCTTAATCGCCTGCATGGCCCTGGTCTGGCGGGTTCTGTCGCCGTGGCAGCAATGCATAAGTCTGCTACCCAAAATGGCACAGCTGAAAAACGAAGTGGCCATGCTTGATCAGGTGATGCAGCTACCGGACGAATCGGACAATCGCCCACGCAGGCTTGCCTCCATTCACGGCCGAGGAAGCATTCAACTGGAAGGCGTCACCCTAGCGTTTGAAGGTGCCAGTCGCCCCGCCCTCATCGGTGTTGAACTCTCGGTCAATGCCGGCGAGCTGATCGCCTTCATCGGCGACAGCGGTGCCGGCAAATCGAGCCTGCTCAAAATCCTGGCCGGCATCTATTCGCCGCAAGCCGGCAGCGTTCGCCTTGATGGTTTTGACCTCCGGCAGCTACATCCGCGCGAATCTCGCGAGAACATTGGCTATGCACCGCAGCAGCCTCACTTCTTTACCGGCACAATCGCGCAGAACCTTCGCCTCGCTAACCCAGCCGCCAGCAATCAGGATCTCTGGACTGCCGCCATCGAAGCTGGCGTACTCGACGACATCTTGCGTCTGGAACACGGCTTCGAGACCCGCATTGGCGATGCCAGCGTCCGCCAGCAGCCTCCCGGATTTTTGCAACGCCTGTCGCTCTTGCGTGCCTATTTGGAACGGAATGGCATCCTGCTTCTCGACGAGCCTGGTCGAGCCCTCGATTTCGACGGGGACCTTGCGTTTCAAAAGAAGCTGACGGAAATCAAGGGGCATCAGACGGTTCTTCTAGTTACGCATCGCCCAAGTCACTTGAAGCTCGCCGATCGAGCATTTTGCATACAGGCAGGTCGTTTGACTGCATGGCGGTCGGACGAATCTCAGCAGGCAACACCTTCGGTGCCTCGGCTATGAGTGAAACTTCGATCGACAGACGCCCAACAACCACGGCTGTGACAAGGCGTTTCGCATTCCCGACCCAAACAGCCTTTCTGTCTCAGGCAGCACTGCTTGAAGAAGCTGGTCCGCCGCGTGCTCCGGCATTGGTTTGCCTGTTGGGTTTCTCCTTTGTCGCCATTGCCATTATTGCTGGCATGCTGGTTGAAATCGATATTTTGACCACCAGCACAGGGCGGATCGTGACTACTAACGGCAATCAAATCCTGCAAAGTTTCGATGGTGGAATTGTCGATCGGATCAACGTGGATGAAGGACAGGTTGTTGAGGCCGGCGATCTTCTGCTGACCTTGAAGGACCCAGAGGCCGAGGCCCAACTCGACCGCCTGAGCCTTCGCGAGGCTGCCCTTTTTGCCCAGACCCGTCGCCTGCAATCTCTCCTTGTACTACCCTCGACTGCTCCATTTCTACAGTCTGAAATGACAACAGCTGTCGCCCAAGAGCAGATGCCAATTCTCGATCTGGAAAGAGAAGCTCTCATAGCCGAGCAGTCGCTCGCCAAAGCAGAAATCAATCAGAGACTGAAAACTCTTCAAAACGCTCGAGCCCTGGAGAATGATGCCGACCTCCGGCTTTTACTGGTTCAGGACAAACTGAAGACCGATCGCCAACTGGAAAGCAAGGGCTTATTGTCCAAGCCACAGTTGCTTGAGATCGAACAGCAAACGATCGATGCCGCCTCCGAACTCACGGAGATCCAGGGCCGGATCCGTGAAGCTGAAGCTGGCCTGGCCGAGTCCGAGCGACGCCTTGAGAGTGTCAATGCCAGCTGGAGGCAAAGGCGAGGAGATCAGCTTTCATCGATCCTGATCGACCTGAATGAGACTCGGCAGCAGATCAAATCAACACGTCAACGATTGAGCCGCAGTGAAATCAGGGCGTCAATATCGGGCGTAATCCTGGAACTCAAGGCCAGGCATCATGGGCAGACCGTCGCGCCTGGCGACCCAATTATTGAAATCGTTCCGATCGACAGTGTCTTAATCGCAGAGGTCCGCCTGCCGCCATCCGAAATCAGCCATGTCAATCCGGGGCAACCAGTACGTGTTTCTATCGATGGTATCGAACCGCATCGCCACGGTTATCTTGAAGGCGATGTCAATTCCATTTCACCTTCTACATTTATTGACGAAAATACAATGCCCTATTACCGTGCGTCGATTGCTCTCGCAAGTGACCACCTGAATGACATTCCGCTGACCATGGGTATGACCGTACAAGCTCAGATAAAGACTGGCCAACGAACCCTCCTCGAATACCTCCTTAAACCGGTCTATCGCGCCTGGAGCACAGCATTTCGTGAACGATGAGCTAAGCATCCGACGCGCCGTTTACGACGAAAGTGCGCAACATCAGAAAGTCACTCGAGGCTATTCCTCGAAAAAATGACTGCCCAATGAGATCGGCGCCAATTTACGCGTAAAGCGATCGAAGGCGATCTGGATCTGGACCCCATTGCGATGCATTTCCAACCATCCGGCCAAGCGGGTAGCGTGCCCTCTTTGCCAACCATTAAAATGGGCCTGCGCCCTCCGCGAGAGTAGTGAAGCACAAGATCAAAGAAGCTTTTTGCCTCCTTCATGCCTGCAGGTTGAGCAAGTTTAAGATTGCGCTCTTGCTCGGCATCCGTCCGAGCTAGAGTTGCCCTCGTTTAGTCGGACCTCTCGTTGGTGTTCTGGGCTTTGATAACCTTGCGAGGCGAGCCCATTTCAGTCCAGAATGAGGATGGTTGACATTGTAATCCTCGAACCGCCCGGCGGTCTGGTCAAGCCAAGCGCGGTGGCGGAGCCCGGCACGGGTCTGACGCGCAGAGAGTCACACTTGAGGGTTTTCGCGAAAGCTTTTGACATGCCGTTGCTCTCGGAGCTGGCCGCCGGGTGAAGCAGGATGCAGGAATGGAACTGGCCTGCAAATCCCTGGTAGCGGCAACGCTGTAGGGTAACCCCGTCCGAGAGCCATTCGATCTTGTACGGTGCTCGGATCGTGCTGAAGCGTTTCTCGACGGCCTCCAGCATCACATCACGAATGTACGAGCCGCTAATGTCAATGCCGGCCCCGACGACGGCGCGCCATGCGATTGCTTCTCGATCATGGGCACTGAGCACTAAGGTACCGCGTGCCACTTCACCAATCCAGCAGGTGATTTCGAAGCCACCCGAGCACCAGCGCAGATTGGAGCGCATCACCATCACCTTGCCATGATGGGTAGCAGCCATGACGGCGGCCGCTGTGCCTCTCCAGTAAGAGCCCCTGAATCTTCATGAGCCGGTCGATGCGTTTGTGGGTTCGCCGATGCCGCTCCTCTAGAGCGAGCGCTCGATTCGTCAAGGCAGTGATGCGTCGATAGCCGTAGGTTGATCGTTCGTCCACCAGTCGACAGATCAAGGGCGGTAAGCTCGCATCTTCCGCTTAACGATACCGGCTCCTGTGCTTGGCGAGGCCGTCGCGATGCTCGATCAGGTTCGAATGTGAGGCGCCCAGCGTGTCGGCCACAGCCTTCACTGGCCATCGCCCTTCGGCAAGGACGTCTCAAGTAAGATCGGTTTCTTTGACCGCGACTTCGCCATTGCCTATGACAGCGTCATCCGCCTGCGCCGCTGCTGCTCAACCCTCGGTCATCAGCCGGCGCTAACGATACAGAAGATTGGGAGCGACACCATAATGTCTGGCGATGAACGAAATGCTCTCGGTCGCGTTCAACGCCTCCTCGGCCAGACGGAACTTCTCCCTCGATCGTCCACCGACGCCGACGAGCCGCCCCGGTGATCGCTTTTCGGTCGCCCGACATAAGCCTGTGCTCGAGGATAGCCTCAAGCATCCTGACCAAGTCGGGTGTCTGATCAAAATGAGCCCCACTTCATGACCACGGCCGGTGTCTATTTCTATCGGGCTTGGCAGGTCGTTTTGGAACGGCCTCTGCCTGATGATCTCATCGCACGAGGATTGGATTGGGCCCCTCGTATCGGACAGAGATCAGCTTGCTGTTTCGAATGGCTGCTGGGCGTGTTGATTCTCAAACTGGACAGGACTGAGATAGCCCAGTACTGAATGCAGCCTTCGATTCTTGTAGATGTTATCGGTGAAGCGGGGAAGGTTCTCGATACTATCGTCCAGTGCTTCGAACTCCATCGGATAAACGGCCTCGAGCGTTAGCTCTGCAATTACCTTTCTCAGCGCTCCCCGGTGCTGTGACGTCGCCGTCACGTACCGAGCGTCTTCCAGCCGCTTCTCGCCAGCTTCCAAGAAATCTTTTAGCCAGCTGATCGTAAAGTTTCCGCGAGATGTTCTGCGAGGATGCCGAATCGCGCCGCGCCCTAGCCGGCCTTAACGACCCCATCGGGGTGGACGTTCACCTCAATTCCGTGCTCAACTACTTGTCACGCGCACCGCCAGTAACCTTCGCTTGGCAAGGTCGGGAATTTTATCGATGAGCCGCTCAAAGCAGCGGCCGGGTCGCTGACGCGGCTCCTGAAAGTGGCTGCTCAACGCCAGCCAGTTGGCCAAAGCGCGCCTCCTCCTCTTGAGAGCGGATCTAAAAGCGGATCGTGGCCTGATCGCAACCGACCGTACTTTCAACATATCCCCTGGCCCAAAATATTGCCCAACGAAGGCGTTTCCGTTCCCCATAGACTGCGCCAGATGGATGGCGCTCTTGCCCCTGATATAACCGACAACCTGGGACACAGTCCGTTTCGATGGGATCGCAATCATCTCCCATGGGGAAGGACCAGAATCTTTCCTTGACGATTAACGCGGCCCGCATGCTCGACAGCATTCTTGATCTGCTCGATCGGATAGGTAGCTTCGATATCGACTGTGAGCGCTTTGGACGCGACATGTCCTGCCAGCAATCCATAGAGCTGCTCAATTTCGGGGCGGGTCATGGAGCTCAGCTTCTTCTGCAGCCAGAAACCGGTAAGTGTGATGCTCTTGAAAATCACCTGATCCGATCGGATCTGGCAGGGCTCTCCGGACAGGAGGCCGTAATTGACGACGGTTCCCCCCTCCGCGAGACAATCAGCAAGCCTCGTGACCTGTGACCCGCCGACGGCATCGATGGCGAGGCGGACGTCCACGCCACCCGTGGCCTCGACGACGCGCTTGGCAAGATCCGCTCCATCGACCAGGGCAACATCGGCGCCGAGCCCCCGAAGTCCAGGCAAAAGCTCGGGGCGGCGAACGACATTGATACTACGTACACCCTGGGCCCTAGCGAGGCTGATAAGCGCCGAACCAACGCCGGAATTGGCGGCATCCTGGATGAACCAGTCGCCAGGCTCGAGCCGGACATAGGCCTGCAGCATCATCCAGGCGGTCGCGGGGTTGACCTTGAGCATCGCCATCTGCAGGACGTCGGCGTCCTCAGGCACCTTGATCACATCGCTGATAGGCAGACAGCGTTGCTGACACCAATTGTTGCGCGCAAGCATAATGACACGATCACCGATCCGAAGATCGGTAACGCCGCTCCCAATGGCAGCTATGCGCCCGGTTCCCTCGGCTCCCAGCGTCGCCGGGAGTTCGGGTTTGCTCGCATAACCACCCGTAATGGTCAGAAGATCGGCTGGATTGATGGGGAAGGCGTCAATGATCACCAACACTTCGCCATTGCCGGGCGATCCGACGTCGGGGACATCGACACAAGATACGACCGATGCAGGCTCACCGAATGCCGTAAACTGGACCTGCTTCATAGAGGCGCCCCTTCATCTCGTGCAGTTCTGAGCACAGTGGGACCATACGCCATCTGCACGCACTACACGATATCGTTCCGATAGGGGCTGCAGACCTCCTGGATCGTGGCAAACTTTACCGCACTATCCCAAGAATTCAGCCGGCGTGACGCCATTCTCGCGACCGCATCCAGCCAAACCAACCGGAGCGCCTGGTAGGCGCCGATTCGAAGGTCAATGGCCGGCTGTCGCGGCTTGGTTTCTTGACTGGTGCCAGCTGTTCGACCGACCTGGGCAGCATCGCTTTTTGGCGATCGAGGATTCGAAGGAGGTCGGCATCCTGCTCCTCCTCGCCCTCGGAGCGCGAATAGGCCGATGCACCGTATGATTCGTCGGCATGCTCGAATGCCGACGTTTCGTCGTTGCGCACCGAGGCTTCCAATGCACTCGCAAGCTCAAACCTGTCATCGACATGATTTCTGACAATTCCGAGATCCCGGCCAATCTCGTATGCTTCATGTGCCAGCTTTGCAGAAGCCGATGGATCCGTTGATGCGAGATCATCGCTAGCCTGAAGAAGTTCCTTGGCGATCTCCAACAGCGCGGCTTCCATCGCAGCATCGTTCGAACTCATTCCTCCAACTCCCAAAAGGCGCTTCTAAACATTCTTTGTTCGTAACTAATCGCTATATCTAGCCCTTTTTTTGACGATATCTTCAATATCTTGATCGTCCCTAATCCTTTTTACCTCAAAAACAGTGTTCATGTAAAATGGGAAAATTGCTTTATCCCCAGGAAAATTCTCGGCATCGCGGTTCAATCTCGACGTAACGATTTCGACTGCCATGCAACCAGAGAGGTCTTCATTCTCCCAGAACATCTTAGCCGTACATAACGTGAACACCTAATAAGCGACAGCATTCCCAACTTTGTGAGATTTTTCCACCCACACTACTATCGGGTCTGATCTTAGCTCTCTTTTGGATTGGCCATCGGCCATTAATGCGTGGCTGATGGCCAGATCTGGAGACGTGACAGGCAGGCTGATCAGGAGGGGGAGTTCTTGATGCGCTCGTGATGACAGATCACTTCGTCGATGACGAAACGGAGGAAACGCTCCGCAAACTCAGGATCAAGATCCGCATCGATGGCGAGTGCTTTCAGCCTTGCCACCTGATCCCCCTCTCTATTCTTATCGCTCGAGGGCAAGCCATTATCCCGCTTGTATTCGCCAACCCGCTTGGTCAGGCGGAAGCGTTCAGCCAGCACATAGATCAGGGTCGCATCGAGATTGTCGATGCTCTTTCGAAACTCCAGGAGCGGCGATGGATCAGACATGATGTCCTCCCTTGAGGGCCGATCACTCAGGCGCGGCGTTTCTTCGGTCCGGCAGCAGCATCACTGGCCAAGCCGAGTGAACGCTGGAGATAAGTGCCGGTATAGCTTTCGGGCACCCTTGCTACATCTTCTGGTGTGCCTGCAGCGATGATCCGACCACCGCCAGTGCCACCCTCCG
Organism: Geminicoccaceae bacterium; assembly: GCA_051010395.1. Taxonomy (GTDB): domain Bacteria; phylum Pseudomonadota; class Alphaproteobacteria; order Geminicoccales; family Geminicoccaceae; genus JANQPX01. The sequence goes on along the minus strand of JBPCVQ010000251.1, from coordinate 9,212 downwards.
GGCCGAGATCAACCAAGTGATCGGCTGTCTTGATGACCTCGAGATTGTGTTCAATCACCAGGACGGTATTACCCTGCTCGACCAGCGCATGCAGCACCTCCAGAAGCTTTCTTACATCTTCAAAATGGAGGCCGGTGGTCGGTTCGTCCAGAATATAGAGCGTGTCGCCGGTGGCACGTCTCGCCAGTTCCTTCGCGAGCTTGACCCGTTGCGCCTCACCGCCGGAAAGCGTGGTCGCGCTTTGTCCGAGCTTGATGTAGCCGAGACCGACTTTCTGCAAGGTCGCCAGACGGTGCCGTACCGGAGGTACCGAGTGAAAGAACTCGACCGCCGTTTCCACGGTCATGTCCAACACATCGGCGATCGACTGGTCCCGATATTTGACCTCCAGCGTCTCGCGATTGAAGCGCTTGCCATCGCAGACGTCGCAGGTCACGAAAACATCAGGCAGAAAATGCATCTCGATCTTGATGAGCCCGTCGCCCTGGCAAGCTTCGCAGCGCCCACCCTTGACGTTGAACGAAAAGCGTCCCGGCTTGTAGCCACGCGCCTTGGCCTCGGGCAGTCCTGCAAACCAGTCACGGATCGGCCCGAAACAGCCGGTATAGGTGGCAGGATTGGAACGCGGTGTGCGGCCAATCGGGGACTGGTCGATATCAACCACCTTGTCCAGATGTTCCAGTCCCTTGACCTCACCATGAGCGGCCGGGATTTTTCGGGCACGGTGCAGATGGCGCGCCAGCACCGGATAAAGCGTGTCGAGCACCAGGGTCGACTTGCCACTGCCGGAAACCCCGGTGATGCAGGTGAAGCAGCCGATCGGAAATTTGGCGTCGACGTCCTGGAGATTGTTGGCCTTTGCGCCGGTGAGCGAGAGCCAGCGTTTTTTCTTCGGCTTGCGGCGTACTTTCGGCACCTGGATCTGACGATGGCCGACCAGATATTGGCCGGTCAGGCTCTCGGGCGCCGCCATGATCCCCTCGGGCGTGCCCGCAGCCACTACCATGCCGCCATGAACGCCGGCACCCGGCCCCATGTCGACGACATGATCGGCTTCCCGGATCGCATCCTCGTCATGTTCGACCACGATCACGGTGTTGCCGAGATCGCGGAGATGCACCAGGGTTTTCAGGAGGCGCTCATTGTCCTTCTGATGCAGACCAATGGACGGTTCGTCCAGAACATACAGAACGCCTGTCAGTCCCGAACCGATCTGCGAGGCGAGGCGGATGCGCTGGCTTTCGCCGCCGGACAGCGTGCCGCTGTTGCGTGACAGGGTGAGATAGCCGAGGCCGACATTGTTCAAAAAGCCGAGGCGTTCGTTGATTTCCTTCAGGATGCGGGTCGCGATTTCGTTCTGCTTGTCGGTGAGATGCTCTGGCAGCGCATCAAACCAGACGCCCGCCTCCTGGATCGAGAGCTCGGTCAGCTCACTGATGTGATGGCCGTGCACCTTGACCGCCAGCGCTTCAGGTTTCAGGCGATGGCCATCACAGACCTCGCAGCGCGCCGTGCTCTGATACTTGCCGAGCTCTTCGCGCATCCAGGCGCTTTCGGTCTCGCGCCAGCGACGGTCGAGATTGGGAAGCACGCCTTCGAACGACTTGTTGGTGGTGTAATGACGAAAACCATCGTCATAGGCCAGCTCGACCGGCTTTCCCTTCGAGCCGTAAAGGATTATCTCCTGGGTTTCCTCGGAAAGATCCTTCCACGGCGTGTCAATGCTCGCCCCGTCATGTTCGGCCAACCCTGCCAGGGTTTGGCCGTAATAGGTCGACGTCGTGTTGTTCCAAGGCTCGATCGCGCCATCCGCGAGCGAGCGCTCGGGCTCTGGTACGACCAGCTCGGGATCCATGTAGAGCTTTCGGCCAAGGCCGTCGCAGGTCGGACAGGCGCCGAACGGATTGTTGAAGGAGAACAATCGCGGCTCGATCTCGTCGATCGTGAAGCCCGAAACCGGACAGGCGAACTTGGCGGACAAGACGAGAGGCTTGCCGCCATCGGTATTCTCGACGATGAGCAATCCGTCCGAGAGGCCGAGCGCCGTCTCGATACTGTCGGCCAGACGCTGCTCCAGGCCTTCGCTCAAAACCAGGCGATCGACCACGACCTCGATGTCGTGCTTCAGTTTCTTGTTGAGTTTGGGGACTTCATCGATCTCGTAGAGCTCACCATCGACCTTGACCCGCTGGAACCCCTGGCGCTGGAGTTCAGCAAACTCCTTTCGATATTCCCCTTTGCGGCCGCGGACAATCGGGGCAAGCAAATACAGCCGCGAGTCAACGGGCATCTCGCAGATGCGGTCGACCATCTGGGAGATGGTCTGGCTTTCAATCGGCAGGCCGGTCGCGGGCGAATAGGGGATGCCGATACGCGCGAAAAGCAGGCGGAGATAGTCGTAGATCTCGGTGACGGTGCCGACTGTGGAGCGCGGGTTCCTAGAGGTGGTCTTCTGCTCGATCGAGATCGCCGGCGACAGGCCGGTGATGCTGTCGACGTCGGGCTTTTGCATCAGCTCAAGGAACTGCCGGGCATAGGCGGACAGGCTCTCGACATAGCGGCGCTGACCATCCGCATAGATCGTGTCAAAGGCAAGCGAGGATTTGCCGGAGCCTGAGAGGCCAGTAATCACCACGAGCTTGTTGCGCGGCAGATCAACGTCGATCGATCGCAGATTATGTTCCCGCGCGCCGCGGATGCGAATGAAATCGTCCATGAGGCCCAGTATCCGTGGGAAATCAAGTCAGTTCTGGAAGGTGCCAGAGCTTAGATGCCCTCTCCATCCGGTCTCGGCAAGAGGCCGACCAAAGACACCTGTGGATAACATGCAGGGTACATGACCCTTCTTTTGGCAGGCCCTGACGTCGTCAGCAGCCAGCGATTATTCATCAAAGATGTGAGTAGGCTTGCCATCGATGCTTACCTGGTTCTTCTTTTCCCAATAGCGCTTCACCCCATCCTCGCCCATCTTTTCATAGTATGGCAGGAGCTCGCCCGGCCCGCGGTCTTCGACCATCTCATATCTCGGCACGCCGGTGCCGCAGGACGGAGCAGCGCTCTCCACCTTGATGTCAAAGATCTGCCGGGCGCCTGCCAAGCGTGGAAACAGTCCCAAAAGCTCATCCCAATCAGGATCGCGCGGATGAACCACACGTCCCCTACCATAGACGCGAAGAATCAACGCCCGCCCCTCGAACGCACAAAACATCAAGGTGATGCGATCATGCTCGGCCAGATGGGCGGCCGTCTCGTTGCCGCTGCCTGAGAGGTTGAGCCAAACGATGCGATCACCATCGAGTAAACGCAGCGTATCCATTCCCTTGGGCGAGACGTTCACACGGCCATCCTTCGCCGCGGTCGCCACGAAAAAGAGTTGCTGGGCTCTAATGAATTCGACATATCGCTCTTTGATTATGGCCATAAACGTTACCTTTGTGTCTCGATGCCTTCTGATCTGCCGTGACGACACTAAAGTACCCCTCCTGACACGAGCTGTCAGCAGAGGGATGAAGCCAGACAGGTTGCGTTGTCCTTGCCCCAAGCACGAAGAAGCCCCAACTGTAAACGTCGCAATCAGATATGCGCCGAAAGAAAATTCAGTCGTCGAATTGGTTCAAGATGCGAGGTTTCATGAGCAAACGGGTAGCTTTCGAGAATGCGAGGATCGTTACATCGGATGCAGTGATCGAGGGCGGGATGATTGCAGCCGACGGCATCATCCAGGAGATCCTTCCCAAGGACCGGAAGATCGAGGGAGCTGACGACCTCGACGGCGACTATCTCCTGCCCGGCCTCGTCGAACTGCATACCGACAATCTTGAACGGCAGTTTCAGCCGCGCCCTGCCGTCCGCTGGCCGCCCGATGCGGCCATGCTCGCCCACGACCAGCAGGTAACTTCAGCCGGGATCACCACGGTCTGCGATGCGGTCGCGGTCGGCTTTCATGACGGCAAGCGCGAACGCACGGAATTCCTGCAGCGCTCGATCGATGCCCTCGGCCACGCGATGGAAGCGGGCGCCCTCAAGGCGGACCATCATTTGCATCTTCGCTGCGAAGTAACCTCACCCCATGTGGTCGGGATGTTCGAACCGCTGAAGGACCACCCTTCCCTTCGCGTGGTCTCGTTCATGGATCACACGCCCGGCCAGCGGCAATGGCAGAACCTCGACAAATATCGCTACTTTCACAGCGCCGGCGGACGGCGCACCGCGGCCGAGGTCGACGCCCTCATCGAGAAACGCTTGGATGAGCAAGGACGCTACGGCGAGCGGCACAGGCACGAACTCCTGCAGCATATCCAGGGACTGAACGTCAAGCTCGCCAGCCACGACGACACCACGGTCGCCCATATCGAGGAGGCGGCAGGCGCCGGCATGACAATCTCGGAGTTCCCGACCACCAGTGAAGCGGCGAGCGCTGCTCGCGACCATGGGATGTGGGTGATCATGGGTGCGCCCAACGTCATTATCGGCGGCTCGCATTCCGGCAATGTCGCAGCACTCGACCTTGCGCGCTCCGGCCATCTGGATGCGCTCTCTTCGGACTATGTGCCGGTCAGCCTCTTGCATGCCGTCTTCCTGCTTGTCGACCAAGCAGGCCTGTCGTTGCATGAAGCGACCGCCAAGGTCAGCCGCAATCCAGCTACTATGGGAGGTTTCGACGATCGCGGCGAGATCACCCCCGGCAAGCGCGCCGATCTCGTGCGGGTGCGTCTGGTAGGCGATACGCCCTCGGTGATGGCGGTTTGGCGCCAGGGTGAGCGCGTGGCATGACCAGACGCTTTGCTCTCTACTTCGCTCCGCCGCCCGGTTCAGAACTCGAAAAGTTCAGCCGCCGGTGGCTCGGCCGCGACCACATCACCGGCCATTCGGTCAAGCAGGAGATCATCGAGGGTCTTAGTCCAGACGATCAGCAGCGCATCACCTCGTCGGCCAGGCATTACGGCTTTCATGCCACCTTGAAAGCGCCCTTCGTGCTGAAGCGGGGCCGTAGCAGAGACGAGCTGCATCAGGCCGCCGAGAATTTCGCCCAAGAACGAAAACCCTTCGAAGCGCCGCCGCTCCAGCTCTCCGGACTATCCCGCTGGATCGCCTTCACGCTGTCCCGCCCTTCCGCCGAGATGGACAGGCTCGCTGCAGACTGCGTCCGAGATTTCGAGCCGTTCCGAGCACCCATCACCGACCATGACCTGGAGCGCCGCCGGCGAAACGGACTGACCCCAAGGCAGGATGACCAGCTCCTCGCCTTCGGATATCCCTATATCTTCGACGATTTTCATTTCCACATGACCCTTGCAGGCCCTCTCGATCCACCGGAGAAGGACATGATCGTCGACCTGCTCCACCAACGGGCGGCAGCCATGGAAAAGCCGCCGCTCGAGGTCGACGCCATCGCGATCTACGAGCAGCCGGATCGGGACCACCCCTTCACCCAGACCGCTCGCTTTCCGTTCCATGGGGTTTGATCGCATCTGACCGCTCCTCCTCCAGGAGGGCGACGAACCGATCGATGACACGCTCGAGTTCGTCGTCATTGACCACCTCGCGCACATCGTCCCCCCTGATAGCATAGGAATGTGCCCGCTCGAGGCGCCGCTGGATGTCATCGGCCCGCTCACGCCCACGCGCCGCCAGTCGAGCTGCCAGCACGTCACGCGGCGCCGAAACTTGGAGAACCCGGAGCGGCGACCAGCATCCCCTCGCTTCATCGATCACCTGCCTGGACACGTTCATGATGACCGAGCGGCCTTCCGCCAGCGCCTGCTCCGCTGTTTTGGGAATGCCATAGCGATGGCCATGCGCGCGCCAGCTCAACATGAAGCCGCCAGCCGTTTCAAGGAGCTCGAATGCCGCTGCTGTAAGGGCTTGATGATCCTCTCCGCCGGCATTCGCCGGTCGCGTGATCAGCCGTTTCGGAAAATGAAAAGCGGGGTCATCGGCAAGGCTGTGGCGGGCGCCGTCAATCAGACTGTCCTTGCCGACCCCGCTCGGGCCGACCACCAGGAAAAGAATGCCTCGCCGCTCGCCCATTTCCCTTCCCGCTGCAGACATTACGCGCCAGCGGGGCAGCTCGCGCATTAAAGACCCAGCACACAGCCTACATCATGGTATGAAGATTTCGGAGCAGCATTTCGATGTCATGAAAATCAGGCGCCCCGAAGCAAACCTGCCGATGTTGTTCCCTGATAGCCACCCTATGGTCCGCATCTTCATGCAGGAGCCAAAAATTATTGAAAAACCGTTGTTTTTACCATCATGAGGTACGCATGGATCGTGGCGCCTGCTCTTGGCCGCAAACGGAAAAGTGGGCTAAGACTGGATCGTTGTTGCCAGCAGGGATTGAACATTGAACGCCAACCCAGCCGATAATCGGCCCAACCTGGCCGATCTGGTCCGCGACCTGACAGGTGTCGGAACGACCGACAGCACCCATGTCGCAGCGCCCACCAGCACCGCCCCTTCCGGCGCGGAACTGACGCTGGCCGACCTCGTTTCCGATGAAAACGGCGAGATCGTCTTCTTCAACGATAGCGACTTTCGTACGCTTTCGATCGAAACCGACGCCGGGATCGTCTCCAAAGGCAAGGCGACGACCCACAGCACGGCCGCGGGCGAGGATGTCAGCGGCTTCAGCTATGTTACCTTCGAAAATGGGCTTACGCTCTATTTCGAAGACGGTCTCGACCTGCTGCTGTCGGGGAGCTGATCCGGCATATCAAGCTGGTGCGATAGCGCATCGGCAAGCAAGCTCTATGCCCCCGAAAGCCAATCGGCGCCACTGACCTACTCCTTTAGGCGCTCGAACTCCTTGATATCCTGATCGGTCATCGTCTGCAGAAGATCATCCAGCGCCGATGTCGACTTCTCCTTGTCCGTCGGATTGACCAGCTTGAGCCGGTCGGCAAGCCAGAGGATAACCCTGACATTGCCCCCCTCCACCTCGGCGTCAATTGCATCATGCAGCCTTTGGCGAAGTGAACCGATCTTGCGTTCGCGTACCGGCGGCAGGTGGACCGCACAAGCCTCAATCCAAGACTGAAATACCTCGTCATGATTGCGCCGCCGGGAAAGCTGGCTGCGCGAACAACCGACCTGGCGTGCCGCCTCGGCGATGCTAAGGCCGCGCGCCAGCAGCTCGGCAGCCATGCGCCAATCGACCACGGGTCGTCTCAGCATGGCTTTCGCCTGCTGCTCACCGTTTGCGCTCATCGATGCTCTCTCGCTGGGGATGGTTGGACTGCGCCGACTGCGACCCTTGTCAGACCGTACCGACCGGACCTGCCAGTCTTGCCTGTAGAGCATGCAAGATATAGGAATTAAATCTCAAAGTCAAGATAATGGAGTCTACTCGAAATAACCTCAATTTTCTTTGTTTTTAGCAGAGTTAGCCGACATTCCATTGAGCCGGCGCAATTGTTGACTGCAAGAAGAGCGACCGCTTTCAAATCCTCGCTCAGTCGACCAGGACGCGCTACGGATATGCCCTCGACAAGGTGAGTACCGGGCTGGCCCTTGAGAGTATCACCAGGCGTGTCGTCGTCCGCCTGTGCGACAATGTTGCGAAGTCCCAGCCGGCGAAACACTATCGAGATCGTCAAGGTTCCGAGGCTTGTCTTCGAATGCGCTTGTGATCTCGGCGAGGTGGATTTCAATCCGGCAAAAGATGTCAGAAAATTGGCGGGCTATAAGGCAAACCAGCACGAGAGCTGGACGGACGATCAGCTAGAGACGTTTCTCGCTAACACTAGTCCAGTCTGGCGGCGAGCGGTCATGGTTGCTCTCCTCACCTGACTGAGGCGCAGCGATCTGATCCGGTTGACACACGCACACGTCAAGGATGGCTGGATCATTATCGATATTCAGAAGACAGATGGACACGCGGAAATCCCGATCCATTCGGATCTGGCAGCCGAGCTCGCCACAAGTCTACCGGTCGCAAGCTTAATGCTCCTTCCGACCGCTCGCGGTCGCCAAATGAACAAGGACAGCCTTTCCCACGGCCTCCAGAAGATACGCCGGACGTCAGCACAAGAGAGTTTTGGCGGGAAGCGCGATACTGAAGCTCAAAAAGAGAACGAAAGTGCCTAAAGGAGAATCGAAATGTCAGCTAACGATGTGAAAGATATGGCGCGAGTGACGGGACTTGAACCCGCGGCCGCTGGCGTCATAATAATAATTTCAACACCTTTAGACAGTTTTCAGCCTCCCCAGCCCCTAAAAACATCAATGACTTAGGTTGGGAGTGTCTAAAAAGCAGAGGAGGATTTCGGTCGTCGCCGTCGATGCGCAGATGACCGATGCCAAACATCTCCAAAGAGGCCAGGTCCCCGGTTAACGCCAGCGGATACGGAGCTACCTGTCTTCACCAGAAAGGCCAATGCCGGCTGGCTGACGGCGCACCCAAATCGCTCGATGATCTCGTCGATGATCTCGTCGGTGCAGACGTCGATGCCTCTGAGCTGAAAGCTCAAATTCGCAAAATGCTCCAACCCGCTTTCGAGGTTTTCAGCGGTGCTAAATCCGGTGTCAGCTATCTCGTAGAGACCAGCGGTGTGGATGAGCAAAGCGTCACCGAAGGCATCGTGATGCAGCATTGCGGGCTGCTGAACCGCGATGGCCAGAAACCATGCGAACCGGAGACGTCGTCATGAAGGGCCTCTCACGGTTGGTCAAAATCCTCTCTGAATACGGCTTCATCATAGCCGTGGTCCTCATCGCCGTCTTTCTGCTGTTTGCAGCCGTCAATAGTTCGGCGCCGCCGGAAATCACGCCAGAGAGCGTGGAGATGAGGCCCCTACGATGACCGAACCGCTGATACTCGATCGCGTCGAGATGGAATTCGCCGTCGAAGAGGAGCTCGTCGACGACAAGGTGTTGGACGATGTCAGGACCGTCGGCGACCTGATCCGCGTCGTGAATGATTCGTTGGACGATGCCTCATGACGGCCGGCAGAAAACCTCCGCCAGGCCTCTCGGTCATCGAGCAGATGGCGGCCGTTCACCATGAGAAGCCGCGCTCGATCATCCACTGGCATCAGCTCTCTAAGGATGACCGTCTGCGGAAGATGGACGCCATGGAGGCGGCTGTTGAAATCATCCCCGACAGACTCGGCCTGAAGCACGGAGCGGCTGCGGCCACCGCCAACACCGGCGAGGGTCGCGACGGCCTCCTCGCAGACCACCAGCATGCCAAGACGAGTGCTCTCTATGGC
>JBPCVQ010000250.1:0-6996 GCA_051010395.1 Geminicoccaceae bacterium | reverse complement strand
GACACGCTGGACTTTCTCGAGCGAGTTCTGGTCTCGCCCGGCATGTTGCCGAAATCGGCGGTGGTATGCACCGCTTTCCTGGGACGTCCGCAGGAGAGCATCAAGCTTTTCGGTCAGAAAGCCGCCGACAGCGATTGGCTCGAGCAGCACAAGTGGGCCTGGCCGTTGATGAGGGTCGAGCGTCTTGAGCCGCCGGAGCCAGCATCCGGAAATCAGGGCTTTTGGGATTGGACGCCGCCGGCGGCCGCTTCAACGAGGTCAGCGAGCTGATCATGGGACGCTTCAGGGACAAAGACATAATCGACGAGACTGCGACTCAGCTCGCGATCGAAATCTACGAGCGCGCGACGGGTAACGAAGAGGCAAATGCACTGTTCACGCGGGCTGTTCAAACCCTCCACTGGCGGCTTTGCCTCGGCATGCAGACTCTCAAGTTTGCGCAGCGCGCCGAGCGCCAGCGTCAGATCGAGTCGGATCGCATGGTGAAAGAACGCAACGAAAAGCTGATCGCTCAGCTAACCGAGCTCGGGATCGATCCGGCGCCGATTTTCAGCGATCGGGCAGATGGAGCGGAAGGATGATCGCCGAGCTGACTGCAGCCAGGGAAGCTGTGCATCAGGAGATAGGATGTGGCTGAGGAGACTCTGACACAAATCCAGCCACCGGCGACGAGACGTCTGATCAGAATATCAGATGTGGTTGACAAGGTCGGTATGAGTCGTGCCTGGATCTACAACGAGATTGCAAAAGGGCGCTTCCCTGTCCAGCGCTGTGTCGGCGGTCGATCAGCGTGGCTCGAGTCGGAAGTCGACGAGTGGATCGAGCGCCTGCCTCAAAAAGCGATTGTATCGTAATCTGTATCGGATCGAACATAGTGTTAAATTTTAATTATAATTCTCAAGATATTACCTCTTATCTGGGGAGGATGCCCCAGTAGTCGAAGTCGAGGAGCACGGCGGGGTCGTATTTGCCGTCGTCGGTCTTGAGCGGGAAGTCGGCGCAGGGTTTGTCTTTGGCGGCGACCAGGCGGATACGGAGTGCGCCCAGGTCCGGGTGGCCGGCGATTTCCGATTTATCCAGGATTTCGGACCAGGCATAGACGGTGTCGCCGGCGAAGGCGGGGTTGGCATGGGTGCCGGCGTTGATCGCTGCGATGTGCAGGATGTTGCCGAGGCCATTGAAAGAGATTGCCCGCGCGATGCTGAGCACATGGCCACCATAGACGATGCAGCGGCCGAAGCGGCCGTCTTTCTCTTGATGCGCGTTGAAATGGACCCGCGCGGTGTTCTGGTATGAGCGGGTGGCGAGACGGTGCTCGGCCTCGTCGATGGTCATGCCGTCGACATGGTCGATTTTTTCGCCGACGTCGTAGCTGTCGAAGCGGTGCATGGAGCCGGCGAGCACGCGATCGTAATGGCGGGGGCGAAGGCCAGGTGGTACGCGCAGACGGTCGGCGGCGACATGGTCAGGAAGGTCGGGAATGACCGTTTCAGGGGGCGGGCTGGATGGATCACGTTTGTTGACCATAACCCAGCGATTGAAGCGAAGGATCTCGCGACCATCGTCCTTGCTGGCCTTGGTCTCGACCCAGACCGTGCCGGTTTTGCCGTTGGAATTCTGTTTGAGGCCGATCACTTTAGAGCTGGCGAGCAAGGTGTCACCTGGATAGAGAAGGGCACCGAAGCGGCCGTCGGCGTAGCCGAGATTGGCGACCGCATTCAGGGAGATATCGGGAACGCTCCGGCCGAATACCAAGTGGAAGGTCAAAAGGTCTTCGAGCGGCGGCTTTGGCAGGCCTGCTGTGCGCGCGAGTGTTTCCGAACAATGGATACCGAAGCGTGAGCCGGTCAGCGCCAGATAGAGAGCGGCATCGGCTTCACTCACGGTGCGCGGTGTGGCGTGATGGATGTCCTCGTCCAGCGTGAAATCTTCGAAGAAACGGCCGCTCGCGGTTTTGGTCATGTGAGAGCCCGGTCGTTGTGAGGTGACGGTGGTGACGATAGGGGTGTCAGCATCTTCTGTCTGTATCGCGAGAAGGCATCCGCTTCCGCTTCGACGTCTGTAGCCTCGTACGCATAGATCATCAAGGGTGATGGTTTTATGCGAAGGCGGCGAAAGAGCCTGCAATAACCGACACTTGTTGTCATCTCAGTCCCGACGTAGGATATGGCGAAATCCTGGAAAGAAACAACAATGAAACGCTCCTTCAAGACATTTCCGATGTCCTCTGGCGCCTGTCTGCTGACGATGCTCGTGTCGTTCATGGTGGCTTTTTCTACCGCTGCCGCCGATGAAGTGATCAGTATCGAGCTGAACAAGACCGAAGAGACGGAGCAGGGTTGTCGTCCCCTCTTCTTATTTGATAACCGAAGTGGCCATCAGCTGAACAAATTTCAGGTCGAAGTGGTGCTCTTCGACGGCAAAGGGGTTTATTCAAGGCAGATCCTTTTGGACATGGCTCCTCTTTATAAAGACAAGAAAGTGGTGGCGTCCTTTCTTATCAACGATCTGGCCTGCGATGAGATTGGCAGCATGCTGGTGAACGCCTTGCCGAGCTGCGCCAATAGTGCTGGTACCGATCTCGATTGCCTTGCTTTGCTGGATGTCACCTCCAAGAGTTCGATCCCACTCGAAAAATAAGATTCCGGCAGATTGACTGTCGGCTGACGCATTGCACAGGCTTGTATGGCATCATGCCGTCATGGCGCGAATGGCGTCCGCCAGTTGCACCTGACGTTTGGCATCCTCGACATGCAGGTTCTCGACAAGGCGCCCGTCGACCACCACGACGCCTTTGCCTTCGGCGGTGGCATTCTCATGGGCGGTGATGATCTTTTCGGCCTGGGCGAGTGTGGCCTCATCGGGTGCGAAGGTCCGATTGGCGGCCTCGATCTGTTTCGGGTGGATCAAGGTCTTGCCATCGAAGCCGAGTTCCAGGCCCTGAAGGCAGGAGGCGCTGTAGCCTTCATCGTCATCGAGATCGAGATGGACGCCATCGAGGAGGGTGAGGCTGAAGGCGCGGCCCGCTAGCATGCAAAGGCCGAGTGCAGTGATCATCGGCAGGCGAAGCGCCGTGTGGGCGGCATGCAGCTCCTTGGCGAGATCGGACGTGCCCATGACGAAAGCCGCGAGCCGTGGCGAGGCTGATGCGATCTCCTCGGCGTGCAGCATGCCTAGCGCAGTCTCCATCATCGCCCAAAGCGGCAGGGTGGCAGGGCCGCCAGCCTGGTCCAAAACGGCGAGGGCCTGGCGGACGCTATCCGCGCTTTCAACCTTCGGCAAGAGAACGGCATCCGCGCCTGAGGTCGCTGCGGCCACGAGATCGGCGTGGCCCCAGGGTGTCGAAAGGCCGTTCACTCTGACAATGGTTTCTCGATGGCCGTAGCCGCCTTGTTTCAGGGCCCCGGAGACTTTTTCGCGCGCGTCGTCCTTGGCATCGGGGGCGACTGCATCTTCGAGATCGAAGATCAGCCCATCGGCGGGAAGGGTTCGCGCTTTTTCGAGGGCGCGTGGGTTTGAGCCGGGCATATAGAGAATGCTGCGGCGGGGGCGTAACGCTCCTGTCATTCTAGCCTGCTCCATCTTTTCCGTTCCCGGTCGTCTTTCTTAGCCCATCAAGGTTACCAAAGCGTTAGCGGTTTGTCGTAGCCTAATGGAAATCACGCATCCTCAAGATGCCCAGTCTATCGCGCCTAAATCTGCGGTTCGGGTGTGAAGTGGTTCATACTTTCGCCGCTCGAACAGATGTATGCCCGAGAGGTGGTGGAAGGAGCCGGGCTATGAAACGCAACCTTTACAGTCTCTTGACCCTCTCGATGTTGATGCCGGTCTTGTCAGCGGGCTGCTCATATGAACAGCAGACCAGCGACTGCGACAAGGGCGTTTACGAAGGCGTTTATGCCGGCGAGGTGCTGCTGCCGCAGAACTGGGATTGCGCTGAGCGGCAGACTTTCTGGTTTGCGGATCAGGGTTCGGAGATCATTCCCTATAGCTGGTTCCTCCATTTGGAACAGGCTGATAATGGCGAGAAATTCATCGACCCCGTCCATATCGATCGAATTCGCTATCTGCCGCAGCGCCCGACAGCTTGGAATCCCGATGGCCTGCCGATCGGGTTCATGCAAAGTAGCGCGGCGCCGGACACGGTGAATGGCGAGATCTCCAGCGCTTGGCTCGGCATGAACTGCGCTGCCTGCCATACCGGCCAGATCGAGTATGGCGGCAGGAAGTATCTGATCGACGGCGCGCCGACCATGGCGGACTTTCAGGCGATGTTCGAAGGTATGGCCGATGCGATGCAGGCGACCCTCGATGATGAGAGTAAGTTCAGACGCTTCGCGGATGCCGTGATGGCAGAAGGTACGGCGCGCAGCGATGGCGGAACGACAGATAAGGATGAGCTCAGGAAACAGCTCGAACTCTTGACCGAGCGTCGTCATGCATGGAATGAGCGCAACCAGGGATCAAGCCCTTACGGCCATGGTCGTCTCGATGCGGTTGGTTCCATTCTGAACGAGGTCGCCGCTTCCGGTCTGGACGTGCCCGAAAATGCTTCGCCTGCGAATGCGCCGGTCAGCTACCCCTTCATCTGGGATACGCCGCAACATGATCGTGTCGAGTGGAACGGTGCTGTCGTCAATGCCGGCACCGGCGCTCTGTCGAGAAATGTCGGCGAAGTACTCGGCGTGTTCGGTGCGCTGGAGGTCAATACCGATCCGAACAATCCGACGGGGCACAAGAGCTCCGTCGATATGAACGGTCTCGCGACGCTCGAAGAGCACCTCTTGAGCCTCTGGTCACCGCTTTGGTCTGACACCGATTTGCCGCTTGACGAAGCGCTCGCGCAAAAGGGGCGGCAGGACTACGAAGAATTCTGCTCTGGATGTCATCGGGACATCAAACGCGATGATCCCGACCGTAAGGTGAAAGCCGTCATGAGGCCGGTGTTCAACCCGAAGAATGAGAATGACCCCGACGCGCTTGGCACCGACCCGACGATGGCGGACAACTTTTTAAGGAGGATAGCGAATACCGAGAAGCTGACGGGGCGGCCTGTCGCTTATCTGACAGAACTCAGCGACGACAAAACCTTTCCTGACGTTGCGCCGACCATCGCCGTCCTCGGCTACACGGTCGTCGGAACGATCGTCAATGGATTGATCGAAGATCCAGAGGGCACCATCAGGGCGTTGAAGGTGGGGCAGGAAAAGCCCCTGCAGGATGCGATCGATCAAGCAGCGCAAGCGATGGCTGCAGAGCCGGGGCCGGTTGGCTTCAAAAAGTTCCTGGAGGGATTGGCCGGCGCAGTGGGTCAGCTGCCGAAGAAGACTGATGCCTGCACGCCCAATCCGCTAAAACCGGTCGCTTGTTATAAAGCACGGCCGCTGAACGGTATCTGGGCGACCGCTCCTTATCTGCACAACGGCTCGGTGCGCACGCTGCGCCAGCTCCTCTTGCCTGTGGAGCAGCGCGAGACGGTGTTCCAGGTCGGCAGCCGCAGCTTCGATGCCGATGCGATCGGCTTCGTGAACGAAGGGGGCTCGACGCTCGACACCAGCCTTCCCGGCAACGCCAATAGCGGCCATGACGGTCCGATCTATGGCAATGACATCTTTGCCGAGGATCCCGAGCGGCTGGACGCAATCCTGGAATATCTGAAGACGCTCTGAACCATCGCATAGAAACCGGTGTCAGCCTTCGACCCAGGATACCGGCAGATTGAGCGGCCCGCGGAATGCCCAGCCGCCAATCTGCACGGGCGTCCGGTCGTCGAGCCTCAGGCTCGGCAGGCGCTCGAACAGGCGGGGCAGGGCAACCTTGCCGACGAGAGCTTTGGAAGCGATAGCGCCGGCACAGATATGCGGGCCTGCGCCAAACGCGATGCTCTTCGACGTGTCGCGGGTGATCTCGAAGCGCTCGGGATTGTCGAAGTGGGCCTCGTCGCGATTGGCGGAGCTGAACATAAGAAAAACGCGGGTCTCCGGCTCGAGGTCAATGTCCAGAATTCGCGCCTTCGCGGCGACCCGCCTCGGCGACATGCCGATCGGTGATTGCCAGCGGACATATTCGTCGAACACCTGCATCCAGCCACCAACGCCCGCCCGTAGCTTCGCCAGTTGATCCGGGTGGGTCAAGAGCGCCCATGCGGCACCGGCGATCGCGTCCCGCGGTTCGTTCTGGCCGCCGCTGATAGCGAGCTTGATGTTGGCGCGAAGACTGTCCATGGGCATGTCGGCTTCGAGCATCACGCTCAGAAGGCTGCGGTCCGGCTTTTTCCGCACGGTCGGCAGCCTCTCGTCGATCGCCTGGTCAATCTTGGCAGTCGCCTCGTGGCAACGCGCTTCGACTGCTGGATCACCGCCGTAATTTGCAATGCCGTCGATCATCGCCTGGGACCAGGCGTCCATGTCCCGATAGCGGATGTTGGTAAGGCCGGTGATGGCTTTCAGCGCTTCTGCGGAAAGCGGCATGGCGTAATCCGTCACCAGATCGGCCTGGCCCTTGGGCGCGAGCCCTTCGAGCAGGCGTTCGGCCATGTTCTCGAACGCTGCCTGCCAGCATTCACCCACCGCCTTTGGCGAAAGGGCAGGGTAGATCATGCGGCGCTCAACCCTGTGGGCCTCACCGTCCTTCCGCATCAGGTTCAAGCCCATCAGCCGGTTCATCAGGCCATCCGGCTGATGCGAGCTGAACACCTCGACGTTGCGCTCGGCGGCGATGATGTCGTCGCGCCTGGTCAGCAGGATGCTGCCAAGCTCGGGAACGTAAGCGACCGGCGTCTGCCGACGCATGATCGCGAACGTCGGGTAGGGATCTTGCCAAAAGGCGGCCATGTCGATCGTGAAGTCAGGGGCTCGAGTCATGGCGTTCTCCTCGTTGCGCGGCCATCTGAAACTTGCGCCAGCTTGACTGGATATTGACCATTCCCGAACTTTCGAACGGCCGTTCGGGACGTCGCAGACCGCGCCCGTCTTCCGCATGCCGGCGACATTAACG
>JBPCVQ010000249.1:0-20930 GCA_051010395.1 Geminicoccaceae bacterium | reverse complement strand
GCGTTTGCCTTGCTTTCAAGCCGTTATGTGATTTCCAGAGCGCGTCAGTCGGTGTTTCACAGCGAGCGTTGTCAATGAGATCACGGAGGTTCTTTAAGATCGTGCGAACTTTTTCGTGGCCCGTTCGTTTTAATGTCCAAGGAACGGGCAATGCTTATGCAGGCGGGTAATCCGGCACTCCAAAAGGGTGCAAACCAAGGCCTGTTTGAGGGGATATTTTTTGTGAGTGATCCGGCTGACCAAAGTGGATGTCAAAAAGCCTTTGTGCAGCTTGCAGAGCAGCATCTCGACAGCCTTTACCGAACGGCCTTGAGAATGACGAATGATCGGTCCGTCGCCGAAGACATCGTGCAGGAGGCTTGTCTGAAGGCCTACGCCAACTTCGGACGCTACAGCCCCGACACGAACTTCAAGGCCTGGCTCTTTCGAATCTTGGCTAATCTTTGCATCGATCACCTTCGCCGCAACGCAACGATATCGATGGTCCCCATCGATACTGCGCCGTTAGAAAATGAAGGCGTCGCGTCAAGTGATCGACGCACCGACAGCCCGGAAGTCCAGGCGATGCGCCGTGACACCCAACAGGCACTCATCGATGCGCTCTCGACACTCGACCCTGAACCACGAGCCGTGGTCGTCCTGATCCTGATCGAAGGCATGTCCTACGACGAAGCCGCCGAAAGCCTGGATCTGCCACTCAATACCATCAGATCGAAGCTGCACCGTGCGCGCAAACGACTGCAGGAGAGGCTCTCCTTAGTCTATGATGAGGAGTCACAAAACGCACGCCACACCACCAACACGCTCCGTGTGATATCGTTGTTCTAATGGGAATGCTCGCGATGCCTTGCGATCAGATCACCTTTAAGCTCGAAGCCTTCGTCGATGGCGAGTGTGGCGCTGATGATCGAAAGATGATCAGTGATCATCTTGAGAGCTGCGCGACCTGTCGTCAGCATGTCGACGAGCTTCGGGCGTTGAATAACACGATCTCGGCCGGCCTCGTCGAGGTCAAGGCACCGAGCGATCTGTGGCAGCGGATCGAAGCACAGTTGCCAGGCGATCTGGACGACTATCGTCCCGCGAAAATCAGGCCCTGGTCGAAACGGCCGATCTGGCAAATGGCGATCGCTGCCTCTCTGCTGGTGATGCTCGCATTACCTGCCGGTTGGACCTGGCAGTGGATGCGGCAGGATAATTCACTCATCATAGCCCCCATCCAGGATTTTTCGACCTATCGCGACAGCGGTCGAAGCCTCGACATTGCGAGCCGGGATCCGGAGATCATTCACAACTGGTTCACGAGCAAACTGACATTCGAGGCACCGAAGCTGAAAGCGAATATTGCAGGTTTCAATCTCGTCGGTGGTCGGCTCTGCTGGCTTCTGAAGCGTCGCCTCAGCGCTTTCGCTTATCAGCGTGGCGGCCAGGCCCTCTCCCTCTATGTGATGAAGGCCCACGATCTCATCTTACCAAGCGGTACCTTCGATCCGGAATTGGGTATCATCCTGTCTTCACATGAGATCGGCGATTTTCGGACAATGATCTGGCGCGCGGGCGACCTTGTCTATGCTGTTGTATCGGACATCTCGAATCAGGATATGTCGATCTTTCTTGCAGCCCTGGCCCGTAGCCAGATGGCCGCGTCGGGTACCATCGATCCGTCAATCGCGGACGAACGGATGAACTCCTATTCGGCCCAAGCGCTAGGCAACAAGACCTAGCCTCCCTGACTCCCTCGCTTGATGTCCGACCTTGCAACATCACTCTCTCTCCTAGCCCTGCAAGGTCCGGCTATTTGGTCACGACCATGACCGACCTAAGGTCTAATCACAGAACCTTCCCGTCGAACTCGATGAGCCAAAACATCAGCCAATCCATTCGCGCCCAGGGCGCAGCTCTCACTTGGTTCGGCATCCAACGACACGTTGCTGTCACTCGAAGCGCTGAAAGGCGGAGGCCTCTGGGCAATACCTGTTACCGAACGCGTCCTGACAGTCGATCAACCCGATGTCATCCATTGGATTTTTGATCCTGCTCAATGGCCGTGCCGCAACCCAGCCTTACATCCTGTTGAGCACCACACGGTCGGCAAAACGACAAGGAATGATCGATGACGATCCGCAACCTGAACCACCTGTTCAGACCGCAATCCGTCGCCTTGATCGGCGCCAGCAAGCGCGTTTCCTCGGTAGGCTCTGTTCTGGCAGGGAATCTGTTCAGCAGCAGGTTCGATGGGCCGATCATGCCGGTCCATCCGAAACATCGCTCGATCCAAGGTGTGTTGACTTTCGAAAATGTCGAGAGCCTGCCACTTACCCCGGATCTTGCGGTGATCGCCACGCCGCCGGAGACCGTGCCGAGCATCATTCATCAGCTAGGCTTGCGCGGCACCAAAGCTGCGGTGGTGATCACGGCTGGTCTGAACGAGCCCCATACCGATGGCAGCAGCCTGAAACAGGCGATGCTGGATGCAGCCAGGCCCCATCTGCTGCGCATCATCGGCCCCAACTGTCTCGGCGTTCTGGTGCCAGGGATCGGGCTGAACGCCAGCTTTGCGCATATCGACCCGTTACCGGGCAAGCTTGCTTTCGTCGCCCAATCGGGTGCGGTGTTGACCTCAGTGATCGACTGGGCCGTGACGCGCGGCATCGGTTTTTCGCATTTGGTGGCCCTCGGCGACATGAGCGACGTCGATTTTGGCGACATGCTCGACTACCTCGCCAATGATCCGGACACCAGCGCCATTCTCCTTTACATTGAAGCCATCAGCGATGCGCGAAAATTCATGTCGGCTGGCCGGGCTGCTGCCCGGATGAAGCCGGTGGTGGTGGTGAAAGCCGGCCGGCATCCTGAAGGTGCGCGCGCGGCCACCTCCCACACCGGTGCGCTCGCAGGTGTCGACGCGGTCTACGACACCGCGTTTCGCCGTGCCGGCATGCTCCGGGTCATCCAGCTGGAAGAGCTGTTCGATGCGGTGCAGACGCTGGCCATGGTGAAATCGCCTGACGGCGACCGTCTCGTCATCGTCACCAATGGTGGCGGTGTCGGCGTCATGGCGACCGACGCCCTGATGGACCACGGCGGCGAGCTTGCGAAGCTCGATCCGGAAACCATCAGTGAACTCGACCGGCGTTTGCCGCCAACCTGGTCCAAGACCAACCCCGTCGACATCATCGGTGACGCGCCGCCCGAGCGTTTCAAGCACGCGATGACCGCCGTCGCGGACGATCCAAACGTCGATGCCATCCTGGCGATCAACTGCCCAACGGCGATCGCGTCTCCAACTGAGGCCGGCGCAGCCGTCATCCAGGCGGTCGGGCGCCACCGCCGCCGGCCTACTTTTACCTGTTGGTTGGGGGATGGAGCGGCGCTGGAGGCGAGGCGCGCGTTTGCCGAGCATGGCATACCAACCTTCGAAACGCCTGAGGACGCGGTCAGCGCCTTCAGGCAGCTGGTGGCCTATCGATGCAATCAGAAGACCTTGATGGAAACGCCGGCTGCGATGAGCGAAGAGCTTACGCCTGACCTGGCGACGGCCAGGAGCGTGATTGAACCGGCGCTCGAGACGGGTCGTGTCTGGTTGACCGAGCCTGAGGCAAAGCAGCTTCTCGCCGCCTATGACATCCCGGTCACCAAGACACTGCAGGCGACGACGCCCAGAGAGGCGGCGAAGATGGCGGCAGAGATCGGCGGTGGTGTCGCGCTGAAAATCCTGTCCGAAGACATCATCCACAAGAGCGATGTCGACGGGGTCGCCCTCGATCTCTACGGACCGAAGCATGTTGAAGAGGCAGCGGAAGCCATGTTGGAACGGGTGCGGGCCGCCAGCCCCGATGCGAATATCATCGGCTTTGCCGTACAGCCGATGATCCACCGGCCCGGTGCTCACGAGCTGATTGTCGGTGTGGTCACCGATGCCGCGTTCGGCCCACTGATCCTGTTCGGCCAGGGTGGAACGGCGGTTGAGCTCCTCGACGACAAGGCGCTGGCCATGCCGCCTTTGAACATGCGTCTCGCCCATGAGGCCATGTCGAAAACGCGCATCTATCGGTTACTACAGGGTTATCGAGACCGTCCGCCGGTTGCACTCGATGCAATCGCCGAAACGCTGATCAAGGTCGCGAGGTTAGTGATCGACCACCCGGAAGTCGACGAACTCGACATCAACCCGCTGCTCGCCGACGACTTCGGCGTCATGGCGCTGGACGTCAGGGTCAAGCTGGCACCGACCGAGAAAACCGGCTCCGAGCGCCTGGCGATACGGCCCTATCCACGGGAGCTCGAAGAAGTCGTGACACTGAAGGATGGCCGAAAGCTTCTCCTTCGTCCGGTACGCCCGGAAGATGAGCCAGCTTTCCATCTCGGCTTCACCAAGCTCACGCCGGAGGAAATCCAGCTTCGCTTCTTCACGCCGCTGAAAACCCTATCCCATGTCATGGCCGCTCGCTTCACCCAGATCGACTACGACAGAGAGATGGCCCTGGTGCTCGCCGACGAAGGCGTTGCCGGCGAGGCGGCAATTTTCGGCGTCGCAAGACTCGTCGCCGATCCTGACAATGAGCGTGCGGAATATGCCATCATCGTCGGTCACGACATGACAGGCCAGGGACTGGGCGAGCTTATGATGAACCGCCTCATCTCCTATGCAAGAAAGCGCAGGGTTGGCGAAATCCAAGGCGAGGTCCTACGCAAAAACGCGCCGATGCTCGGCCTTTGCGAAAAGCTGGGATTTGTGCAGTCGACCGTTCCAGACGATCCGAGCATCGTCCATGTCAGTCTTGATCTACGAACCTGATTACGCCGTTAGCCATCGTTTCTTGGCCGGAATCAAGGAGGGCTGCGCAACGACCAGCCCGCGACATCGGTAAATCGTCCGCGTGTGGATGATCATGCAGAACGATCTCGAAAAACGCATCTGTCGCGATCTGATTGATCCGCATCAATGTGCCACGATAGCAGGAGGCTACTCCTGCGCTGTGTCCGACATGGCTCCAGCAGTACGTCCGACCTTTGAGGCGGTATTGCTGAAAGCTAGGCGGCCGATTTTGCTGGTGCCAGACAAGGCGGTTGGTCCTGTCGGGCACAATGTGGCTATTGCCTGGAATAGGACAGCTGAGGCGGCAGGTCCGTTGAGTGCGGCCATGCCCTTCCTGGACTCTGCTGTCGCCGTGCATCTCCTGACCGCGGCAAGCAGCCGGACTGATGCAGACGAACTTGACGGTGCCGCTGACTATCTCGGCTGGCATGGTATCGGCTGCGAACGCCATGTGGTCGGGCCCGGCCATTCCTCAGTTGGTGCTGCCTTGACGAAAAAGGCTGTCGACACCGGCGCTGATCTTCTGGTGATGGACGGCTTTGGCCATCATCGTCTGCGCGAGCGCATTCTGGGCGGCGTGACCCACCACGTTCTAAACCATGCCGAACTGCCGATCCTCATCGCCCACTAGGCTACGTTGCCATGAATGTCTCGTGGCGTGCCGAGGGTTGATGATCGTCGGGTGTTGAACGGGATCTTCTGGTGGTTTCGCACGGGCTCGCCCTGGGCTGATATTCCCGAGCGCTACGGGGCGCTCACCACCTGCTACAATCGTTTTACCTGCTGGAGCTGGGACCGGATGCTTGCGGCCATGACCGAGGCTTGCGACGGCGACATCGTCATCATCGATAGCTCCCATGTCCGCGTTCATCAGCATGGCGCAGCGCCCGAAAAAAAACGCGAAAGCCCCGAAGACGGCGCTATGGGCCGCTCTTGAGGCGGGCTGACCACCAAGATCCATGCGGTCGTCGATGCCGAAGGACGCCCATCCGCCTCGGCCTGTCACCGGGCCAGGACCACGACTGCACGAAAGCGCTGCCGTTGCTCGACCACTTTGACAAGTACACCGTCCTTTTGGCCGATCGGACCACGACACCGATGCAATCCGTAGCTTTGCTGATGAACGCGGCGCCCGGGCCAACATCCCGCCCGAGAGCAACCGAAAGGCCAGCTTCGCGTTCAGCAAGCGGATCTATCGACAGCGAAACCTGGTCGAGCGCTTCTTCAGCAAACTCAAACAGTTCAGAGGCATCGCAAGCGCTTTCCCTGTGCCCTATGCGGCTTTTGGGGTGTCCATCGAGCAGCGCTTGGAGCGTGTTGGTCAGGTAGCGGACCGGATCGACGTCGCCCATCTTGCAGTTGGCGATGAGGCTTGCGAGCAGTGCCCAGTTTTCCGCGCCGACCTCGTGACCGGCGAAGAGCGCGTTCTTACGGGTCAGGGCAATTTTTCTGATCTGGTTCTTGACGGGGTTGGTGTCCAGTTCCAGGCGGCCGTCCTCTAGGAACCGCGTCAGGCCAGACCAATGCGCCAGGGTATATCGAATGTCTTCGGCCAGCTTGGAGGACCTCAGGATGCGCGAGAGTTGTGCTGCAAGCCAGGGGCGGAAGGCCTCGATGATCGGCGCAGAGAGCTCGCGCCTCGCGGCAAGCCGCGCTACCGGTACCGATCCACAAACCGTTTTTTCGATAGCATAGAGCTCGGCGATCGGTGAGCCGTCTTTTTCCAGGCGCTTCACGAACCGCCGCCGCGCATGGGGCCAGCAATGGACGAGTGTCCATGGCCCCTCGGATCGATCTTGGTGAGCTTGTCGTAGGCATCATAGCCGTCGCATTGGACGAACTGCCCGCGATAGCCCTCGAGAAAGCAGAGCGCATGCACGGCCCCTCGACCAGAGGCATAGTGGAACATCACGATTGGTGGGTCGGCGCCGCCGTGCCCCCAATCATCCGAGACGACGGCCCAGAAGTAGCCGGTCTTGGTTTTCCGTCGCCCAGGATCGAGCACCGGCGCCCGCGTCTCATCCATGAAGACCCGGTCCGCGCATTTCAGCCTTTCCCGCAGATGGTCGACGATAGGACGCAGGTGGAAGCAAGCGCGCCCAACCCAGTTGCCGAGCGTTGCCCGATCCAATGTGATCCCTTGCCGGGCGTAGATTTCGGCTTGGCGGTAGAAGGGAAGATGGTCACCAAACTTGGCCACCATGACCTGCGCGATCAGCGCTTCGGTAGGCAGACCACCGGACACGACATGTTCCGGGGTATGGGCCTGGACCACCGCCCCAGAGCAGCGCCGACAAGCGTATTTCGGACGGCGGGTGACGAGCACACGGAACTGGGCCGGCACGACATCGAGCCGTTCGGATACATCCTCGCCGATCCTAGCCATCTCGCCACAACCACAGGGGCAGAGCGTTGTCTCGGGCTCAATGACCCGCTCGATCCGCGGCAGGTGTTTCGGGAGATGGCCGCGGTTGCGGTTGGCGGCTTTGCCGGTTTTGGTTGAACCTTCTCCCTTCAGCGCGCGCTGCGCCTTCTCCCGAGCCGCTTCGAGCACACCTTGCGCCACTTCGACGTCTTCGAGCGGCAGATTGAACTGCTCCGGACGAGCTTCTCGGACTTCTGACCGAACTTCTCCCGGCGCAGCTCGCTGACGATGCTTTCCAGCCGCTCCTGCGCCTCGATAGCATCCGCAAGCGCCGCCTCGGTTTCAGCGAGGCGTGCCTTCAGGCGGGCGTTTTCTTTGGCCAGAGTGGGATCGGTCATGATCAGGATCATGCACATGGAACGATCCGCCGCCATCCGTAAAGCGGCGCCGAGTCACTCTGCCGCAGCTATCCCGCCAGGGCCGGTCGCCGCGCAAGGCTTCGGGGCGAACAAGACGCCAGTCAAGCCCTTCGAACAACGCCGAAAACTGCGCAGAGACATCCCCGCCTGCAGCCGCATCGCGGCAAAGGTCGGGCCCATCATGCCGGATCTTCGGAGCTTCGCTCCTGCAGACCGGGACATCGTCATCACACCATCCCGCACCGCAGGCCAGACGAATTTCGCACCCTCGAGGCGCTTGTGAACCAGAACAATGCCGGTCTGATCCCAGACCAGCACTTTGATACGGTCGGCGCGCTTGGCGCGGAACACGAAAGCTGCGCCGCTGAACGGATCGAGATCCATCCTTTCCTGAACGACAAGCGCCAAACCGTCGATGTCGGCTGACACCCGCAGGGTCACACCATCGACCACCAGCTCGATCTTCCCAGGCTTGGCCGTGACGTTACGCTTTTTCGGGCGACGTGAAGGACGTGTCGGCTTTGGCTCAACGACGAGCGCCGCAAACATCGGCTCCTTTGCCGTCTCGGCGGGCAAAGCCAACAACCCCGCCTTCAACTTCTTGCGCCAATCGTAAACCTGCCAGCGTGTCACATCGTGCCGACGCGCAACATCGGCAACACGCACGCCAGGCACCAGGCTTTCCGCCGCGATCTGTGCCCGTTCCCCCTCACTCCGCAAACGCCGGCCAGAACGATCCTCGAGTATCTCCATCCTGCCAGCAAAGCCATCAGTTGAGCCGTCTAATGAGACGTCCAATCCTGTCTCTTCTCCACAGGACGTCTCGCACAGACAGCGTCAACTGGGCAGAAGGGGATCGGCAAAGCGCTTACGAGGCATCGCCACGCGACATCACAGAAAAGCCGAAAACATCCTCGCAGCCCCCAAGCTCATCACCGTAAGGCTATGGCTCAAATCTAATGAGCCTGCCACCTAATAGGAGCGGTCGCCAATTGCTTTAGGACCTCCAGACCAGCATGAAGCATGGTCGGGCTTCGTGAGAGTCCCAAAAAATGGAAGGAGCATGCTGGGAGTCTGACAAGAAAATCGCGTCCAATATCACTCATGCCAAGTCGAACCACCTCAGTTTTCCTAAAATTTCTTCATGCGTGGATCTGGCCAGACAGTGTGGCGGAGCCATGCCCTATTCTGAGTATCACCCCAGCCAGACAAACCATTTTGTCACTGTCATAATGAGGCGTGTTGCTAGGAGCCACAATGCTCGCCAAAGCCTCCCCTCTCTTCGATATAACACAAGTCACCGTCAGGTAATTGGAGATTGGAATGCTGCTTCAGTGCCATGAACACGGCGAATCCAGCATGTTGGATCGCATGCTCTTGGTTCTTTCCACGTTTGTGTTGAACGGGTCGGCGCTGATTCAGATCGACAAAGCAGCTCGTTCAGAAAGCTGGATCGGTTGGAGCTGACGCTATGATTGATCTTGAGGCACTGACGTTTCCTCTGGAGCAACGTGTCATCTCAGAAAGCCAAGCCGCAAGCTGCTGCGGACTATCTGTCGTACATTTTCGGCGGCTGCGCAGAAGTGAAAGATCTGACGCTTCGTGATATTGAAAAGCTTCATCAGTCTCGATCAAACACGCCATATCGGGCCAATCGCGTTTTGGCGTTATTGTCGAATGCATTCTCCCTAGCAGTCCTTTCCTGCATCCTTCTTCTCCTGAATGGGTGGAACTCTCAGGATGGATGGAACTCTTTAAGTGGCAGCATTTGGCTTGGAAAGCAGGCATCCGCCAGCAAGTGCAATTGGGGGAGTGTTGAACATCCCGCCGGAAATTTGAAGAGCAAACTACGAAGTTCTTGGCGAATTTTGATCAAGGATCGATTCGATAGGGTCGATCATGTTTGAGCATTTTAAAGATAACGTTGCAGAGTTTTCAGCCAAGGACACGGATGGCCTGATTGTGTTTTTTACGCTCGAACCGTTTTTTTGCGTAATAGCGCTGTGATTGCGGGACGAATTTGCGATGGCGATCATCATCACGGCCTTGGCCCGAACATTGACATGCTTGGGTGGCTTTGAGTCATGGAACTTGCCGGAACTGCGATCCAGCGCAGCCATGACGAGATACAAAGCAAGACTGGCCTCACTCCGGAAACGCTCGATGGTTCCGATTTCGCCAGCGAGTTCAGCGGTGCAAACCTGGCCAAAGCCGGGGAAGAGAGCGAGATGACTGGCGATAACTGACTTGTCGGCAAAGCGTGCCATCTTTGCCTCCAGCATCTTGATCTGTTCACGGAGCTCAAGGATCCGTTCGGCGTCCTGCTGAATCATGTCACCGACCAGGTCGACATCATGACTGAAGAATGCCTTGCTTTGCCCTACCTAATGACATCGGCATATTTCCTGCCGATCCCGCGTATCTTGAGCAGGCGGCCGTGTTGGATACGGGCGTGCTTGGTCAGCCCTTTTCGGGAGGTCAGGAAGTTGAGGAACCAATAATTATTGATCTCTCGCGTAATCTCCAGAAGCCCGGGACAAATCGCTTCGAGATCAACATACAGCGCATTCGAAAGTCGACCACGCTCATCGACCAACCGACGCCGGCGTCGAGACAGGCACGCGAGGGCGTCATTCTCCTTTGGTGTAGGTGTAATCTCCTGCAGCACATCGCCGACCATCGGCAAATGATCGCGTAGCTGGAACAATTCCAGGGTCTTTCTGGTATTGATCCGGTCATTCTTGGCAGCAGCCGGGAAGATTTCCTTGAAGCGTGCCGGCTTGAAATTTTTGACATTGAAGAGCTGCTAGCCTCTCGCCCTGACTAAATTATCCAAAGGCCGGACACGGCCATTGTGGCCTTCCATGGCCATCGCAATGTGTGCCGCAAAGCGCCGGCCTGATGCTTCAACCCGCTTGAAGAAGTCTTGAAACCCCGCTTTCGTATGAGGGACTTCAAACTCTTCGAGCAGGCTGCCATCCGAAAGTCCGATGGCGACGCTGTGACAGCATGAGCCAACGTCGATACCAACACGAAGCTGCAAAGAGGCGGAATTGGCCAACGATCGCTCCTTCAGTCAACAAGAGCCGAAGAGACATCCTTCGGGTCTCGTCTACCTGCAGAGCCACAATCGCCAACGATCGGCACCATCCCGGTGGACCCGTTGGATGATGCAGGTGACGGGTGCGGCATTTCAAGACCGGCAAGCCGGCCCGCTGACCAAGCAAGCCCCCCTCAACGCCAACCCAATCGTCCGTCGCCACAACCACCACCTGCCATCCAAGAAAAATCGCGGCCGCCGCTATGGATATATGGATAAATCGCTGCGCGAGTTAGCGCACATACCCACAGCATAACAACGGCAACTTCCTTAGAATCTCAGTGGTAGGCCCAGAACGGTCATAGAGGTGCGCAGACCTTCCATCCACGAATTCATGTTCCAAGCTTGTCCAAGCAATAGCAAGCCGGCCATCGTCGATTGCGATGCCACCGTTGACGAATGACAAAGCATGATGTCATTGATTCCTGTTATCACTATGCACGATCGCGAACATGTTGGATCAATTTGACTACATCGTCGTTGGCGGGGGGACGGCTGGTTCGATTTTGACCAATCGGCTGAGCACTGACGGCGCCAGTGTATGTTTGCTTGAGGCAGGTCCTGAAGACTATCACCCACTCATTCATATTCCCGCAGGCTACATCAAGAACATCTATTCACGGCGGCTCACTTGGAACTTTATGTCAACGCCGACACCGCATACGGCGAACCGGGCTTTTTCATTACCCCAAGGCCATGTGCTCGGCGGCTCAAGCTCAATCAACGGCTTGAATTACGTTCGAGGGCAGCGCTCCGACTACGACCACTGGGCACAGTTCGGTAACAAGGGTTGGAGCTATGCGGACGTGCTGCCGTACTTCATGCGATCGGAGCGGAGGATCGGTAGAGGGGACGACCGTGTTCGGGGCCGAGATGGCGAATTGCCAATTACCGACCTTGATCTGATCCACCCCATTTGCGAGGCCTTTATTGACGGAGCCAAGACGTTGGGGATCCCACGCAACCCCGACTACAACAGCGGTGATCAGGCGGGCACCGGCTACTTTCAGCGCACGATTCACAAGGGATATCGCTACAGCGCGGCGAGGGCTTTTTTGCGTCCAGCGAGAAAGCGCCCCCATGTCGATGTACGGACGTCCGCCCAAACAGCCGAGATCGTCTTCGAAAGCAAACGAGCGGTTGGCGTGCGCTATGCGCGCGGACGACGTGGCGGCGCGCTGACGGAGATACGTGCGCGAAAAGAGGTGATCCTTTGCGCAGGTGCGCTCAATACGCCCAAATTGCTGCAGCTCTCCGAGATAGGGCCGGAGGCTCTGCTCCGCCATCGTGGGATCGAGTTGTTGGCCGATTTGCCTGGCGTCGGCAACAACCTCAAAGACCACTACGGTGTGCGCATGGTGGCGCATCTTCAGGGCGTGCGGACGCTCAACTCCATGGCTCAGGGTCCGCCGCTGGGGCTCGAAATCGCCAAGTGGCTGGTAGGGAAGCCGAGCGTTTTATCCATCAGTCCCTCCCTGGCGCATCTGTTCTGGAAATCAGCGCCAGAGCTCGATGCTCCCGATCTAGAGTATGTCTTCACACCCGCCAGTTTTCGTGAAGGCGTTGTCGGACTTTTGGACACGTCACCGGGGATGACGCTTGGCGTGTGGCAGACCCGGCCGGAGAGCAAGGGTTATGTGAAGATCGTCTCACGGGACATCTTTGATCACCCCGAGATCAATCCGAATTACCTGGCCCTGGAACGAGATCAGCGCGTTCTCTTGCGTTCCATGCGATTGGGGCGTGAGTTGCTGTCGACGACGCCCTTGCAACCCTTTCTTGAAGGGCGCATGAACCCGCCTTGCGACTTGCAGACCGATGATGAATTACTCGATTGGGCCAGGCAAAACGGAATCACCGCTTATCACATGATCGGCACGGCACGGATGGGGCCAGACCATGATTCAGAGGCTGTTGTCGATAACGAACTGCGCGTGCGATGCATCGAAGGTCTGCGTGTCGCCGATGCCTCGATCATGCCGGCCATGCCGTCCAGCAACACCAATGCGCCAACGATGATGATCGCCGAAAAGGCCTCTGACATGATCCTTGGAAAGACACTCCAACCCGTCGAGATTTAGTGGTGTGACCACATCATTTGATTCTCTCCGCTTTCGCCAAGATCGAAGTTATGCGGTCAGGTTCTGAGAAAGCAGGTGAACGATGAATTTATTTCGGAAACTGAATGCACGCGCCGAAGACGGCAAACCAATCCGGTTGGCCTGATCGGTGCTGGCAATTCCGGTCGACATATCTGGCGCAAGCGCCTCGCACGCCCGGTGTGCACGTCGTCGCTATTGCGGCTTCATCTCTTGAGCGGGCGAATCATTTGGAGCCACGTAGTTTTCGATCGCGCTGGAATTCGATAGAATGACGTTCAGGTGGCAAAGAACCATGCAATCATTCAAAGGAGGCAACGTGATGGGAAGATCCAAGAAGCGCTGCTGCGCCGGACGCGCTGTGACCAGCTTTATAACAGCCGCGGTCACGATGGGCCTCGCCGGCCCCGCAAGCACGGAAGAGACCTTCAAGGTTGGCGTCGTGACCTTTTTGTCGGGTGGTGCTGCTGAAAGCTTTGGTGTTCCGGCTTGGAACGGCGGCAAACTTTTGATCGACATGCTGAACGAAGGCGGGGCGCTCCCAGCACCTTACGATCAGAAGGGCTTCGGTGGAATGACGATCGAAGCCGTTCCTGTCGACGAAGCTGGTGGTGCCACCAAGCAGGTACAGGAATTCCGCAATCTGGTGCAGCGCGAAGAGGTCGATACAGTGCTCGGCTATGTCAGCTCCGGCGATTGTCTCGCGATTCCGCCGGTTGCCGACGAACTTAAAGCCTTCACCATTCTTTATGACTGCGGGACGCCACGTGTCTTTGAGGAAGGCAACTATGAGTATGTCTTCCGTACGGCCGCCCATGCCGCGATGGACAATATCTCGCTCGCCAAGTATCTGGACACGCGCGGTATTGAAGTCGGCAGCTTTGCTGGCATCAATCAGGACTACGCCTGGGGCCAGGATAGCTGGGCCGACTTCGTCGCTTCCATGTCCGTCATCCAGCCGGACGCCGAAAGTGGAGCCGCCCTGTTTCCGAAGATCTATGCCGGGCAGTACGGCACGGAAATCTCTGCACTGACCCGCGAGGGTGCCGATGTCGTTCACTCCAGTCTTTGGGGCGGCGATCTTCAGGCATTCGTGCTGCAGGCTGCACCGCGTGGTCTGTTCGAGCGAAGCCAGGTGGTGCTAGCCGCAGGCGACCATGTGATCCCGCAGCTCGGCAACAAGATGCCTGATGGCACGATCATCGGTGCGCGTGGCGTCAACGGCCTCGCGGCCAAACCTAATGCAACGGAACTCACCAACGTTCTCTGGGATGCTTATGAGGCCGAATATGGCACGTTCCCGGTGCAGGCACCGTTTCGCATGTGGCAGGGGCTTTTGGGGCTGAAGACCGCGGTCGAAAAGGCGATGGCTGATAACGGCGGCAAGAAGCCGAGCAGCGAAGAGCTAGCCGCGGCCATGAAGGGGCTGGAATGGGAAGCACCATCCGGCAAAATCCAGATGGTCCTCGGCGACGGCCACCAGGCAATCCAGCCGAACGCTATCGGCACCACCAAATGGGATGAAGCGAGCGGTGCGATGACCCTGGTCGACATCGACTATTACGCCGCCGAATGCGTGAACCCGCCGGATGGCGTCAAGGCCGTGGACTGGATCGAAGACGGTTTCCCCGGCGCTGCATGCTAGTGCCGCACCGCGGCCATGGTTGACTGGTCCTTTTCCGCCTGGGATTGGATCTCGCTCAAGCCGGTGGTTTGTTGGTGATGGCTTTCTGCAAGGCATCACGTAGGAACAAACCGCCGGCAAACTTGGCACGCGCAGCGGTAACCGGCCGCCGGTGGGCGGACCAACTGCCGGGGGCAGGATGGAGTTAGTTGCTTATATTTTGGTGGACGGGCTGATTTATGGGGCCTGGCTGTTCATTGTTTCCGTCGGTCTGACCCTGGTGTTCGGTGTTTTGAACATCCTCAATCTTGCCCATGGCAGCCTTTATGCGATCGGCGCCTACACTACGGCGAGCGCCGTTGGTGTCTATTTCGCACTCGGCGGTGATGCGTTTCCGATGGGTAGTTACATCGCCATGGTCGCAGGTGCCATGTTCGTGGCGCTGGTGCTCGGGCCACTCTTGGAACGCGGGCTGCTCCGTCATTTTTATGACCGCGACCACGTCATCGTAGTGCTGGTCACCTATGGCGTTTTTCTCATACTCGAAGACGTCATGAAACTGATCTGGGGTGTCACACCCCTGTTCGTTTCGGAGCCCTATTCGCTTCTCGGCAATGTCGAACTCGGGCCGCTCTATTACGTGGCTTACGACTTTCTGGTGATTGCCGTTGCAATCATCGTCGGTCTCGCCGTCTGGTTCGTGCTCAATCGCACACGGCGCGGCAAGGTGGTTCTGGCGGTGATCCATGATCGCGAAATGAGCCAGACCATGGGCGTCAATGTCGATCGTGTGTTCATGGTCTCCTTCATGATCGGGGTATTCCTGGCAGCGCTTGGCGGTGCTTTGACCGCACCGATGATCTCCGTCTCGCCGGGCATCGGCGTCAACGTGATCATCATCGCCTTTGCCGTCGTCATCATCGGCGGCCTCGGCTCGATCGAAGGTGCTGCTATCGGCGCGCTATTCGTCGGCATTGCCCGCGCGGCCTCCGTCCACCTTCTCCCGGAAGCCGAACTCTTCATCATCTATCTGGTCATGGCCGCTGTCCTGGTGTTTCGCCCCGAAGGTTTGTTCCAGAAAACAGAAGCGAGGAAAATTTGATTTTTTCGCGGTCTGTTCCACTCGCCTGCTTAGTAGCGCTCGCTCTCCTTATTGCAGCCGGTTTCGCCTTGCCGCAATGGGCGATGTTCTTGACCACCATGGCGTTCGCAAAAGGCCTGGTGGCACTCGGCATCGTCTGCCTGATGCGGGCGGGGTTGGTCTCCTTCGGCCAGGGACTTTATTTCTGCATCGGTGCCTATGTGTCGGGAATGATGGCGAACTGGACTGGCATCACCGACATTTTTTTACTCAGCACAATCGGCATTGTCGCAGCAGCGATCGTCGCAGCAATCTTCGGACCGCTGTTAGCCACCTATCGCGGCATTTTCTTCGCCATGCTCTCCCTTTCGCTCTCGATGATCCTCTACGGCTTCCTCTCCAAGATGACAGCACTCGGCGGCACCGACGGCCTGAATGTCATGGCGCCGACCTTCCTCGGCTATGCACCCGAAGGTCGGGCACTCGGCTTCTCACTTTTTATTTTCACATCGACCATCGTCGTGATCGCAGGTGGCCTAATCCGTGTCTTCTTCGACAGCGAGCACGGATTGATCGCTCTCGCCATCAGGGACAACGAGCTTCGCGTCGAATATCTGGGTGCCTCCGTGCGCAACGAAATCGCTATCACCTATGGCATCGCCGCTATTCTCGGCAGTCTTGGCGGCGTGATCGCCGGGCTTGCCATCGGACATGTCGATCCGGAATTTTCCTACTGGACCACATCCGGCGAGTTCGTGTTCGTCGCCATATTGAGCGGTTACTTCTCGATCGGTGCGGTGTTCATTGCCTCGGTCTTGCTTGAGGTGGTGCGCTCCTTTTCGAACCTGTATTTTCCGACGACCTGGCAGCTGTCACTCGGCATCTTTTTGATCGCTGTGATCCTCCTTCTCCCCAATGGCCTGGGCTCGATTGTCACGCGGCTCAAACGCCTGCGAGGATCGTCATGAGCGGCGACGTCCTGATCACCGAGGCGGTCAACAAAACCTTCGACGCTGTTACAGCTGCTAACGACGTCTCAGTCACCGTCCCACGCGGCGCGGTCTGGAGCTTGATCGGGTCGAACGGCGCCGGCAAGACCACCTTCGTCAACATGGTCACGGGCTATGTGAAGCCGGATACCGGCCGCATTGTGTTCGAAGACACTGACATCACCCGGCTGTCGCCGCGGGAAATCACTCAGCTCGGCATTCGCCGCTCCTTTCAGATTCCGCAGCTCTGTGCCGAGCTTTCCGTCTTGGAAAACATGCTGGTCTCGCAAAGCCTGAACAGCCCAAGGCCTCCCTCGTTTTGGCAAAAGGCGAGGTCCTCATCGGACATTGAGCGGGCAATGGGCACGCTCGAGCAATTCAAGATTGCCGACAACCGTGACCGGCTGATGGGCGAGATTTCTGCAGGCGTGCGAAAACTGCTCGACATTGCCATGGCGATATCCGGTACGCCCAGGGTGATGCTGCTGGACGAGCCGACCAGCGGGGTCGCAGCGGAAGAAAAATTCCCAATAATGGATCTGGTGATGGAGGTGTTGTCCGCAGCCGACGTCACCATCTTGTTCGTCGAGCACGACATGGACATCGTCACCCGCTACTCGGAGCGCGTTCTCGCCTTCTATGACGGCCGGATCATCGCCAATGATGCACCTGACGACGTCCTCGCCGACGAGCAGGTTCAGCGCTATGTGACGGGAACCGCGAAATGATCCTCGAGATCGACGCGATCAGCGTCAACATTCAATCCGCCCCGATCCTGCGCGGTCTCAGCCTCGCCGTCGGCGAGGGCGAGATCGTCGGCCTGGTGGGGCGAAACGGTGCCGGCAAGACGACGACCATGCGTACGATCATGGGGCTCAGAAGCCCGGTTGCCGGCAGCATTCACGTTGACGGTCGAGACGTGACGCAGCTTGAAGCTCACCGCCGGCCGATCCTCGGCCTTGGTTACATGCCGGAGGATCGGCGGCTGGTGCCGGAGCTGACGGTCGAGGAAAACATGCTGCTGCCGGCCTGGGTCAATGACGCCCTCGATCAGCCGGCAGGGCTTAAGTTTATCTACGACCTGATGCCCGAGCTGTTCGATATGCGCGGGCGTAAAGCGATGCTTCTATCCGGCGGCCAGCAAAAGATGGTGGCGCTCGGCCGCGCCCTGCTCGCCGGCACCCGATTGTTGCTGCTCGACGAGCCGTTCGAGGGCGTAGCACCTGCTCTCGCGCAACGTCTGTCTGAGGTGATCGCCACGCTTAAAGACGAAAAACGGTCCGCGTTGATTGCCCAATCGGAATTGAGCCACGCAGTCTCGTTGCTCGACCGTGAATACACCATCGAGCGCGGTGCCATCGCGGAGGCCGACGCGGCCCGCGGTCACAAGGAGGCTGAGGCGGACCCAGCCTCGGTGTAGGTCAAGGGGAAGGCAGGTGCCGATGCCCTGGAAGATCGAGAACGGACCGGCCATCGAGACGGAACGTCATTTCGAAAATCGCCTGGTCAAATGCTTTGCCGAACGTCCAAAGAGTCTGGACCAGTTGCTCTCTGATGCCGTCAGGCGGAACGGCGACGGCGATGCGATCGTCGATGGCGATGTTCGGATCTCCTATGATACCCTCGATGACATCGTCGACCGGATCGCAGCCCATTTAGAGGTGCTCGGCGTTGCCAAAGGCGATCGCGTCGCCCTGCTGCTTGGCAATTCGGCTGAATTCATCTACCTGATCCTGGCGGCCGCACGGATCGGCGCGATCACGGTGCCGATCAATGTGCGGGAGCAAGCACCGGAGATCGCCTACATCCTGGATCACGCTGGCGCTAAGGTTCTCGTCCTCGATGAAAGCGTGAGCAGCCGCCTTCCGGACCTTAGCAGGATCGAGCATCGCTTTGCTGTCGGCGGCGGCATTGATGGCGACGTTGCCAGCCCCTTCGATGAGCTTCTCAGCGAAAAAACCGCGCCATCACCGGCCCAAGCCGGCGAAGAAGACGAAGAAGATATCGCCGTCATTCTTTACACCTCCGGCACGACGGGCCGCCCTAAAGGGGCGATGCTTACGAATTTTAACATCGTCCACTCGGTCATGCACTACGAGCTCTGCATGGACCTGACCGCGGCCGAGCGTTCGGTCCTCGCCGTACCAGCTTCCCACGTCACGGGGCTCATCGCTAACATCCTGACCATGGTTCGGGTCGCCGGCTGCAATCTCATTCTCCGGCAGTTCGAGACAGCGGCCTTCCTCGATCTCGCCGCGCGAGAAAACATGACCCACACGCTAATGGTGCCAGCGATGTACAATCTCTGCCTGCTGCGCGCCGACTTCGAGAACTACGCTCTTTCGTCATGGCGTACCGGCGGCTACGGCGGGGCACCCATGCCCGAGGCAACGATCGCAGCACTGGCCGAGAGGCTGCCGAACCTCGGCCTGATCAATGCCTACGGCTCGACCGAGACGACCTCACCCTCGACCCTGATGCCGCTGGGCGAGACTGCGAGGCGACCGGACAGTATTGGCATCCCGGTTCCCTGCGCCGATATCAGGATCGTGGACTCGAAGGGCCAGGATGTCGCCTATGATCAGGCTGGTGAGATCTGGATCGCGGGGCCGATGGTCGTTCCAGGCTATTGGAACGATCCCCTCAAGACGGCTGCAGGTTTCGAGGGAGGCTATTGGAAATCCGGTGACATCGGATCCATGGCTGCTGACGGGTTTGTTCGGATTCTCGATCGGATCAACGACGTGATCAACCGGGGCGGCTACAATATCTACAGCGCAGAGTTCGAGAATGTGCTCAGCCATCATCCCGATATTATCGAATGCGCCGCGGTCGCGCACCCCGACGAGATCCTGGGTGAAAAGATCCACCTATTCGTTCGGACAAAGACAGACGATCTGGCAGCCGAAGCACTATGTCGGTTCTGCGCCGAGCATCTTGCCGACTATAAGCTGCCAGATTTCGTGACCTTCCTGGAAGAGCCCTTGCCACGAAACGCCAATGGCAAAGTCCTTAAGGCCGAGCTTAGAGGCCTGCTGATCGCCCAATAAGTCGATTGTCATCTCGCCAACTTGACCTGCCCTCTTCAAACTTTTGACCTGCACTAGCATTGCAGGTGGTACGACCACCGGGGACAGGTTAGCGATGGTGAGATCGTCCTATTTTTTGCTAAGCTTGGACGATCTGCTCAGTATGAGCATCCACGAATGTTAGATAGACGATCAATCAACCCGCAACGCGGGCCGTATCCTCGATCAACATCCTCAAAAGTGTCAATCTGTAGAATGACCCTGCTGTCTCCTACGGTGAGGTCGCGCGCGCCAGCAATGCGTTTCGAGATTGCGACTTGGTCGAAATTGGACTTGGCCGGATCGGAAGGGCGAAGGCAGAGGTTGAGGACAAGCACGAGGCCGGTGCTCTCGACCGCTGCATGACCTCGTTCGATGGCAGTCGCGAGCTCCTGTTCCCATGGAATTTGCACCACGATGCCCACTGCGCCGGCCTCGACCGCGATCTTGGCGAGATCGGCGGCTTGGTCGGGCAGCGCGCCTGCACTGACGGCATGCGCAAAGGTTCTGGAGAGGTCCGCATTGTCAGCGGACGTCGTTATCTTGGATAGCCAGATCGGCAGATCGCGCCAGCCTGAAAGACAATCCGGCTCGGGTTCCCTCACCAGCACTTCGACCGCAGGAA
Source organism: Geminicoccaceae bacterium (assembly GCA_051010395.1). Lineage (GTDB taxonomy): Bacteria > Pseudomonadota > Alphaproteobacteria > Geminicoccales > Geminicoccaceae > JANQPX01. The sequence continues at coordinate 741 of JBPCVQ010000249.1, read as the reverse complement.
CGGCGCACTGCAATTCTCGGCAGGCTTCGACGATATCGGCGGCGGCTGGTCCGGCCGAGAACGGGACCACCTTTTTCCCAAGCGCTATCCAATCGTCGATCCGCGCACGGGCTGCAGGATCGATCAAATCCGAAGCCGGCGCGCGGATTGTGTCGATCCCGAGCTGCGTCAATCGGAGCAGTGGATAGTCGTTGCGCGCGAGCTTCCGGCTGAATTCCTCCATCGGGCCGTTATAGGGAAGCGCTTTCGGGAGGTGCCAGGCATGGCGGAGATGCGGGATCACGCCCATGGGCTTGGGCGCTTTCGGCGGCGGGCCGGTGAAGGCTCCCTCGGCGCCATTGGTGTTATGCACGGTGACGGCCATGCCGTGGTGGGAGACCTGGACGATGGTGATGCCTAACTTGCCGATGTCGTCGCGCCCGAACTCGCTTGTTGGGCCGACCGGAAAGAGCTCGGCATAGTCCTGCCGGATAAAGCTGGTCGCGGGTAGGTAGTAGAGATGCACGCCCTTGAAGCGATTGTAGAAGAAGTGGTGGACGTGGCCTGAAAAGATCGCCCGCACACCGGTCTCGGCGGCGAGGTTCAAGAGCCAGGATCGGCCTGGTTCTGCATAATTGTCGTAATGGTCGGCCTCATCAGGCGCATAGATAAAGGGTGGGTAGTGGCTGAACAGGAGCTTTGCCTCAGCATCGCTCCCCCGCAATTCCCGCTCAAGCCAGTCGCGCTGGATTTTCTCGGGCT
>JBPCVQ010000248.1:0-7086 GCA_051010395.1 Geminicoccaceae bacterium | reverse complement strand
CGCAAACCGCCCTTCGTTTCTCTCTCGCCAATTCCGATCTGTCCTGCGTCGTCATCGGCATGGCCGAGCTCGATCATCTCCAGCAGGCGCTGGCTGCGGCCGAGATGGGACCGATGCCGGAGGATGGCCTCGTTGAACTTTCTGCACTTCATGAGGCTAATTTCGGCCTGACCTGAAACTCGCTTCATGCTCGCAGTCTTCCGCAGACGAGCTTTTGCGCTATAGTCAAGACAAGATCCGGCGAAAAAACGCTGGACAACGGCAAGACAACGATCAGGGAGAAGTGATATGCGAAGCGTCTTTAAAACGGCGGCTGCGGCCGCAGCGCTGCTTTTGGCGGTGGGCGCGGTCAACGCCGAGACCATTACGCTGAATGGCGCCAGCCAGTTCGACGAGAGCCATGCCTTCACCAAGACGATGCGCAAGTTCGAGGAACTGGTGCAGGAACACTACCAGGGTGAGGACGAGCTCGAATTCGTCCTGCATCTCAACAGCGAACTCGGCCTCGAAAAGGATTACTTCGCCTATATGAGCCAGGGCATCTCGGTCGACTACGGGATCGTCGCCCCCTCGCATATGTCCACCTTCTCGCAAAGAGCGCCGCTGATGGACATGCCCTTCCTGTTCCGGGATCTCGATCACTGGAACAAGGTGCTTGACGGCGATGCCCTCCAGCCGATCGCCGACGACATCGCCGAGAAGGCGGATGTGCTTCTGATCGGCTATGCCGGCGGCGGCACCCGCAATCTCATCGTCAATAAACCTGTTGCTTCCATGGACGACATTCAGGATGTTCCGATCCGTGTGATGGGCGCACCGATCCAGACGCGCATCTTCGAGGCCATCAAGATGGCGCCGACAGTGATCGCCTATAGCGAGGTCTACAACGCCATCCAGACAGGTGTCATCGAGGCCGCTGAAAACGAGGCCGCCGGTGTCGAGCAGATGAAGTTCTATGAGGTCGGACCCCATATCGGCCTGACCCAGCACGCCATCACCGTCCGTCCCTTATGCTTTTCCAACAAGACCTTCCAGCGTCTGCCGGAGGACCTGCAGGCGGCGATCCTGAAGGCCGGTAAGGAAGCGGGCGCTTTCGGTCGAGAGATCGAAAGCTCGCAGGACAGCGAAAAGCTCGCCGCCATGGAAGAAAAGGGCTGGCTGACGACCCATGAGTTCGCCGACCGCGCCATGCTCCTGGAACTCGCCGAGCCGGTGAAGCAGACTTATGCCGAAGAACTCGGCGCCACCGACGTCCTCAATGCCGTCAACGCCGTCCAATAACCAACGAGGCCAGCGAGGCGCTGGACCCTGGACTTGGGACGGTGCCGTTTTGGGGCGAAACAGCTGGTCGGCGCGGATAGGCCAGACGGCGTTCCGGCGAGGGGCGGGGGATGAAGGCAGCGCATAGGTCATCATAGCTGCCTTCTGAACCACCGACCCGACATCGGCGATGCCCGTTAGGCCACGACGGAGCCCGCGCGTTCGACATCATCGCTTACCCAACAATAACGGAGGATTAACCCGATCCTGATAAAAGCCATCCTGGTCCATGCGACCCTGGGAATCCGTCCGCCTGCGAACGAAAACTGCTGGGCTCGGACTCCCAGGATCGCATGGGCCGGGTCATCATCATGGGGTGGAGAAGTGAAGAAATGATGGAAGGGAGGCGTGGCTCGGTCGGATTTTGTCGGTGGATTTTGAGCAGGAACATGTTCGGGTTTAACGGCCTGTTAATTTGGCACTGCCAAGATCATTTCCGGTCCATGCGATCCTGGGAGTCTGCCCGCCCGCGAATGAAATCTGCCAGGCTCGGATTCCCAGGATCGCATGGACCAGGTCATCATCATGGGGTGGAGAGGTGAAGAAATGGTGAAGGCGGGAATGTTGTCAGCTGATCGTTTCAGTTCTCTCGCGCCAGGCAAAGCATGCTGAAAAAGGTGCTCGGGGGCTACTATCGGCTGTTGCAGATTCTGCTCACCTTTCTCATGGCTGGCCTTCTGGTGCCGGTCTCGCTGCAGATCCTTTCCCGCTACACCGGACTGATCCCGCGCTACATCTGGACCGAGGAGATCGCCCGGTTCTGCTTCATCTGGATCGTGATGATCGGCGCGATGATCGCTGTGCGCGACGGCACCCATTTCGATGTCGATGTTCTGCCGAAGCTCGGGCGAAAGGCCGATGCCTGTCTTCGGATTTTTACCCATGTCGCCATGCTCGCGGTTGCCTTGATCTTCGTTACCTATGGATACGAGTTCGCCAAGTTCGGCTCGATCCAGACATCGGAGATCGCGGGTCTGCCGATGCTCTCGATTTACATCGCCTGGCCACTTGCCGGGATCACCTGGCTCGCCTTTCTCGGCGAAAAATTCATCGACGACGTCAAAATTCTGCGGGGCGACATCTCGCCCCCGAGGGCGGAATGAGCCCGGGCGACGTCGCGCTCATCCTGTTCGCAACATTCGGCGTTCTCGTCGTTCTGCGTGTGCCGGTGGCTTTTGCGCTCGGCCTCGCCTGCATTCCCGTCTTTTTCATCGACGACCGGCTGACCCCCTTCGTGCTCCTGGCGGAGATGTTCAAGTCCTACAATGCATTCGTGCTGCTGGCGGTGCCGTTCTTCCTGCTCGCCGCCAACCTGATGAATGCGGCCGGCATCACCGACCGGCTGGTGCGCCTTTCCCAAGCCATGGTCGGCCATCTTCCGGGCGGCCTCGGTCACATCAACGTCACGGTCAGCATGCTGTTCGCGGGTATCTCAGGCTCCAGTACCGCCGATGCCGCCGGCATCGGATCGCTGCTCATCCCGCAAATGCAAAAGCAGGGCTACGACATCCGCTTTTCGGTCGCGGTCACCGCCTGCTCCTCGGTCATGGGCGTGATCATCCCGCCCTCGATCCTGATGGTGGTCTGGGGCGGGCTGATGTCGGTCTCGATCGGCGGTCTCTTCCTCGCAGGCGTCGTCCCCGGCCTCCTGATCGCCCTTTCGATGATGGCCACCGTCTACGTCTACGCCAAAATCTACGATTATCCAATTTATGCACAGAGCTCGCTTCGGGAGTTGGCGACAGCCATAACGCGGGCGACGCTCGCCTTGATGACACCCTTGATCATCGTGGGTGGTATTGTCTTCGGGTTTTTTACGCCGACCGAGGCTTCGGTGATCGCGGTTGTTTATTCGCTCATTCTGGGCGTCTTCATCTATCGTTCGATCAGACCGCGTGAACTTCCAAAAATCCTTTACGACAGCGCGCGCTTCGCCGCGATTTCGCTTTTCTGCATCGGCACGGCCTCCGCCTTCGGCTGGGCGCTTGCCTATTTTCAGATCCCGCGGGCCCTCGTGGCGGAAATCGAGGCGATGGGGCTGGGCATCATCGGCACAGGCCTGATGATCGCGGCCGCCTTCCTGATCATCGGCATGTTCATCGACGCCATCCCGGCGATCATCATCCTCGGCACCGTGCTCTGGCCGGTCGCGACGTCGGTCGGCATGCATCCGATCCACTTCGCGATCATCGGCGTTATCTCGCTTGCCTTCGGCTTGGTCACCCCGCCCTATGGGCTCTGCCTGCTGATTGCCTGCGCGGTCGGCAAGATCAAGGTCATCGAAGCCCTTCGCGATGTCGTCGTGCTCCTGGTGCCAATGCTGCTCGTGCTGTTGCTGATCATCCTGCTTCCGGATCTGATCCTGGCCCTGCCACGCCTGCTGATGCCGAAATTCGTGAACTGAGGTAGCCAGCGGGACGCTGGAGCTCTACCCATTCAGATGCCGGCGCCTGGTTTGATAAGAGAGGGCGTTGAAGCGAGAGGATAGAGCGCCCTGTCCGATTGCCTTGGATCACAGGGCGAGTGCTGATTTTCGAAAGCACAATGGCGCTGCGATCCGCAAGGTTTGCGCGCAGTTCGTCGAACTTTGTCGTCAGATCGGCCTTCTCTGCGCTGCCAGCATGGCGATCGATCGCTCGAAATTCCCCCTGGCCTTCTTTGGGCCGTCAATAATCGGGATCGGAATTTCGCCAAGGCCAGGATGCAGCGACGCCCCCATCTAAGCCATGGGGACCAGATCGCGAAGAGCGTCGCCGGTTATCTTGATCAACTGGACAGCACGATTGAGAAGCAGATGGAAGCATTATCGGATCAGCAGATTTCGCTGACCGACCCGGATCGAGATCGATGGCGACCAGTGGACGCGGCTCCGGCGTGGTCGGCGACAATATTCAGACCGCATGATACCGACGAGCCCGATGTCGTCGCTGATCGCGGCGACTTCAACAGCGTCGAGGTCCTGGCTTGCGACCAGGCGGGCATCACGGTCACCCTGCCCAAACCGTCGACGTCCACCACTAAGGCCGCGGGCCGGTCCGGTAAGCAGGATCTTCGCTATGCGGCAAACGAGGATGTTTATATCTGCCCGGCAGGCAATCGCCTGACCTGCTGCTACGCGCGGTACGAGGAAGAGCTCAACATCCGCCGATACCGGACTGGCTTGTCTGGCGGATGCTCGATGAAAGCGCAATGCACGCCAGGCAAACAGCGCCGGGTCAGCCGCTGGGAGCACGAAGACGTTCTGGAAGCCGTTCAACAGCGGCTCGACGAAAACCCGCAAGCCATGCGCCAGTGTCAAGCCATGCGCCAGCGCAGAGAGGCGGTCGAGCATCCCTTGGGCATGATCAAGATGCGCCTGAGCGCTACGCATTTTTTGATGAAGCGGCTAAAGAGCGTCCGCACCAAAATGGCGCTCTCTGTGTCCGTCTACAATCTGACCCGGGTGATCAATCTCCTCGGCATCACGCCGCTCATCCAGGCAATCCAGACGCAGATCGCCTCAATCAAGCTCATCGTAAGGATTTGGAGCCAATACCGTCGATTTGATGGGCTGGAAGGACGTCATGAAACCAAAAATCGTCCAAAACCGGTGAAGCAGCCTCCGTCCGGCAAATAGCGAACTCACGAAACATTTCTACACAGCCATGACCGGCCGTCCTCTTTCCTTTGTGGCACGGGAGCTGCTGCCGACGTCAGTCAGGCAAATGCGGGCGATAGCACCTTCTTTCGCATTCAAGAGAGCTATCACATCAGGCGGGCAGACCAGCCTTTCATTCCGGATCGAGACTGACGTACGGCAGCATCGATAGTCGATGCCGTTGCCGACGGCGAGATAAGCCGGTCTTGCGAGGGCTTCATCGACGAAGCCTGCGATGAGCGGTCTGGAAAATGCTGTCTGAATCGTTCGGACCTTTCGGCTTCTCGCGACCACGGCGGGACCGCCATCCAGGAGATCGACCACGCCTTCAAAGTGAAATCCCTCATCGACGAGATAGTCGAGAGCTCTTTGGCCGGCGTGATGTGGCCTTCCCATCGATGCCAGGGCACCATGAGCGAGGCCGGGAAGAGTGATTGGCGCCGTCGGCAGCAGCGCATTGAGTTCTGCCTGCAATCCCCGGGCGCAGAGACCGTCGGCATCGGCGAAGGAGCAGCCGAAAAAAGGCGCGCAGACCGCATCATAGAAGGGGGACCGGTCATCGTCATCGACGACACCGCGCAGTTCCGAGAAGATGTGCTCGCCAAAGCGCAAAGGATCGGTGGCGATCAGGAGATAGCGACTGCGCGCCAGCCAAGGGCCGACGCCGTTTTGTCGGTAGTCGGGGTGGAGGAGGAGCGATCCGACCTCTGTCATATCGGCATAGCGCGCCGTCGGCCGAAGGGTTTGGCTCTCGTCGTCGATGTGAAAGTTCAGGAAATGTGGCCGTGGCACACCTCCGGGCTTCACCGCAGCACAGCCGATTACCTTGCTTGAACGCCTGTCTTCGAGGGCGAGCATCAAAATGCCCGGCTCGCCGGCGAAAGCGCGCTCCGATATCACGAGGCGCTCTTTGAGCAGCGCCTCATTCACCGGAAGGCTGGTGAAGCCGGCGCCGGCGAGGCGCGCCAGTTCGTAAAAATCGTCGATATCCGAGGAGGTTGACGGCCTGATCAGGAGATCATCGGCAGCAGGCCTGGCATGGGCATCGATATCTCGAACCGGCGGCGTCGAACGCATGGGCAAGGACCTCTGATGGTCAGGCGTCGTCGGGCTCTTCAAGATCGCGGCGAACGATCCATATTTTGATGTAGTACGGCAGGCCGGCCCGGCCATGGTACACTGACGGTGTGCGAGCCATGGCGCTTGCCGTGATTGGCGTGACTTGCGACTATCGAGGGACGCTTGGGTGTGATCGGGAGTGCAGTGGGATGTATGCTCAAGGCTTGATCGATGCCGACGGACGGACCGAGGAGACGCCCGAGTTCTTGCAGGCGTTTCAGGCGCGCATCGATGCCGAAGAAAAGATCGAGCCGAACGATCCGATGCCCTCGGGTTATCGAAAGACGCTGATCCGTCAGATCGGCCAGCATGCGCATTCCGAAATCGTCGGTATGCTGCCGGAGGGCAACTGGATCACGCGGGCACCGTCTTTGCGCCGCAAAGCAGCATTGCTGGCCAAAGTGCAGGACGAGGGAGGTCACGGTCTCTATCTCTATGCCGCCGCCGAGACGCTGGGCGTCTCGCGCGAGCAGATGACCGAGGAGCTGCTCTCGGGCAAGGCCAAATACTCCTCGATCTTCAACTACCCGACGCCGACCTGGGCTGATATCGGAGCGATTGGCTGGCTGGTGGACGGAGCGGCGATCATGAACCAGATCCCGCTCTGCCGCTGCTCTTACGGCCCTTATGCAAGGGCGATGATCCGTGTCTGCAAGGAGGAAAGTTTCCACCAACGCCAGGGCTACGAAATAATGTTAACGCTGGCGCGCGGCGCGCCTGACCAGAAACACCTTGCGCAGGATGCACTCGATCGCTGGTGGTGGCCTTCCCTCATGATGTTCGGCCCGCCGGACAGCGACAGCCAGCATGGCGATCAGTCCATGAAATGGAAGATCAAACGTTTCACCAACGATCAGCTTCGCCAGAAATTTATCGACGCCACCGTGCCGCAAGCGGACTTCATCGGGCTCAAAATGCCGGACCCTGAGCTTCGCTGGAATGAGGAGAAACACGGTTACGAGTTCGGAAAAATCGACTGGGAGGAGTTCTGGCGGGTGGTCAAGGGCGGT
>JBPCVQ010000247.1:0-4979 GCA_051010395.1 Geminicoccaceae bacterium | reverse complement strand
CGGCTGAATAGACCAGAGACCGAGCTGGACACTGGCAGTCAGATGGCATCGAACTTGTCGATCGGGGATGGCCTGCCTGGCGAGCCTGCCAGCCTTGAAACCGGCACTATCCGAGAAACCCGCGCGATGCTGGCGTCCGTTCAGGCTGCGGAGAAGTCGCTGGTTCGTGATGTTGACGCCGTGCGCGCCAAGATTATCGAAGCTCTGCAGACCTTAGCCACCGTAAGTGGCGATCTGCCGACAAGGTTACGTGGCACTGACACCGATGCTGCCCTTTCGTCGGAGGACATTACTGCGTGGGCTGCATCGATGGCGACCAGGCTCAATCGTGGGGTCCGGGTTAAGGGTGACTAACGCCGTCGATCGATGGCGTTGGTTATCGGACACTATCGGCAGCCCGTACCGAGCCTTTTCCCGGAAGGCCTTGGATATCGCATTTCCAGATGATTTTAGATATTTTTGATTGAATGCCGCCAGCCTTTTGGCTGTATTTGATTGATATTTTTCTAGAAGACTTGTCGTTCATGGCAAACGACTTTATTACACTCCGCCGTGTGTCCTGGGGTTTTTTCGCCTTCGGACTCAATTTAAAAAAGGGGTGGGAGCGCAATGTCGCAAACCTTCGGATTACTGAGGATGTCGGTCGGCTACACTGGAATCGCTACCGGTCTGGTTTTGGGGTGGAATGCCGTTTCCACGGAGGCTTTTGCCCAAGATGCGGCGACGAAGCCTTCGTTGACCGAAGAACTTCTGCTATCGCCGACGATGGAGGACGAAGGGGCTGCACTGTCATCGGACGTGATCGATGAGACAAGCAGCACACCTACATTTGAAGAACTCGATTCGGCGGCTTCCAATCTGAATGAAGCGCTGTCTGGCGCGAGAGCGAAGCTGGACGAGCTTCGTCAAGCGACCGAGCTTGCGGCCATGGCCGCCGAGCTGCGTGACGAACTTGAGTCCAGCATCCAGGAGAACAACCGGTTGGCGGCGTCGCTCGCTGAAGTGCAGAGCGATCGTAGTGATCTGGAGATGCAAAATACCGAGGCGCAGCGCCGGATCAGCGAGCTGACAGAGGCGATCGAAAGCTCGCAACTGGAGATTGCCGAGCAGGCCGACCAGCTGGAGCTTCGTCAGGAAAAGATCCAGCAGGTGGCATCGGCGCGCGGTGACGCCGAGGAGCAAGTGCGCAAGCTCGAAGTGGCACTCGATACCACTGGTGACGAGGTCGATAAGCTGCGCGGCGAGATTGCCGAGCTTTCCGGTCAGCTGGAAGCGACACGTACCGAGCTCGACGAAGCCGACAACACAGCAGAGGAGGCCCGCCAAGCTCGTAAAAACGCCGATAGCGAGCTCTCCAAGGTGCGCAAGCAGATCGCTGGCATGCTGCGTTCAGTTCTGCTCGGTGGTGAACCGATCGATATCAGCAAGCTTGAAGAAGAGGATGCGGCAAACGGTGAGGCCGGCAGTCTCGGTATCGGCGTCGTTTATGAAGCGATCCGGGCATCCAATGTGCGCGCGGCGCCCGATTCTGATGCCCAGCGAGTCGGTTTTGCCAAGCGGGGCGATGCGATCACGGTCCTGAGCAAGGTCAACGGTCGGAACTGGTTCGAGATCGAGACCATCGACGGTGTCCGTGGCTTCATCTTTGGCGATCTGATCCGCCCGGGTGCATGATCGTCTAATCAACGGACCTTGCACGTTTCCAGTAAAACGCCCCGGCCAGCCGGGGCGTTTTTTTGCGCCAGCTTTCGTTTCAGTCAAGCAACCCGATCGCCTTTCTTGATGTTGGCGGCGCGACTGTCGACGCCGGGCAGCATATCTCCTGGATCGCGGGTGACGATGACGTCGATGACGGTGGGGCCGTCGGCCTCAAAGGCGCGGGCGAATGCGTCGGCCAGGTCACCTGGATATTCGACCCGGATGCCGAGGCAGCCGAAGGCGTCTGCGGTCTTGGCGTAATCGGTTTCGGAGAGGTCCGAAGATTGATAAGCACCTTCACCATACATCAAATGTTGCAAGGCTTTGACATAGCCGGATGCGGCGTTGTTGACCACGACGAGGACGATGTTGAGGCCAAGACGTCGCGCGGTCTCAAGCTCGCCCAGCGTCATATTGAAACCGCCATCCCCGGTCACAGCGACGACCGGCCGGTCGGGCGCACCGAGCCTGGCGCCGATCGCCGCGGGCAATCCGTAGCCGATGGATGCAAACCCCCGATCCGGCACGAAGGCCCGGCCCGGCCGCTGCGTGTCGAAAAGAAGCCCCCCCCAATGGGCGGCGAACCCGCCATCGGCGATCAGGATGCCATCCGAGGGCAGGGCTCCTTGGATTTCGTGCATCAGCCGGCCCATGGCGATGGGCTGCGTATCCGAGGTCAGCTTTTCCTCTGACTGTTCGTACCAGTCCTGCATCTTCTGGCCGACCTCGGCGGCATAATCCTTTCGCCGATCACCCCGCGCCGCTGAACCGTCCTCCAGCGCCAGGCCGAGATCTTCGATACCGGCTTTGGCATCCCCCCAGAGCGGTAGGGTCGTTCGATAGGAGCGGCCAATCTCGCCGGCATCGATATCGAGATGAATGAGCGTCTTGCCGGCAGGCGGCACGGTATAGCGCTTGGTCGCGATCTCGCCGAGCTTACAGCCGATGACCAGGAGGCAGTCGGCGGCCTCGATCAGGTCATTCGCGATGCGCGAATAGCGGCCGAAGATGCCGGCGGAAAGAGGGTGGGTGCAAGCGATCGCTCCTTTGCCGGAAAGGGTATGCGCAACCGGGATTTTTTGGGACTCTGCAAAGGCCTGCAAGGCCTCGGCCGCATCGGACAGATGCACCCCGCCGCCGGCCAGGATCAGCGGTCGCTCAGCCGCTGCCAGCATGTCGGCCGCACGCTCGATGCCCGCCCGATCCGGACGACAACGGAGCGCCGGGATTGCCTGATAGGTCGGATCGACCTCAAACTCCTCCGCCTCGAAGCCGCAGGTATCATGGGCGATGTCCTCAGGCACATCCAAAACAACGGGTCCAGCACGCCCGCTGGTAGCCTGCATGAAGGCGCGTTTTACGAGTTCGGGCAGACGCTCGATAAGTTCGACCCGGAGCACGTCTTTCACCGCAGGGCGCAAGATTTCGAGCTGGCGCGCCTCCTGGGTCATGTTTTTCCAGCTATGCGCCCGGTGGGTGTCGCCGATGATCGCGACAACGGGTGTGCCGCCGTTCAGGCTCTCGACCAGGCCTGTCACCAGATTGGTGGCGCCAGGCCCAAGCGTGGCGTCGCACACGCCGACCCGGCCTGTAACCCGCGCATAAGCATCCGCGGCAAAGGCGCCATTACGCTCATCGCTGATCAGGCTGTGGGTCATGCCGAGGCGGCGAACGGCATCGTAGAATGGCAGCAGCTGAAACCCGCCCATCCCGAAGATCGGGCCCACGCCGTGGGCCTGGAGAACGCGAGCCAGTGCCTCGCCGCCGGTCATTTCGTTGTCTGACGTCATCCCTGTCTCGCTAGCTTCAAGATTGCTGGTCCAATGTCGCGTTCCGCCGTGATCTTCACTTCATTTTCCAAGGACGGCGCATAGCCGATCAGGATGCGCGGTGCGCCAAGGCGTTTCACCGGTGCTTTCAGATCGGCAAAGGCTTCCTCAGCGATCGTCGCCGCGATCTCGGCGCCGAACCCGCCGACCTGCACCGCTTCATGCACCACAAGGAGCCGCCCAGTCTTCTTCACCGAAGCCAGCACTGTCTCCCTGTCCCAAGGCCAAAGCGTCCGCAAATCAATCACCTCGACGGCGACGGCAGGGCCGTCAGCCATGACTTGTTTCGTCGCTTTGAGGGTTTCGTGGACCATGGCGGACCAGGTGACGACGGTGACATCGGAACCTTCTCGGACAATACGTGCCTTGCCGATCTCTCCTGTCGGATCACCGTCCAAAGTCAAGGCCATCTCGCCTCCGAGATGCCAGAGATTTTTGTGTTCCATGTAGACGACGGGGTCGTCGCAAGCGATTGCGGCGGACAGCAGGGAAAAATTGTCGGCTGGGGTCGCAGGCGTGATGACGACTAGGCCGGGTATATGGGTGTACCAGCTCTCCAGGGACTGGCTGTGCTGGGCGGCGGACGAGCGCCACATGCCGATCGGCTGCCGCACCACCATCGGCACGCGGGCCTGGCCGCCGAACATGAAGCGGGCTTTGGCGGCCTGGTTCACCAGCTCATCGACGGCGCAAAGGGCGAAGTCGGAAAAGCGCATTTCGACCACCGGCCTGGTGCCCATCATCGCCGCACCAACCGCCGCACCCATGATACAGGCCTCCGAGATCGGCGTATCGACGATGCGCTCGGGCCCGAACTCTTCGGCCAGACCCTTATACTGTCCGAACACGCCGCCCCGACCCAGGTCTTCGCCAAGAGCCCACACCGCGGGATTTTCGCGCATCGCCTTTGCAAGCGCGAGGCGGCCCGCCTCCAAATAGGTGACCTCAGCCATGAGCAGACACCTTCTTCGCGGCACCGATGTCTTGCACGTCCTGGTAAGCTGCGTCTGCCTCGGGCCAGGCGGAGGTTTCGGCCGCGGCGAGGGCTGCCTTGATCTCATCCCGTGCCGTCTGCTCAATGTTCTCGATCTCAGCGGCCAAAACACCGGCTTCGTCAAGCCCGCCCGCGCTGCGGGCCAGCGGATCTTTGGTCTTGGCTGCCTCGACCTCGCTTTTAGGCCGATAGGTTGCGGGATCGGCGCCGGTGTGGCCGGTCAGGCGGTAGGTTTCGGCAACCAGAAACTGCGGCCCTTCGCCGGCGCGAATGCGGGCGATCAGTTCCGTCGCCATGTCGTCGACGGCCAACACATCATTCCCGTCCACCTTGTATGCGGGCAGCCCGAGGCTGCTGGCGCGTGCTGCCGGGCCTTCGCCACCGGTTAGCGCCTCGGTGCGTGTGGTCGCGGCAAAACCATTGTCTTCGCAGACGAACAGGACCGGGAGGTCGTAGAC
>JBPCVQ010000246.1:0-18031 GCA_051010395.1 Geminicoccaceae bacterium | reverse complement strand
TCTTTCTGCAACCGCTTCAGTTCTCTCAGCTGGTCGGTTCCCATCCCGCCATACTGCTTGCGCCAGCGGTGATACGTTTGCTCCGTGATCCGTACTTTCCGGATCACATCAACGTGCGCCATACCCTGTCCGACAAGGACATCAACCTGACGAAGCTTCTGAACCGGCGTGGAAAAATGCCTCCTTAATCGGGGGTATTGGCGTCGAATTTTGCCCCCGCTGTTTATGGATTGAATAGACGCCACCCATCCCTGTTTTAGGTTGGGTGGTCGGGGGATGAAGAAGGCCTTGGCCTCCGACGCACAGAACCCTTTATATGCTCACTTACATTTCTCATTGCTTCAGAAAACATCATATGTTTAATGTTATCCTATGAATGAACTGCTGTATTACGATCTCAAGGAGACGTCAGGTCTGACGCCGAGCCTGGCGACGCAGATCGCGCGGGAGATCGGGCGGCGGGTTGTGGCGGGGAGCCATGAGGTTGGTGGGCTTCTGGAGGACGAGGCGGCGCTGGCCGTGCGTTATCAGGTCAGCCGTTCGGTCATACGCGACGCCGTCAAGATCCTGGTGGGCAAGGGGCTTTTGGAGGTCCGCCGGGGGATCGGCACGCGGGTGCGGGAACGGGCGCGCTGGGGGCTTTTGGATGACGATGTCCTCGCCTGGCATCAATCGGTTCCTCCGAGCGCTGACTTTCTCCGGCAGTTGATGGACCTTCGCTTGGTGATCGAGCCCAAGGCGGCGCGCTGGGCGGCTGAGCGGGGCACTGAAGAGGGGCACACGCTGATCGCATCAGCCCAGGCGCGCATGGAGGCGGAGAAAGGAGCGATCGAGGATTTTGTCGTAGCGGACGCACTCTTTCACCGCTCCATCCTGCGCGCGGCCAATAACGAGTTGCTGCAGGCGATGGAGGGCGTGATCTATTCGGCCCTCCTCGATTCCATCCGTCTCACCAACAGCGATCCGCGCGAGAACGAGGAATCGATCCCGTTTCATCGCGCCGTGACCGATCAGATCATCAGGCGTAACGGGCGGAAAGCTGAGGACCAGATGGAAAAACTGCTGGCCGACGCTAATCGCCGGCTGGCGTCGGTGATCCGATGATAAGCAATGGCAATGAACCGAGCAATCAAGGAGGAAACAATGCTCAAGACGACCAAACAACGTCTGCTCCAGGCCAGCGCAGGCGCTACGCTTCTGGCGCTTGGTACAGCCAGCGCCAGCTCGGCGCTTGCCGAGGATATGGTGGCGCTGCTGCTGCCGGAGAATGTCAACCCACGCTGGGAAAGCCAGGACGCGAAGTTCTTCGTCGACTCAATGGCCGAGATCGCGCCTGATGTTAAGGTCGAAGTGTTCAACGCCAATAATGACACCGCGACCCAGCAGCGTCAGGCTGAACAGGCGCTGACCCAGGGTGCCAAGGTGCTGGTGGTCATTCCGATCGACGGTGAGAGTTCGGCCATCATTGCCGAGAGTGCGGCGGATGCCGGCGTGCCGACCATCGCCTATGACCGCATGATCAATTCCGAGCACACCAGCTTCTGGGTGCAGGCCGATCTCGAAGGCATGGGTTTCGACCAGGCGCAGCACGTCATCGACAACACCAAGGAAGGCGACACGCTGGTGTTGCTGAAAGGCTCGCCAACCGACCCGAACGCGGCCGTGATCCATAATGGCCAGCTGCGCGCATTGCAGCCCCTCTTCGACTCGGGCGAACGTGTCCTCGGCTACGAGAACTGGACTCAGGGCTGGGATCCCGCGATTGCGCGGCGTTCCATGGACCAGGCCCTCACCCAGCTCGACAACAACGTCCAGGGCGTCGTCTCATCCAACGACGGCAACGCAGGCGCTGCGATCGCTTCTTTAGCCGAGCAGGATATGGCAGGCAACGTCCCGGTCTCGGGCCTAGATTGCACCGTGCAGGCGCTGCAGCTCATTCTCCTTGGCGAGCAGACACAAAGCGGCTGGCGTCCGCTTGCCGATATGGCGGCTGCTACGGCGGAAGTCACCGCGAAGCTGGTTGCCGGCGAGGAGTGGAAGGATCTTGCGCCGGATACAGTCGAGAACGGCGTCGGTGCTGACGTGAACTTCGTTGCGGTCGCGTCCTATTCGGCGGTTGGCGAAGAGGGTGTCGCCTATGTGATCGAGAACGATACCTCGATCACCAAGGAAATGGTCTGCGAGGGCGCCGCAGCAGAAACCAATTTCTGCAAATAGTGGCGTGGCCACCTCATTGACTTTCCGCCACCTGGGTCTGGATTGACGGTATGCGGCCGGGTTCGAGACCGCTGAGAGCGGGAAGTAGCCATGACAACGGGCAGTGATGAGGCGGGGCGTGAAGCCCCGCCGGCCCACCTTCGGGTGACCGGCGTGCGAAAACGTTTCGGCGGCGTAGAGGCGTTGCGCGGCATCGACTTCGAGGTGGCGCGTGGTGAGGTCATGGCGCTGGTTGGCGACAATGGCGCCGGGAAGTCGACACTGATGAAGGTGCTCGCTGGCTCCCTCGTCGCCGACGAAGCCAGCTTCCAGCTGGACGGTAGACCGGTTACGATTCAGTCGCCGCACGACGCCGCCGACCTCGGCATCCAGATCGTCTATCAGGATCTGGCGCTTTGCGAAAATCTCGACGTTTCGGCCAACCTCTCGCTCGGCGCTGAACCGGTCGTCGAGGGCTGGGCGTTCCTGCCGCGCTTTCTCCGTCCGATCGACGATCTCACCATGGAGGAAAAGGCGATCGGCGCGATCGATCGTCTGCAAGTGAAGACACTCAGCTCGGTGCGCGCCAAGGTCGGAGGGCTTTCCGGCGGTCAGCGCCAGGCAATCGCAATTGCTCGCGCGGTGGGGGCCGAAAGTTCGATCGTATTGCTGGATGAACCGACGGCAGCCCTCGGTGTCGCCCAGACGGAGCAAGTTCTCGACTTGACCAAGCGCCTTCGCGAGACGAACCATGCGGTCGTCTACATCTCCCACAATCTGAAGGATGTCTTCGAGGTCGCCGACCGCATCTGCGTCATGCGTCACGGTGGGAACGTAGCCACGTTCCGGGGCGACGAGACGACACCCGATGAGATCGTCGTGGCCATGACCACCGGCCTCGATAACAAGGCCAACCATGCAGCCTGAGACCACCCGAACCCTCGCTGACGGCTTGCGCCAGCTTCGCGAGACGCGCTTCGGCTCGTTCGCGCCGGTGCTGTTGGCGCTCGTTGCCATCTGGGTCTATTTCGGCCTGACCCAGCCTGCCTTCTTAAGTCCGAGAAATTTCTATTTCCTGTTCATGCAATCCGCCGTCGTCGGCACGCTCGCGGTTGGCATCACCATCGTCCTCCTGCTCGGCGATATCGATCTCTCCGCCGCTGCCACCGCCGGCGTCTGTGCCGCCCTCCTCGCCGTCTTGATCGTCGCAGGCTTGCCTGGCTGGATCGCCTGCATCCTCGCGATGATCCTCGGCACGATCATGGGTACGGCCCAGGGCCTCCTCGTCGCCTATATCGGCATCCCATCCTTCGTGGTGACGCTCGCAGGCCTCCTCGGCTTTCAAGGCCTGATGCTTAAAATCCTCGGCATCCAGGGCGCCATCAACATGCGCGACCCCATCGTCCGCGGCCTCACTACCGTCACTCTCCCCCCCACCCTCGGCTGGCTGCTTGCGGCAGCCTGCCTGACGGGCTTTGCCGCCGTTCTTTTGAGGCGTCAGAGCCAGCGTCGCTCGCGTGGGCTTGAGTTGGAAAGCATGACGGCTCTTTGGGGACAGATCGCATTTTTCGGTTTCTTGCTGTTGGCCGCCGTGGCGACGCTGAACAGCTATCGCGGGGTGCCGCTCCTGGTGGTGCTTCTTGTTGGACTCACGGCTCTCCTTGGCTTCATCACCACTTCCACTCCCTTCGGACGCTCACTCTTCGCCGTCGGCGGCAATGCCGAGAGCGCAAGAAGAGTAGGCATGGACGTGAAGCGTATTCGCGTCGCCGCCTTCGGCATCGTCGGCCTGATGGCGGCGATCGGCGGCATCGTCGGCGCTTCCCGCTACGCCTCGGTTTCCTTCAACGCTTTCGCCGGCGGCCCGCTTCTGCTCGAAGCGATCGGTGCTGCGGTCATTGGCGGCACGTCCCTTTTCGGCGGACGCGGATCGGTATGGAATGCGATCCTCGGCGCCCTGGTGATCGGCTCGCTGGGCAACGGCCTCGATCTCTCCGGCGCCAGCGCAGCCGACAAGCTGATGTTTTCCGGCGGCATTTTACTGCTCGCCGTCGCCATCGATGCACTTTCGCGCAACAGTGCCGGCCAATCTCGCTAAGGATGTCATGGCATGACCTGCTTTACTTTGGATGATGCCCAGCGGGAGCTCCTTGATGCTCTGCTGGATCAGATCATTCCGGCTAGTGATGATGGTCGTATTCCAGCGGCGGGGGCTTTCGGGGTAGCGGATTTTATCATTGGCCGGGCCGTGGCCGATCCTGAGCTCGGCCAGCTCATCCTCCATGGACTGGAGAAGGCGGCCGCATTTGTCGATGCAGACGGTATCCGTCTCGACCCGGCTGCGGTCAGACAGCTGGAGCAGGAAGCGCCTGCCTCCTTCGAGGCGCTGCTTCGCCAGGCCTATATGGGCTATTATAGCCGGGGCGATATCCGCGGTCTCCTCGGCCTGTCGCCGAAGCCGGTGCATCCGGACGGCTACGACGTGCCCGAGCAGGATCTTGACGAGATCCGAGCGCTGACCGCCCCAGTCATGGAGCGCGGCCCCTGCTATCGCGACGTGTGACGAGACGAGGAGGAACACGCCATGTCCCATGACCCCGTCGACGTCCTGATCATTGGCGCCGGTGCTTCCGGAGCCGCGATCGCCTGGTCCCTGGTCGAGACCCGGATGCGCATCCTCTGTCTGGAGCAAGGGCCGCATCTGCACGACAAGGATTTCCCAAGCCGAAACGAAGATTACGAACTCGCCCGCTACAGCTCGTTCAGCTGCGATCCCAACGTCAGGCAGCTTCAGCAGGACTACCCGATCAACGTCGAGGATTCGGAGATTTCTCCGGTCAACTTCAACGCCGTCGGTGGTTCGACCATCAATTTCTTGGGGCATTGGCCGCGCTTTCATCCTTCGGATTTTCGCGCGAAGTCGTTGGACGGTGTCGCCGACGACTGGCCGATCGACTACGCCGCGCTCGAGCCCTACTACGCCATGAACGACCGCAACACCGGCGTCTCGGGTCTGGCCGGCAACCCCTCCTACCCGCCCTACGAGCCGCCTTTGCCTCCCATTCCCATCGGCAAGCTCGGCAAAACCCTTGCCAAGGGTTTCAACGAGCTCGGTTGGCACTGGTGGCCATCCGATGTCGCCATCCTGAGTAGGGATCAGGATGGCCGCTCCAAATGCGTGAACGCCGGTACCTGCGATCTCGGCTGCGCGGCCGGCGCCAAGGGCGGCACCAACTTCACCTATTGGCCGATGCTGGAGAGCACCGGTGTCGAGCTTCAGACTGGCTGCCGCGTGCGAGAAATCCTGGTCGACGAAAACGGCATGGCGAGTGGCGTCCTCTATCATGGGCCGGATGGCCAGGTACATGAGCAAAAGGCAGAAATCGTCATCCTCGCCTGCAACGGCGTCGGGACGCCGCGCCTCCTGCTGAATTCCAAGTCGAAAAAATACCCGGATGGCCTTGCCAATCGCTCCGGGCAGGTCGGAAAAAACCTGATGTTTCATCCGCTGACTGGCGTGACCGGCGTATTCGATGAACGGATGGAAGGGTTCAAGGGGCCGTTGGCTTGCTCGATCCTTTGCCAGGAATTCTACGAGTCGAATCCTGATCGCAACTTTGCCCGCGGCTACGGGCTCTATAGCGGTCGGTTCACCACGCCGATGACCTATGCGCTCGGCGGCTACGTCACCGATAATCCCATTCCCTGGGGGGAGGAGCACCGGCGAATTTTCGACGAGATCTACCCCTATTGCGCCGGCCTTACGGTGGTGACCGAAGATTTGCCCGAGGAAACCAACACGGTCACGCTCGACCCGGACCTCACCGACAGCGACGGCATTCCCGCGCCAAAGATCACCTACAAGGTTAGCGACAATACCTGGAAGATGATCGCCCACGGCGAAGACCGCGCCGAAGAAGCTCTGCTCGCCGCAGGGGCGAGGCAAATCCTGGGCAAGGGTAGTGACAAGGTCTGGTGGCGTGCCGGCTGGCACCAGATGGGTACCTGTCGCATGGGCGACGATCCTGAACACTCTGTCGTCAACGGCTGGGGCCGCTCCCATGACGTCAAAAACCTCTTCATCGTCGACGGCAGTATTTTTGTGACCTCAGCCGCGGTAAACCCGACCTCGACGATTCAGGCTCTCGCTCTGTATATCGGCGACAGCATCAAGAAGAACATCACCAGCCTCTTCGACTGACTCCCGTGCGGCGGGGAGCGTTGATTTTAGGTTGGGCAGCTACACGACCAGCCTGCCTTCAAGGACCCGTTGATGAAAATCACCAAAGTCACCAGTCACGTCCTGCAATATGACCTGCCGGAGGAGCTTGGCTACTCGCAGCAATACTACGCCAAACGCACCGCGCATCTGGTTGAGGTCGAGACCGACGAGGGTATCACCGGATGGGGGGAGTGTTTCGGTCCTGGCAATATCGCCATCGCCAACAAAGCCATCGTCGAAAAAGTCATCCAACCCATGGTCATGGGTGACGACCCGCTGAACCGGGATGCGGTCTGGCACAAGGTCTACAATCTCGTGCGCGATCATGGACAGAAGGGCATGCCGCTCCAAGCACTTTCGGGCGTCGACATCGCGCTTTGGGACATCGCCGGCAAAGTGGCGGGCATGCCGATCCACCAGCTGATCGGCGGCGCGCACCGCACCTCCGTTCCAGTCTATGGCTACGGCATGATGCTGAAACGGGAAGCGATCGCTTCCATGGTGGACAGGTTTCGTGATGAAGCGGCCGCGATCAAGGGAGCGGGTTTCAAGGCCACCAAGATGAAAATCGGGATGGGCCCTAAAGACGACGTCAAATTGGCCGAAGCCGTGCGTCACGGCGTCGGCGACGACTTTCGGTTCATGGCCGATGCCAATCACGCCTACACCACCAGCGATGCCTTCTATGTCGGCCGTGCGCTCGGCGAACTAGGCGCCTACTGGTTCGAGGAACCGGTGGCGCCAGAGGATCATGATGGCTACCGTGAGTTGCGTTCCGGGCTGACCGTCAACATCTCCGGCGGCGAGGCGGAGTTCAACCGTTGGGGTTGGCGGACACTCCTCGAATCCCGTGGACTCGATATCGCCCAGCCCGAAGTCTGCGCGCTCGGTGGCATCAGCGAATATCTCCGAGTCCTCGCTCTCTGCCATGCCCATTTCACACCGGTGATCAATCACGTCTGGGGCTCGGCGATCGCTGTCGCCACCAACCTCCAGCTCCTCGCCGCCATGCCACCGATACCGGGTGGATTGCACCCTTGGGAGCCGATGCTGGAGTTCGATACCACCGACAACAAATTCCGAGATGAGCTTCTGACCGAACCCCTGGACATCCAGGGTCAGGTCGCCCGTAGTGATGGCCGTGCCATGGTGCCGACTGGTCCCGGTCTCGGCGTCCAGCCAGACCGCGGGTTCATCGAGCGCTTCGAGATTGATCTTTAGAGCGACATAGGATCGGGTTGGCTCAGCCAAGAGGTGGGTGCCAAGTCAGGCTTTCGAAAAGTTGATCGACCTGCTTCGGCGCGTAGAAGTCCCAGATAGCACCGCGCCGCGCGATCAGCTTTTCCTTGAGTTCCCATATGAGTGCACGGTCATAGAGTGAATTGGTATTGTGGCTTTCCAGATCCTCGTCGAGGGTCCGGGCTGAAGTGGTGATGACTTTCAGGGCTTGCCCGCTTGTTTCGACGATATCTTCGTAGCGAACAACTTTGGCGGTGCGCAAAGCCGGCCTATATTGGTCGAAGTGCCATTCGAGCAGTTCGACCTGTCGCTCGAGCCGGTCGTCGATGTCGGCCAATCGTTTCAGAAGATCGTTATCGGCAAGCGGTTGCACGTAAGGTTGGATCATGCCCTCGCGATAGGCTGCGTCGATCGAATTCCAGGATGCGAGAATAGCCAGAGGGTTTCTGACCAGGACGAATGTTTCATATCGCTTCGACAGCTCATCGAGCTGAGCTGTGAAGGGCAGGGTGTGCTTGATGATCAGCTTGAAGTCACCGGTCCTGTTTACGCCACGCATCTTGTTGAGAACCACCTGCCGTTTACGCAAGGTCGTCGCAACAGTCTCGGTCGTATAGTGGTTGGCAAGAGAACCACCCTCGGAGAGGGTCGACAAGGCTTCACCTGTTGTCTCGATCATCTCTCGCTGTGATATGAACTGCTGGTCGACGATGGCAAGGAATGCCTCCGGCCCTGCCACTTGCTGTAACCTTTGGCGCTCGAAAGGCTCATCGAGGGCCACGACATCTGGAAGCTTGTTGAGCAAACTGCAGGCAAGCGTCGTTCCGGATCGCGCTGGGCCGACGAGGATGGCGTTGTCAGGCATTTCAGGCATGTTGTGCTCCCAACGTTCTGCGATCGTCGTCACATTTGGCGATTTTTTCAACCTAGTATCTGTATCTGAATGTCATTCTGGCAATGTAAGATTGACAATAAATCGATATAATTAACCTAAGAGATTATTTTTTATGATTTGATTGCCCATAGGTTTTGTTTTCTGGAGCTTTGCGAAGAATCGCGAACTGATTGAACATCTGGAGGCTCGATTACAGCGATTTGTCGTCATTGATCTGATCGCTCTGTCCACCGATCGTCGGTGAATTTTCCTCGATATCGCCGATGCTTTCTTCGGTCGTAAGAGCGAACAAGTTATTCGGTGCCGCTTCAAGCTGCTGGTAAAGCCGTGAAAGGCCGGAGAGCTGGTCTGTCAGAGCGCGCTCTTGGATCTTCGTTGCTTTTGCGCTGAGATCCCGCTCCCTGCTGAATGCACTTTTTTCCTGCGCCCGATCCTTGGAATAGTAATTGAATTCATCCTGCATGAGGCCGAGGTCGGTGATGCGTCCTTCGAACTGAAGGCCCTCACGTAGAATTCGCTGCAGATGATCGCTCTTGAGGTCTCGATAGTTCAGGAATGCTGTCTGGGTGAGCTTCGCTGTCAGGGCCTTCTCGAAATAATTTGCATAGCAGGCCGTCATGAAATCAAGATTGTCCACGTTCGGTGACGCGTACTTCTTATCGCCTGCGAGAAAGGTTTTTTGCGCCGATGTCGCGAACTCGGCGACATTCTTCTTTTGAACGACCGATGCCAGAACTTCGATGGGCTTGCGGTACATGAACAGGCAGGGGATGTCGGGAAACGCACTCTGAATAAAATCCACGAAGAGAATGCTCCAGCTGCGGAACTTGATAAAGCCTTCCGAGCCGGCATGCGAACGTCGGCGTAAGATGGCGCGGACCAGATGCTGAAAGAGATCTTTGTCACGATCGAATTTGGCGCGGTTTTCAGCCGGGAGAGAGGGCTGCATCCAGTGTTCGGTCATGTATGCCCAGAAACCATCCTGCAGCGGTCCTGGCTGGTTGATCGCAGCGTGTCGAGGCGAGCGGTTGAGAATATTGCCCAGCAGCGTGGAACCGCAGCGCGACATGTGGAAGATGAACCCTGCGATGGGGATGGTGTCACCGATGGCCGGCTCGAGTTCCGGTAGATCTTCGAGATGGGTCCGTATGGTCGGCACACGTCCACCGGCCTCTTTGGCGATGGCGGAAAGGGAAAACAGAAACTGCCATTCCTGCAGATCGTTCTCGCCGACATCGGCCCAGATGATGGTAGCGGTATCGGGATCGACGGCTGCCGGTATCAGGCCCGGCGCATCGAGAAGGGCTCGCTTTGCCTCGCCCGCCGAGATGGCCTGATCGATCGGCCCGGTTATCGCGTCGACAGCCTCGTGGTCAGGAAGCCAGTTTAGCTCCATGGCGCAACCTCCAGTCCGATCAAGAGAAGATTGAAACCCAGACCCGTAACAAATAGCCGCAAAAGCTGCTTCAACCGGTCTGTGTAGGACGATATGAGAACGCGCCGCCCAAGAACGACGCCAGCCATGCCGGCCACGATCAAGAGGAGAGCCAGCCACCAATAGTCGAGGAAGGCGCTGCCGAACGCCGAGAACAACGCGATTTTGCCGAGGTGAGGAAGGGTGGCACAGGCATTGCTAGTGCCGACAACGTTCTTATGATCGGTAAGCCGCTGACCAAGGAGGGTGGCCACCAGAGGCTTGGTGGCACCGACGAAAACCGACATGAAGGAAGCGACGACACCGCAAAGCCACGGATAGAATTTTCCCTCTGCGTTCAAGGCCCGCGGCTTCCACCAGGTGGCGACAACGAGAAAAGTGCCCAGAATGATCTGCCAGGCAGACTCCGGCAGCATGCCCAGGAATGGACTGGCCAACCCGACACCGATGATCGTGCCAAGTGCAAACGGGACCAGTATTTGGTAGTCGACGAACTTATGCAGGATCGCCCAGCGGTTCATGTTGCCGAAGAATGAGACACAGGCATGAAGAGGGATGACCAAGGATATTGGCAAGGCGGTCGCCATCGACACCAAGAGTAGCGAACCGCCAGCGCCCAAGCTGGTGCTCGCGAAAGATGCCAGGAAACTGGCACCGCACATGATGGTGATGGACACCCAATCTTCAATCAATAATGGTCACTTTCATTCATCCAAGGTGTATTGTTGATTGCTCGTAGCCTGATACAGCCTGTTGGGCTGAAATAGGCACCTTGGTATGATGTAGAAGCAATCCCGCCGGTTTCTATCCTGATGATTCACCGTCCGGATCGCGCGTAACTCGCGACCGTGACGATCATCTCTCTTCTTCATTCGGCGGTCATCTGCTGACAATCGACGGATGCAAAAGTCGCCGTTAGTCTCGCTAAATCGCGTCTCTCGCCCAAACTTGCATCCGAACGCACGTGGTCTGTTGATGACATATCCCCGTAGGGTTGACATCTGAACACGTTGTGCAATATCGCTGCTCCAGCATCCAGGTCGGGAAAAGGACAAAAAAGATATGACTGCTATATTGCGGGCCGGAGTGGCTCTCGCTTTCATGAGCGCCGTTCTCGTGACCAGTCCGATTCAAGCGCAGGACGCCAACTCCAGACGGACAGAAGTCAATGCGCCGGTGGTCGGTATCTTAGGGGCCGGGATCAACGGTCAAATGACGAAGATGCTCTGGGATATCTCGCGCGTGGCTTCGGAAGAGGGCAAGGTGCGCGTTCTCCCGATTTTGGGGGGCGGATCACTCTCCAATATCAACGACCTCCTCTATCTGCGTGGCGTCGATGGAGCGCTGATCCAAAGTGACGTGCTAACCTTTTACAAACGTATCGGCGTTGAGGACGGGCTGGAGCGTAAGCTCAAATATGTGGCGCCGCTCGGAACGCAGATGGCTCACCTCTTGGCTCGCGAGGACATCAAGACAATCGACGATCTGTCGGGCAAGAAGGTCAACTTCGGACGCTCGACATCGGGAACCGTCATTTCTGCAGGCAATCTGTTCGATGAGCTCAACCTGACTGTTGAAGCGCACAATCTCAGCCATAGAAAAGCGCTGAAGGCTATGCGCGGCGGCGAGCTTGATGCGATGTTCTGGATGACGGCGCCGCCGGCCGATCTTCTGCAGTCCATTGATGCAACCGAAGGCTTTCATCTCCTTTCCATTCCGCCTGAGCGTATTGCCGACGAGTCCTATCAAGCGGTTAAGCTTGAACGGGACGTCTATGAGAATTTGACCGATCAGGACGTTGCAACGGTGGGGGTGAAGACACTGCTTGCCGTTTATAACTGGCCGGCCGGGCATGAACGTTATTCGAAAGTAAAGAAGTTCGCCGATACCTTTAGAGAGCGGTTCGAAGAACTCAAGGAATCGCCCTATCATCCTGTCTTTCAATCCGTCAATCTGACCGACAATGTTCCGGGTGAATGGGTCAAATTCGACTAGTTCGCGTCGTCTGCTGGTGCTTCGATCCAAATAGGCCGATCAGGTCGTTTGGGGAGCAATGATGCAAAACCAATAAATTAGCGCACTGCCAAACAATTCTTTCGAATGTGCCGGTGCGCTAGTTGAAGTGAGGCGGTCCCCCGGGTCGCCTCCTAACTCGACAATAGATCTCGAAGCCGCGACCAGCGTCTTGCTTCCGGGCGTTGTTCGATCGCTGTTTCCAGAGCTCCTGGTTCTGTGAGCAGGATGACCAGGCGCTTCGCCCGGGTAATCGCCGTATAGACCAGGTTACGCCTGAGCATGCGACCTTGCTGGCGGGCGAGCGGAAGGATGACGACGGGGTATTCCGAACCCTGGGCCTTGTGCACGGTGATGGCGTAGGCGGGGACGAGGCTGTCGAGTTCATCGAAGCCGTAGATGAGATCGCGGCCGTCGATGGTGACGGTGAGCTGCTTTTGACCACGGTCGATCTGTGTGAGGCGGCCGATGTCGCCATTGTAGATCTCACGCTCATAGTCGTTCTCGATCTGCATCACCTTGTCACCGGTAGCGTAGGCGATACCCCTTTGCTCGACGCGGTCGAGAGCGTTTGGATTCAAGACCGCCTGGAGTTTTTCATTTAGGGTTCGTGTACCGATGGGGCCGCGATTGGTCGGGCAGAGTATCTGGACATCCGAGACGGGGTCGACGCCGAACCGTTCAGGAATACGCTTGGCCACCAGTTCCACTAACGTCTCAGCAGCGCGCTCCGGCGTGCCGGCCTTGATCGCATAGAAGTCAACGAGGTCCGCGTCGGACACCCTGGATGTGTCGGGCATCTCGCCCTTGTTGATGCGGTGTGCGTT
Source organism: Geminicoccaceae bacterium (assembly GCA_051010395.1). GTDB lineage: Bacteria > Pseudomonadota > Alphaproteobacteria > Geminicoccales > Geminicoccaceae > JANQPX01. The sequence goes on along the minus strand of JBPCVQ010000246.1, from coordinate 5,204 downwards.
CTGGATGATTTTGCTCTCCGCCGCCTGGCGAAAGATCTTCTCCAACCTGATGACGGGCAGTTTTCCAGACGAGATCAAGTCAAGCAGGACTTGGCCAGGTCCGATCGAGGGAAGTTGGTCGACATCGCCGACCAGGAAGAGAGCTGCACCCTCTGGCAGGGCGTTGCAGAGCGCCTGCATCAGGGGGATGTCGACCATGGACATCTCGTCGACGATCAGGAGGTCGCCACTTAACGGCCGGTTGGCATCGCGGCGAAAGCCCTTGCCGGGCTCGGCTTCGAGCAGGCGATGGAGTGTCTTGGCCTCCTGCTCGGCACTCTCGCCGAGACGGCGGGCAGCGCGTCCGGTGGGAGCTGCCAGCATGACGTCAATCTGGTTCTTTTCGAGGCCTTTCAGGATGGCTTTCACTAAAGTCGTCTTGCCGGTGCCGGGTCCGCCGGTGATGATCAGAAGCCGGCTTTCATAGGCGAGCCGGAGCGCCTCCCTCTGCTCCTCTGCCAGCTCCAGGCCGAGTGCTGCCTCCGCTGACTTGACGGTGTCTTCGATTTTTTTGATGCGCCAGGGTGGTGGTTGCCAGGCGCGTTCGACGAGCGTTTGAGCAATGTCGTCCTCAGCCTCATGCATTGCCGGCAAGAAAAGGCAGTCGGTGCCTTCGACTTTGTCGACAAGCAACCGACGCTCCTCGACTTCACCGTCCAGTACGGGATCGAGCGCCTCCCTTGAAGCCTTCAACAGATCTTCGGCTCTCTCGAGGAGCCAGGCGCGGGGCAACCCGACATGCCCCTGGCCCATGGCTTCCTCCAGGATGTGACGAAGGCCGGCGGCGAGGCGAAAGGGGCTGTCTTTGGGGATCTCGAGATTGGCGGCGAGTTCGTCGGCAAGGACGAACCCGATGCCGCGGATGTCGCGCGCGAGTTGGTAGGGATTGGCGCTGACCGTCTCAATGGCTTTGGCGCCGTAGGCCTCGAAGATGCGATCCGCGCGAAGGCGGCTCAGACCCTTGGATTGCAGGAACAGCATGATGTCGCGCACGGCGCGCTGTTCTTCCCAGGCTTCGGTGATCTTCTTGGCGAGAGCCTTGCCGAGGCCGGGGACGTCGGTCAGGCGTTCCGGCTGATGCTCAATGACTTCGAGGACCTGCTCGCCGAAGCGGTTGACCAGCTTTTTGGCCATGGTCCTGCCGACGCCCTTGATCATGCCGGACGCCAGATAGGCCTCGATCTCGTCCAACGACGAGGGAGGAATGATCGTCAGGGTCGAGGCGCTGAACTGCTTGCCGTAGCTCGGATTGGTGGTCCACTCCCCTTCGGCACGCACCCGCTCACCCGGGCTGACACTCGGACATTTACCGACAACGGTCGCTGCATCACCCAAGCTTTCAACGCGCACCCTGAGCACACAAAACCCACTCTCCGCACTATGAAACACCACATGCTCCACCATTCCCCCCAGGGTACGCCCTGGAGCGTCGACTTTTTGCAGCTCGAAGGGCTGGGCGTCTGATTGCGGGTGCGTTGGAGGCATGAGTGCGAAGGTGGCGGGGTGAGGGTGGGTTGGCAAGGACTTAGGTGGAGGTATCAAGAGGCCGTCGGCAGGCTTGGTGTGCAAGGGTCTGTGAAATACCGACAAGAGGCGGCATACCTTCCGATTTCCTGGCTCATTCTTCGAAACCGGTCGGAAGTCAATGAGGTGGTCATACCACTAGTTTGAGCAGGCGAACTTGACCGCTTCTTCTGCCGCCCGGATGAGCGCCTTCGCCTTATTGCAGCTCTCTTGGAATTCCGCCTCGGGGTCCGAGTCGGCGACGACGCCGACGCCTGATTGGACAAACATCTTGCCGTCCTTCACCAGCGCCGTTCGAAGTGCGATGCAGGTGTCCATGTCGCCATCGGCGCTGAGATAGCCGACGGTGCCTGCATAAAAACTTCGGCGCTCGGGTTCCAACTCGTCGATGATCTCCATGGCCCGCACCTTGGGTGCGCCGGAGACGGTGCCGGCGGGGAAACCGGCGGCAAGCGCGTCCATCGCATCCTTGTCTTCGCGGATCTTCCCTTCGACGGTCGAGGAGATGTGCATGACGTGACTGTAATACTCGACCACTTCCTTTTCGGTGACGTCGACTGTGCCGATCCTGGCCACCCTGCCGACATCGTTCCGGCCGAGGTCGAGAAGCATCAGATGCTCGGCGCGCTCTTTGGGATCGGCCATGAGGTCAGCCGCAAGCTCGTCATCCTCCGCTCGGGTAGCGCCGCGCTTGCGCGTGCCGGCCAGAGGCCGGATGGTGACGGTATCATCTCGCAACCTCACCAGGATTTCCGGGCTGGAGCCGACGATGGCAAAGTCGCCGAAGTCCAGATGGAACAGGAAGGGGGAGGGGTTCAGGCGGCGAAGGGCGCGATAGAGCGCGAAGGACGGAAGCTCGAAAGGCACGGTAAAGCGCTGCGAGGGGACGACTTGAAAAATGTCGCCGGCCCGAATATAGGCCTTAGCCTTCTCGACCATCTCGTAGAATTGCTCGCGCATCATGTTCGAGACCGGTTCCGGCGCCGGCATGGCGTTCCGGTGTCGATCCACCTGACGAGGAAGGCCGCGGCTGAAGTCCGCGACCACGTCGGCGAGGCGTTCGCGGGCAAGGTCATAAGCGTGAGCGGGGCTGCGCTCGTCGGATGGCCGCACGGGCGTGACGATGATCACCTGATCCTTGATGGTGTCGAAGATGGCCATCACAGTCGGGCGCACATAGACAGCATCGGGGATGCCGAGCGTATCGGGATTGGCGTCTGGCAGGCGCTCCATCTGGCGGACCATGTCGTAGGTCATGAAGCCGAAGAGCCCTGCAGCCATGGGCGGAAGGTCGTCGTCGAGGTCGATTGCCGACTCTGCGATCAGCGCGCGTAGTTCGTCCAGCGGCTTGCCGGGCAGGGGCTCGAACCTCTGCAGATCGTGCCGCGCATCGCGATTGATCTCGACCCGGTCGCCGAAGCAGCGCCAGACCAGATCGGGCTTCATGCCGATCAAAGAGTAGCGGCCTCTGATCTCGCCGCCTGTAACGGATTCCAGAAGGAAGCTGTAAGGGCGACCTTCGGCGAGCTTGAGCATCGCGGAGACCGGTGTCTCCAAGTCAGCGACCAGCGACGTCCAGACGACCTGCGGCTTACCTTCCGCATAAAGCTCAGCGAACCTGTCGAAATCGGGTGACGGTGTCATTGTATGATCGATCAGAAGACGGGCTGTGGGCGAGGGGCGGCGCCACCATAACCCTGGCTGCCATCATACTCGATCAGTCGGGTCAATGCTGCTTCGTTGATCTCGATCGGATAGGCATCCTGCAAGGCGCGACCGAACTGATCGAGCAAATCAGCGCGGACCTGGCGTTCCAGCTCCGCTTTCAACTGATCGCGCGCCTCGGCGTCGTCGCTGCCGGTTTTTTCCAGAATTTCGTCGACGGCGATCACGAGAACGCCGTCTTCGGTTTCGATCACCTGGTCGGCGACGGCACCTGCGTCGGTTCTGAAGAGAGCCTCAATCGCCGCGCGGTTGACGCCGCTGTCGGCGCCATCGGCAGCGCGGGTCAGCGGCTCGATCACCTCGATGGTGAGGCTGGTATCATCGGCGATGGTCTCGATGCTCGCGGCTTCTTGAAGCTTGGTTCTGATATCCTCGGCCTTCGCCTTGGCGCCTTCCCGGCGCTGCTGCTCTTCATGGAGAGCAACCACCTCATCTCGGACTTCGTCCATGTCCTTCAGGCGGGGGTCGACGATATCGTCGACCTGCAGGACGTAATAGGCGCCGTCATCGGTCTCTTCGAGGAGCGAAGGCTCGTCCTTGGGGGCATCGAACGCCGTCTGCATCAGAGCGGACCAGCCTTCGAGCGATGCGACCAGCTCGCCGGATTGATCCCGGCCCTGACGGTCGACCATCTCGACGCTCATTGCTGAAAGGCCGACGGCATCGGCGGCCTCCGGCACGGCGGAACCTGCGGCGAGCTCGTCATCGAGCTGGGTGGCGAGCGAGGGCAGGCGGTCCTCGGTCTCGATCAGCGCCAGCTCTTTTCTGAGCTCGCCCCGCACGTCCTCCAGCGGCGTCACCTCCTCCGGCGTAACAGTTCTGACCTTGAAGAGATGAAGGCCGAACGGGCTCTTGACCGGATCGGTCACTTCGCCTTCGTTCACGGCAAAGGCTTCGCCGCCAATGCCGGCGGGCATTCCCGCCTCGGTGACGGTGCCGAGATCGGTGACGCTGACGCCGTCCAGCTCGCCTGCTACCTCGTCAAAGCTCTTACCTTCTTCGATCAGGGCACTCGCCTTTTCGGCGCTCGCCTCATCCGGCGCCAGGAGCTGTTCGATCTCGCGCTTTTCGGGCGTGATATATTGTGCGGAACGATCGTCATAGGCCGCCTGGATGTCCTCCTCGGCGACCTCGACTTCCTCCAGAAGATCTTCGGGCTCGAGCGTGACGAAGGTGATGGTTCGGTATTCGGGTGCGGTGAACTGCTGCTCGTTGTCCTTATAGATGGCATCAAGCGCAGCATCATCGGGAGCGTCGATATCGGTGATATCGGCGTCGGCGATTTTCAGGTAACGCCCGCGCCGCTCCTCGTTGCGATAGCGGTAGATCGCATCGATCTGAACCTCCGGCACGGTGGCGCCCACCGCCACGCTCGAGGTCAGAGCGTTGCGCGCCAAATCCTGTCGGTAGGCTTCCAGGTACCCATCTTCGCTCAGTCCGGATGCGCGCAGAAGCTGGTTAAAACGCAGGCGATCGAACCGCCCGGATGATTGAAAATTCGGGTTCTCGGTGATCAGTCGGCGCAGCGTATCGTCATCGACCGACACACCCATCTCGGCGGCTTCGAGGTCGACCAAGCGCTGGCTGATCTGCTCCTGCAGGGTCTGCCGCAGGACGCCGAGACCGATCGCCTGCTCGCGCGTGAGCTGGCCGCCGAACTGGCGCTGCAGGTTGTTGAGGCTGCGGCTGAAGGCCTCGTTCAGCTCGCCGCCGCTGATATCGGACGAGCCGACGCTGGCAACCGTCTCTTCTGCGGGATTGCCGTAGAAAATATCGCCGATGCCCCAAATGGCGAAGCTCATCACCAGGAGAAGAAGCAGGGCTTTGACGACCCAGGATTTGGCTTGTTTGCGCAGAGCGGTGAGCATGGCGGTTCAGGGCTTGTCTGTTAGGCCAAAGGCGACTGGCCGGTTGCG
>JBPCVQ010000245.1:0-3302 GCA_051010395.1 Geminicoccaceae bacterium | reverse complement strand
ACATATTCAGACCGAGCCCAAGCCGCCATCGAGGCCAGCGACGCTTGGCTGAAGGGGCAGGACCAGGGGCAAATGCGCATGGTCGATGTGATTTGCTCAAAATGCGGAGCTTCCGGGGTGCGCCGAGAGGATCTAACCCACAGCGATTACTGGATGCATTGCTCCGTATGCAGCGGCAGAATGCAACCCACGCCAGAGGACTGGTCTGGCATGGTCACGAAGACCTGATCAGGTGGCTGTCCTAGCGCACGAAATCCTCGATCGGCTGATCGAAAGCACGCTCCACGGACCATTTCAACGCGTTCAGACGAGCCTTTGTTCGATCGTACGGTATGCCAAGATCCTTGCACCAATCGGTCAAGGATTTGGTATGCCCTCGATATGTCACCATGCGATGGCTATGATTGGCTTTGGACAGAACCTTTTCCGGTGGCCACCCCATCTTATCGATCCGCATCCGCGCGCGCCAATATGGGACAGCAAGCTCGTCGCACCACTCAGTCAGAGGCTTCGTAACTCCATCCAATGTGACCATCTTTGTGTTTTTGCGATTGTTCGTTTGCGCTCTCTGCGTTGCCCACCGGCAGTTGCCCGGCTCATAATGTCCGGACCCTTCAATCCTATCCAATGTAAGCCCTCTTGGGCATTCTCCCATATCTTCTAAGAAAGCCTCGAATGATTTTGCCCATCTGTCACAGACATCTACATCCACATAACTAGGATGTCTTCTGCATCTAACCTTCATGTCGCACCACCTACGATAGGTCAGGGTCTTACTCTTGCGGTGCGTGACTGTCATAGTGCTTTCTCCAATTAAAAATCCTGGTGCCCTTCGGCCTATGGCAGTCGTAACAAAGAGTTTGCAGGTTTGCAAGATCGTACATGAGGTTAGGATATTGAGATTTCGGCTTAATGTGATCCACTTCGAGCGTGACGCCATCAGATGACCCGCGGCCACAGCCCACACACCGGGCACCATCGCGTTTCAAAGCACGCAAACGCACGCGTCGCCAGATAGTTACGTCGAATTTCGCCCCTCTTCTGGGACGTTTCCATACGGATGTGACCGGACGGACAACGAAGCGTCTCCAGAGCCACCCCATGGCGCCCACGTGGTAGCCTGCCAAGAGCAAGACCGCTACGACGAACCCTGCACTCTCCCAACTCATCTCTGGTTCACCCCACGCCGACGCTTGCTGTCCCATTGATTGTTGGTGCCGAGCATGCCGTTGACCTCGCGCCGAATGCCAGGGACCATATCCTTGGCCCAGTCGCCCCGCGAGTTGAGCAGGGCGAGAATACGTTTCAAACCCGCCTGGTAGTACGCATAGCTACCAGGGTTCACCTGATCATCCTTCATCGGCTGCTGTGCCTTGTTGATCCGCTTGAGCTGCCGGATCTCGTTGTTCTTCTGCTTGATGATCGCTTCGAGGCGCTTGACCTTGGCCCGGCACGCGTCCAATGCCGTGCGGCGCCGTGGAGCCTTGGCCGGCTTCATGAAGTTGAAGGCGTTGCTGTGGTTCCAGCCTGGATCTCGTTTGCGACTCCTGCGCCGGCGCTTGCCGCCACCAAATAGCCACCCAAACATCAGCCACGGCCATTCATTGCCTTATCGATCCACACGGCGCCAATGCGGAAGGCGTCGGCTGGATGGCGCGTGAACTTCTTGGCCACATCGTCGCTCCAGGTCTCGGTTTCCTCGTCGTAATCGACCTGGTAGAGCGCCAAGGCGTCGATCCCCTCCGCGCAGCGCGGCTCGTCGAACCTAGAGCGCAGCAATATGTTCTGCGCGATCTCGCACCCATCCTGCTTGAGAAGCTTAGGGGCGTCGGTCATCTTGATGCCGTAGCCGCGCAGGGTCGCCATACATTGTTGGCCGTCGTCGTTATGGTGGCGGGCATCGTGCGGGAACACATGGGCGCCCCACTTCCAGCCCTTCCGCTGGATGTCGCTCACCACACGGCCCCAGCGCTTCTGTCGCCACCAGCCAAAGTCGATCCAATTGACCGATGGACCGATCAGCTGGAAGAACCACGCGACCTTGTCATGCCAGCCCTTGTCCCAGCACGTGTTGACCGGATAATCCGGGTTGTAGGGGCAAAGGTCGATCAGCCCGTGCTTGCGCAGCCTGCCGAGCTCGTCGCCGTAGATCGCGCCCTCGACCATGGCGTCCACATCGAGCATGTACTCGCGCTTGAACTCGGCCTCGGTGAGGTCGATCTGAAGCTCGTCGATCTCCTCCTGGTCCAGAATGTCGGTGTCGGTTACGGGGCGGAACACCGCCGCCCAGTTGTTGCGGCTTACCTCTTTTTCGACGCCGGTCTTGGGGTTACGCTGGATAACGGTTCGGCCCTGCATCCACGCGGTAGCATCACGGTGGGCGCGGTAGAAGTGGTTCCGCCCAGCCGGAGTAGACAGACGCACACTCCACTGGTTTGGGAAGCCGTGCCGATCAAACCCCCTTCGCCCCCGATCGGATAGCATGGGACGAATCTTACTTCGCCAATAGCTGGGACTGTCGAACGCCGCTTCATCATTGACCACTCCATCGAGATACTTGCCCCGCACCCGCTCGCCGATGCTGTCGGTGCCCTTGAGCATGATCTGGGCGCGGTGCCCTGCCCTGGTCGGCAGCGATATCGAGTAGTTCCGCTTGTGAGACGCGCCGCCAGGAATCAGGTCAGCAAGCTCTAGCAGGTACTCCCAAGCGATCTCCACCGCCTGGTCGAGCGCCTGTGCCGTGTAAAGGTACTTGGGCGAAGGAAACGGGCATTCGATCGCCCGCTCGACCATGTGGTTGATGTAGCAGACGCTCTTTGTGCCACGCCGATGCACCATGTGGACCTGAAAGCGCGCCTTGAGCTGCAGAAGCTCTTGTTGCAGCAAGTTCGGCTGAAATCCCGTCAGCGCGCGGATGTTGTCCGGAAGGATGACCTTGGGCTGGGCGCCGGCCAGAAAGCGATCGGTAGCTGTCAGGATCGCGCCTGTCACAGTTCACACCAACGCCCATCGATTTTGCCCTCAACCCGTAAATTCTTAGGCGCCATAGCCCTTTCCGTGGCTTCTTCGGCCTGATTGGTGCGGCCCATACGTCTTGCTGTTTCCATCCGGTGCCATGCATTGAAAGCCGCGCTCTCCGCCATGCGCCTGAAGGCGATACGCTTGTTTTGATGCTGACTGCGCGTGTCGTCCGACAAGCCAACTGCGCCGCTGTCACGATGGACGCAGCGAACCTTGCTCGACGTCTTGTTGCGCTTCTGACCGCCCTTGCCAGTACCTCTTGAGCACTCAAAGTCGCAGTC
>JBPCVQ010000244.1:0-3279 GCA_051010395.1 Geminicoccaceae bacterium | reverse complement strand
GCTCAAGCTGGTGCAGTTTTGTTTTCAACGATGCATCGATCATGCGCGAGCCCACGCGCACCACCAGCCCGCCCATCAGCGAGGGGTCGACGCTCGACGTCATGGTTACGGTCTTGCCGACCGATTTCGAAATCTTCGCCTTCACATCATCGGCCTGTGCCTGGGTGAGCTCGATCGCCGAGACCACCTCCGCCTGCACCTCGCCTTTCTCCTCGGCGAGCAGCGATGCATAGGCGTCAATGACGGCCGGCAGCGCAAAGGCTCTACGCTTGTCAGCCAGGAGCCCCAAAAACTTTATGGTCAGCCCGGAGACGCCCGCCTCCTTGGCGATAGCGGTCAGCGCCTTGACCTGATCGTCCCTGGAAATCGCCGGACTACGGATCAAACGGCTGAGATCACCGCTCTCATCGAGCAGCGACTTGAAGCCCTTAAGATCCTCTTGAACCTGATCCAGTGCCTTCTGATCTTTCGCAAGATCAAACAAGGCACCAGCATAACGCCCGGCCAAACCAGACGCTCCGGATGATGCTGCAGCCACGCTTACGGCTTCCTCAGTTCTGGGTAATCTCTATGAAAACACGCGAAAACCCAGCATTTCCGCGGTCCCCCACTCAGTCCCAGCCCGATTAGCACACCGCCCCACCCCACACAAGATACCACCGGGTCGCACCCGGCGGCAGGACTTCGATACGGTGGTGGGGTGGGAGGGGTGGCGGTGGGGTCCCATAAGCTTTGGAGGAAGCAAAGCCAATGCCTCTGAAACGGGTTGTCAAATTTAGCGCCCGACCGGTCTTCGGCCTCTCTCACTTGCCGTGCCGGATTCCTTCTTCTTACATGATGGGCGCGTGGCAGACATCATCGATACTCTATTGGCTACCGGAGTTGTGAATGCCTCGAACCCGCAGGTCGGGCCGCAAACTGAATAAGAGAGTCTGATCTATAGGCCGCAGTTCCGCTGGCCGCTCAATCTCACATCGAGCGTAAGGCAACAGACGCTCTGCCTTAGCATAAAGCCGAGCGGCATCTCGTTTCCGGTCATTCGCAAAATAAGATGTAGGTCGATATTGAAACCTATAAGGGCGCCGTGCTCTCTTTAAGCGGGATTGCAGAATTTGAATATCATGAAGCAAATCCGAAATCGGCTGCTCCCAATCATTGTCGGCATATTCGACACAATTTTTGAGAGTGTAAATTGCTTCCGGCAAAAGTATAGGAAACATAGCTTCTTCGTCAAAAATGCTATTACACGCTTCCTTGTAAATAGAGTTGGAGTATTCATCATAGACTTCAGCATATTCTGTTATTGCAGTTAACGAGAACTGCATCGTTGAACGAGCAGCTTTCGATTTACGAAAGATCACATCAAGCCTCTCATTTTCGGCCTGCTGTATCTGCCTTCTGATAAACCAAACGGTAATGCAAGCGCCAACAAGCGCTATAATACTTGATATAAGCGTTTGAAAATGAAAAATGAAATGATCCGGCGTTAGTAAAGGAAACTGTTGATCCAACTCAGCAATGAAAGCCAAAGCCGCTAAGCAGAAGGCTATTGAAGCCAAGATGAAGCAAACGCCAACCACGGAGGAGAGGGTCGGGTATTGGAGCAAATTATCCTTACGCTGACCACCACTCATCGAAACATCTTCCGGCTAATCTTTCGAAAACTCTTCATGGCATTTACATCTATGGTTGATTTTTGTCGACTTATAATCAAGCTTGCTTCTCGATCGTTTCTTGTTCTTCAACAGATTGTTAGGGTCCGCTCGGCCAAGGCAAAGCCCCCAAGACAGCCTCGCCTCACCAAATGCCGACTAACTAAGACGCCCAGGCGCTCCACGAGGACCAGGCCATCTTCCCAGGCCGCTTAAACAAAACCACCCTCTACGCTATCGGCCTGATCATCGTCGGCGCACTCCTCTTTTGGCTAGGCGGCCTCGTCTTCAGCTCCTGGCGCCCCCTCCCACAAATCCTCCTCTACATCACCCACAATTTCGACTACGCCCCAGTACGAGAATGCTTCCCCGAAGCCCCGCCGACGGCACCGCTCGAAACACTCGCGATCTGACCAGAGCCCCAAAAAGCCAACCCAACACCAACCGCACACACCCTGACCACACCACCAATTTCTCACCCGTCTTCACCCTTCCTTAACCCACCCCCGGCTAGAAAAGACGCCGCCTCGCTGGTCCATGCGATCCTGGGAATCCGTGCCTGGCCAAACTTTGCCTGTGGGCGGACGGATCCCCAGGATCGCATGGACCTGATGAAGATCGAGCATGGCATGATAGTGTTGAGAAAACGTTAAGGTGCCCTATGCGGTGATAAGGTCGCTGGTTCGGGCACTGCGCCCATTGTGGTGATCGTATTTCGATCCGGAAAGAGGAGGAAACGACTATGGCATCTGGAAAAGCCCGCGCCGTCGGCATCAATCATGTCGCGCTCGAAGTCGGCGACATCGAGGAGGCCCTGGCCTTCTACGGACGGTTCCTCGACTTCACCCTGCGCAGCAAAAGCGACGGGGCGGCGTTTATCGATCTTGGGGATCAGTTCATCGCCCTGCAGAAGGGGCGCGTTCAGCCCCGCGATGACGGCCGGCATTTCGGCCTGGTGGTCGACGACAAGGACGCGGTTCGAACGATCATCGAGGAGATGGGCGTCGAGATCGTCTCGGAGCGCTTTCTCGACTTCTACGATCCCTGGGGCAATCGCATCGAGATCGTCGGCTATCAGGGCATCCAGTTTTCGAAAACCGGGGGCGTCCTCAAAGGCATGGGCCTGGATGGCCTCGGCAAGACTGAAAAAGCTCGAAAAGAACTCGCCGAAAAAGGCATGGGGCCGGCCTAAAGAGCCGCCCCTCACCGACTGGTCCGTGAGGGGCGATGCTAAGTCAATGAGACGGTCACACCGTCAATGAGGCGGTCACACCGCCGGGTCGGGCCAGACGAAATCGGGGTGCAGGCCGGAATGTACCGGACGGCCATCGTTCGGCCAGGGTACGCCGGCATTGGGGTCGAAGAAGGCATGATAGGTAGCAGCAAGGCTGTCGGTATCGTGGCCCATCAAATTCGGCACGACCGCCCGAATGCGTCCCTGCTTGTCATCGAGCATGATCGGCGTGCCGCAGTCCTTGCAGACGCAAAGTTCCAGCGGGCCGTCCGGGTTTGCCGCATTGAACGGTACACGGTTTAAATTGCCGGGATTATCGACGGCCAGATCGCCATGCTTGAAGAACACCACATGCGTCGTGTCCTGCCCGGTCACACCCTTGCAGACGGAACA
>JBPCVQ010000243.1:0-6152 GCA_051010395.1 Geminicoccaceae bacterium | reverse complement strand
ATGCCGCCCGAAAGAGTGGACGACCGGCATACCGGCATCGCGGAAGGCACGGGCGAAGCTAAGCGGCAGGGTCGATGAGGCGACGATAACGCCGTCGACCGAATATTGCCTGAGCATCCGAACGGAGGTTTCCGGATCGGTTTCATCCGTAAGGTTGACCAGAAGCGGTCGCAGCCCCCTGTCCTGCAGGCCACGCGTAAAAAGGTCGAAGACCTCCAGAAAAATCGGGTTGTGAAAATTGTTGGAGATCAGGCCGACCATCTTGGTTCGGCCGGTGGTCAGGCTGGAGGCGAGGGCATTCGGGCTGTAGCCGAGATCCTGTGCGGCCTGCTCGACAAGCTGGCGTGTTTTTGCCGACACCGAAGCCCCTTCGGTGAATGTGCGCGACACGGCGGAGCGCGATACCCCCGCACGTTCCGCGACTTCCCGCAATGTCACAGTCATCCACAGGCTCCCAGGCCCCGACCGAATTTCCATGATGTAAGGGCCACCCTATCGATAGCAAACGCCAGGGCTGCTTTGCAATCGGTTGCAAAAGCCAACGATCTTGACGAACCTGATGCTCCGTTCGGTGCAGGTGTGATCGCTTCTGCCGATTTTGAGCATTGATCTCGGCAGATGGACACAGCATTCGATCGACGACAGACGGCAAAGGATTGGCTTGAACTCTGACAGTCCTGGTCTAACGTCGTGTTAGGGAAGCATCGATGTCCCAGGTCATGCCGACAGGGGGCCGCATACCGTCGGATTTCTTGAACAGTTCTTCGAAAGCGGCGGAAACCAAACGACGTGGCCATGCCACAGGGAGAGCAGCTATGGCGGCGGACAGGATCGACCAGAACACCGATACGGTCATCCATCCCCTGGAACCATTGACCAGGGAGGAGATCGAAGCGACTGCCGCGATCGTTCGTGAGGAAATGGCCGACCTCGGCGAGACCCTTCGCTTCGAGATGATCGAGCTGGATGAGCCGCCAAAGGCTCGGGTCCGCGCGTTCAAGGCCGGCGATCCCATCGCCCGCGAGGCGCGGGTCAACCTGTTCCGCACCGGGGACATCGGCGTCTGGCGCCTGACCGTTTCACTCAGCAAGGGCAAAGTCCTGACGAAAAAGCATGTGCCGGACGCCCGTCCGATGATCCAGCTTGAGGAGTTCATGGAGATCGAGGATGCCGTCAAGCAGGATCCGCGCTTCATCGAGGCCTGCGCCAAACGCGGTCTCACCGATATGTCGCTCATCTGCGTCGATCCCTGGTCCGCGGGCAATTTCGGCGTCGAAGGCGAGGACGGACGTCATATCAGCTACGCATTCTGCTGGGCGAAGACGAGCGAATACGACAATCAATACGCCCACCCGATCGAAGGCCTGAACCCGGTCATCGACATCAAGACCCTGGAAGTCCTGCGCATCGATGACCATGGGGTCACGCCGATACCCGAGACCGACGGGAACTACGATCGAGCGTTCGCGACCGAGCCGCCACGGGCTGATCTGAAGCCGATCGACGTGCAGCAGCCGGAAGGCGTCAGCTTCGAGATGGAGGGTCAGACGATCCGCTGGCATGACTGGTCCATCCTGATCGGCTTCAATGCCCGCGAAGCCATCACGCTGCACGATATCGCCTACGCCGATCGCCCTGTCTGTTACCGGGCATCGCTCGCTGAAATGGTCATTCCCTATGGCAGCCCGCGCGCACCCCATTACAGGAAGAACGTGTTCGACATCGGTGAATACGGCATCGGCAAGCTCGCTAATTCCCTCGAACTGGGCTGCGATTGCCTAGGCGCGATCCACTATCTCGACGGCTGGATCAGCGACATCAACGGCGATCCCATGTGCATCAAGAATGCCATCTGCATCCACGAGGAGGACTACGGCATCCTCTGGAAGCATTTCGACTTCCGCACCGAACGCACTGAGACCAGGCGCGCACGGCGATTGGTTATTTCGTCGATCTCCACAGTCGGCAATTACGAGTACGGTTCCTACTGGTACTTCTATCTCGACGGCACGTTCGAACTTGAGGTCAAGGCGACAGGCATCATCAACACAGTCGCCTGCGAGCCCGGCAAGCCGGAGAAATACGGCGTCGAGGTGTCACCAGGCGTGGTTGGCCAGATCCACCAGCATCTCTTCTGCGCCCGTCTCGACATGGCGGTCGACGGCGATGAGAACGCCGCCATCGAATGCGACACGCTCGCCGAGCCGATGGGCCCGGAAAATCCCTACGGCAACGCCTTCTATGTCCAGGAAACCAAACTCGAAACCGAGGGCGGGCGGCAGCGAAGGCCCGAAGCCGAACGCTATTGGAAATTCATCAACCCGAACAAGGCCAACCATGTCGGTAAGCCAACCGGCTACAAGCTCGAACCCAGGCACAGCCTTCAGGTCTTTACCGATCCGAACGGCCCATCCGGCCAGCGCATGGGCTTCGTTCGGAACCATCTCTGGGTGACGGCCTACGATCCGGAGGAACGTTATCCCGCCGGCGAGTTCGTCAACCACTCCGACGGCTCGGACGGCGTCGCCGTCTATGCCGAACAGGGCCGCTCGATCGACAATGCCGATCTCGTCGCCTGGCACGTCTTCGGCCTGCATCACCAGCCCCGCCCCGAGGATTACCCGGTACAACCTTGCGTTACCGCAGGCTTCAAGCTGATGCCGTCAGGCTTCTTCAACGCCAACCCGACCCTCGATCTGCCGGCAGATCGCAACAAGGCCAGCTGCCACGTCGATACCGCCGAATAGGCCGACATCCCGGAGATTTGGAGAACGGTGCTTCCATATTTTTTGGCATCGATCAGCCAGGCTGGATGATAGCCTTCCGATGCTCGGATAGCTTGAAATCCAAGGTTTTGCCGAACCTGTCGACCGCCCTCTAGAAATACATCCACCGGCCTTTGACCTTCACATAGGCCTTGAGGGGATGGCCTGCAGACAGCAGAGCATAAGGCTGGAGATCTGCGAGCCTTTCCGTTTCGAAGTCGTCACCGAGATCGAAATCAGAGATCAAGCCAAGGTCCGTCTCGCCGGAGCGCAAGCTTTCCTGAAACCTCCTGTGATCGCCTTCGACAAGCTAATCGACCGCCAGAACAGTTTGTGTCCCAGGCTAGCTCGTACGCCAAACCCTGAGACACAAACACGGGCGCAACATCGAAATCCTCTACCAAGACTAGGACAAGGTCTCATAGGTCCAAGTGGCTGACGCTCTTATCGAGCCTCTAGAACCGCCGTCCGATCCGAAGCGGTAGGAAAACCATGCTTCATTCGTCACGCAAATTGGGGAATACAACGTCTGTCATCACGGCATTGGGCATCTTTCCTTGATCTCGATCATTATAGTTGCCAGCTGCAACGACAACGACTAGCTGCCAGCTTGGGATGATATAAAGACGCTGGCCGCCGTTGCCGAAGGCAGCCATCCACGGCTGGCCGTCGGTCGGCATTGAGCCAATCCACCATTGATAACCGAATTTCACCTTCTCATCCGTGCGGGAGCTTGGCCTGAAAGACTCCTCCAACCAGTCGGTTGGAACCAATTGCGCTCCGTCCCAACGCCCTTCATTGAGGACAAGCTGCCCAATCTTGGCGAGATCTTGTGGGCGCATGCGCAGCCCCGAAGCTGCAGCAGCTTCACCGTTTGTGCCGGCGACCCATTCCACATCGGCGATGCCCAGCGGCGCAAACAATTTCTGTCGGGCGTAATCGAGCAGAGGCATGCCTGTACCTCGGGCAATGAAATGCGCGAGCACAGCAGTTGTGCCGCCGTTATAGGTCCATTGGCTCCCTGGTTCTGCCTTTAACGGGCGATCCAACACGAACCGATAGCGATCTGGCACTCTCTCCATCGCGATCTCGCTATTGCGTGGATCGGTATAGGGAAGATCCTCATTCCATTCCGTTCCAAGGGTCATGGAAAGCGCGTGGGCGATGGTCATACGTCGGCGATCAGGGGCTGCCGCTAGGTCCTCATAGGCAGGAAATTGGTCGACTAACGACTCGTCAAGATCGGGAACCTTTCCCTCGGCGAGTGCTATGCCATAGAGCAAGCTGACGACGCTCTTGGAGACGGAACGGACGTCATGCTTGACCTCCGGCCCGAATGTGACGTTGCCAAGCGGCTCACCCCAACGTTCGTCGACACCATCATAGTAACGCTCTAACGCCAACTTGCCTGCGCGGACGACAACGACGGCATGGAGTCCTTCGAATGCCTCCTTGCGAGCAGCATGATCGAGGTCTTCACCAATTGTTGGAGCAAAGCCGACATCGACTGGCGACACTTTTTGCCAGCCCTGTGTTGGATCCGCATGCGTTACGGTGGGAGAGAACGATAATGCCAAGCCACCAAGCATCAGCAATCGACGACAACAATCCATATCGAGCACTCCACGTGCGAAATTCATGACCGGCAAAAGAGTTTCGTAACGCTACAAAGAAACAGAGAATTGATTAGAATACGGCTATGCAAAATATCGATATGCAAGTCTACAACAGAATGTGGCTTGAGTCTGGTTTTGGCGCACCAGTTTGCTTCCTTAGCCGCCGATAGCCAGGGCCCAAAACTGCCGACGAAGCTGGATACATGCTCGACCGCTTCACTCGAAGGGCAGCTCTCCAGAGCGAAGCCAACCCACCCTAATGGCCTCAGGGAGGCGGGACATGACCCAGACTGTGGAAAAACGAGATCCTGAATTCAGATTTTCGATTTCAGCCTGACGCCTAAGACGTAAACTAGTCAGACGCGTTTTTCGGAACAGTAACGACGAAGAGGGCGAGGAATTGCCCAAATTGGGCCATCAAGGCCATTGTCATCCACAAAATTGCCGTTAGAGCCTCTCCGTAGGCCCGGATGGCCTCTAACAATGGCCCGATGCCCAAGATCTTGATCATCCGTTTCATGTTGTAGGCGAGCACGTGCAGGCTCATCTCGGCGCTCACCCGTTCCAGCGTTCGGGTGAGAAAGTGGGTTGCGCCCATCCAGGCCTTGAGCGTGCCGAAGGGGTGTTCGGCCGTGCATCGGCGAACCGCCATCTTTTCCGGATCAAGATCAAGACGCCGCTGGGCTGCTTCCAGCACCGCCTCATGTTCCCAACGACTGATCCGTCGCCAAGGTGCCGTTGTGCACTTCTCTTTCAAAGCACATTCGGCGCAGGCCGTTGTCCAGTAACGATGCAACATCTTGCCTCGCTCGACCCTTTTGAAGCGCCAGGTCAGCTTCTCGTCAGCGGGACAACGATAGACATCCTCATCAGCGAGATAGAGAAAATCCTGTTTGCCGAAACGGCCTTTCGCTTTGCTACCTGAAGTCAGCGGCTTGGGCAGAAAAGTCATGATCCCAGCCTCGTCGCAAGCACGTATCTGCTCGCCTTCGTAGTAACCTCGATCCGCTACCACTGTCAGATCGTCAACACCGATCGCCTCCTTGGCGCTCTTCGCCATCTTGGCAAGTTGACCGTTATCAAGCCCGGTCTGAGTAACCTCAAAGTCAACGATCAGATGATGCTTGGCGTCGATCGATGTCTGAACATTATAGCCGACCATCCCCGTACCGCGACCGCTGGTCATCATCGAGCGCGCATCGGGATCGGTGAGCGATAACTGCTTGTCCTCCGAAGCCAGCATCTCGATCTCAAGCGCCTTCAACTTTTCCATCTGTTCCTTGAGGCCCTTGATCTTCTCGCCAAGGCGGGCCTTGCGTGCGTCAGCGATCTCGGGTTCCTGCAGATCGGCGGTATCCATCGCCTTCATGTAGCGATCGATGCTCCCTTCGATCTGCTCCTGACGACGTTTCATCTTGGCGACCGTGAAGTTCCGATCCCGGTTGTTCACCGCCTTGAACTTGCTGCTGTCGATCGCAACCAGACCGTCGGCAAACAGGCCCAGGTTCCGGCACAGCACCACGAACTCGCGGCAGACCGCACGAAGCGCTTTCGTGTTTACCTTGCGAAAATTCGCAATCGTCTTGAAATCCGGCATCAACCGGCCAGTCAGCCACATCATCTCGATATTGCGCTGGGTCTCGCGCTCAAGCCGACGGCTCGATGCGATACGGTTCAGGTAGCCGTAGACGTAAATCTTCAACAACACTGACGGATGATAGGCAGGCCGGCCCGTCGCCTTCGGATCAACACCGTTGAAACCCAAAGCACC
>JBPCVQ010000242.1:0-2778 GCA_051010395.1 Geminicoccaceae bacterium | reverse complement strand
CGCCGACGGTCCTGACATCGTCCAACACCTTGTCGTCGACGTTCAAGTCGTTGCCGAGCTCCTCTTCGACGGCGAATTGCATCTCGACGCGATCGAGGCTGTCGAAGCCAATATCGGCAAAATGTGTCGCCTCTGTGATCTCCTCATCGACGCTGCCCACCTGCTTTTCGATAACGGAAATCATCCGGTCGAGCGTCAGCAACGCGGTCATCGCAGCGCGCCCATTTCCACACTCTCTGGGGTCGGCTCGGGCGGCAGTAAGCTCACCGCCGCGAATAGGATACCGATGAAGGCGAGGACCAAAACGATGATGCCGGCGTATTCAGCCAGACCTTTAGCTAACCGGGAAAGAAGTTTGTTCATCACCAGGGCACCTCATTGATTGCTGCTTGTTTCGGACAAAATTGCGCGCCGGTGATCACCCGGCCGGTTTGCAGGCTTTCTTTGCGCTTGGGCTTGCCGTGCCGCCGGCGCTTGCGATCAGAACGATGCTCTTGGGCGGTTTCTTTTCGGGCAGCGCACCAATCTTCAAGAGACTGCGCCGTGACGCCTCTCAGTGCCGTCCATGCCGCCCGGCAACGCTCGATTGTGAACATGCCGGTGTGGCAGTACTCGGGGGCGATATCCAAAGCGAAGGCGAGGAACTTGTAGACCCGCCGGCGCGTGGCCTTCTGTGACGGCTTGTCAGGCTCGTTCTTCCAAATCGGATCGAGCTTCAGATCGTGGAGCTTGCTCCGAGCGTTGCGCGTGGGTTCATCCGCCGCGTGGCCGAGCGGCTTTGTCGTGTCCGGATGACAACCGACTCGAGCGTCGCAGGCGTCGCATACGTAGAAGTGCTTATGATGGAGGTCTGACCGGGGCGGATAGATCTCGGCGCCGGTGGTCAGCCGGCAATTGCCATCGCAGTGCAGGCAAGTGGCGGGGCCCGTTGGAAGCGATCGCCTAGTCATCGGCGACCGCCAAACGGCCTAGATTAGCCCACTCTGAAGGAACGGGAACGGAACAAGAACTGTAAAACCTTGGTTTTAGAAGTGTAAAACCTTGGTTTGGTTTCGCTCTAAGTTGTTGTCTAAGTTTTTGAAATTGATCCGTAAAAGATGGTGCCGGCGGCAGGACTTGAACCCGCAACCTCCCGCTTACAAGGCGGATGCTCTACCAGTTGAGCTACGCCGGCTAGGCAATCTAGCTTTTTTAAGTGGGTTGATGAGAGTAAGCAAGTTTGGTTTGGGGATCAGTTGTTGGTATTCGTGGGTGATTGTGCATCCACCTCCACCAGTTGCTGATCCTGCAGCCTGTAGCCGGTTTGCTGCGAGGCCACGCCGTCCTCATCGGGCAGTGTCAGCCAGATCACTCCTTTGTCGATTTGCTCGACCCGCGCCTGTGCGGGCGGGGAGCGGACGTCGGTGAGGAGCTTGACGCTGGCGAGTTCGTAACCATCATCATCGACCAGATAACTCATCAGATACTGACGATAGGCTGCTTGATCGGACTGATAGGCAAGAAATACCACGGCATCGTCGCTGCCGTCGCCATTGAGGTCACCACGCGCTGCAATCTCGATCGCCGGTTCTACCTCCATCCACTCACCGATTCGCTCAGCATCTGCAGCGATCACTGCCTCGAGTGCCAGGTCGGCATTCGGCGACTCGACTGTATTTTCGGCGCCGGCCTGAACCTTCTCTGAAGTCGGCGCCTCGTCCGCGACAGCTCCGGGCCTGGATTGAGGAATGGGGGACACCTCTATCGCCGCTGTCTGCGGTTCGCTGGCATCGCAACTCCAGCCATCGCTGATCCATTTGTCGACAATGGTGTCCAGCCGCCTCGGGCAGAATGTGGCATCGTGCTCGGCGCGCCAGAGAAGCTGGCCGGCTTTGGATTGATCACCATCCGCCCAGTAGATCAACTCACAGGGCTTGCCGGACGTCGCATTTTCGACCTCGATGCGAATCCTGCGAATATTGTCACCCCGGCGGCATTGACGGCTCCCGGTGATGACATTGCCGTTGTCGGCCACGAGTGCGCCGCCGCTGCCGGGGGCGCTTTTCTCTTGCACAAGCACTTTTCGGCTCGTACCGGCGGGTGGAACATCCTCGTTTCTGACGATGTTCTGGTCAGCTGTCTTCTCACAGGCCCAGCCGTCCTGTTCGAGCTCACTCCTGGTTTTTTCAATGCGCGAGGGACAATAGTCTCGATCATACTGGGCGCTGTAGAGGACGGCTCGTTCGCCTCGATCATCCTCAACGACCACCTCACAGGGAAGGGTATGACCTGCCTTCTTGACCTCGATCGCTATGCGTACGGACGAGTCGACTTTACGGCATTGATATTCCGCTGCCGCAGCTTCGCCCGTCACCCATGCCGCTACACTCGATGCGAGAAGCAACGTTCTGAAAATCGTTGACATCGAAGACCTCGTGATCGCTCACAATCCGTCTACTCAGATTCGACGGCGCTATGTAACATGGATCTTCCGGCGAATCGACCTACGCGCTAATTTTCATTTGCCACATGGATGCACCATCGCGCCAGATAGTGCATGGATCGCTTTTTGGGGCGAAACGAAAAAGAGGCGACCGAAGCCGCCTCCTCATCGCACTATACCCTAGTGGACGCGCTGGATCAGCTGTCGCCCTTGATCTGATAGGCAGTACCCCACCCCCAGGCGCCGGAGCCGAAGCCACGTGCCACGATGCGTTCGCGGTAGATGTCGGAGAGCACGTCGCCGTCGCCGCCAAGGAGGGCCTTGGTCGCACACATTTCGGCACAAATCGGCAGCTT
>JBPCVQ010000241.1:0-7616 GCA_051010395.1 Geminicoccaceae bacterium | reverse complement strand
CTGGCCAGGCGCTTCGACATTCTGGTGGAGACCGAAAGTGCGCTTCAGGACCTCTGCATGTTCAACGCCGATCGCATGGCCAACCTGATCGGCGAGGATGCGCGCGATAATCTGCAAATGCTCCTGGACAAACGCGCCGGCCTGGTTACGGCGGAGCTGGAGGCGCTGGAGCTGCAATATCCGCTCTACGCCAAGGCGTTGCGCATGGCCGCATTGCAGCGAATTGGCCTGCGCTGGGAGGAGGCGCGCTACGGCCGGCTCTTCAAGGACGGCGTGGTCGGTGACGAACTGCACCGATCATTGACCGTTCATGCCGGACGCCTGATCCAGCAGAGCCGAAAACGGCCAACACTCGACATGGGCCTCGATCCGCAGGAACTGATCGCCGCCGTGCCGCTGTTCCAGGATCTCGACGTGAAGGATCGGCGCTGGCTCCGCCGCCGGCTCGGCTCGCGCCTGGTGGCGCCGGGCGAGAAGGTTGTGACCAAAGGAGAGCGTGGTTCCGAGATGTATTTTATCGCATCAGGCGCGCTCGAGGTCCGGGTTGCACCGGAGCCGGTCAAGCTGAAGACCGGCGACTTCTTCGGCGAGCTTGCCATTCTGGGACCGGCGCGCCGGCGCAATGCGGATGTCGTGGCCCTCGGCTTTTGCAGGCTGTTGATACTGCGCCGACGCGACGTGAAAAAGCTGGTCGCCAGAAACGACGACGTTGCGGCAAAGCTTGAAGGTGCTGCCGCCGCGCGCAGTGCGCGCGGTCCACTCGCGGGTGGCTTCGCGTCCTAAAAAGTGATAACTGAGCAACCTTGTTCATCTTCCATTCAGTGATCTGATGCTTCAGTTCACTGTCACTCCTAAAATTTGGAAGGGATCGTGGACCAGGTTCAGAAAGGTTTTTTATACGAAGTGAAGCGTCGGCGCCGGCGTTGGGTCAAACAGACCGGCAAGATATTCATCCGATCGATGTCCAATTTCCTCGGTCGGCAGTCGCTTATTGCGGATACACCGGTGCTCGATCCGGCGGCGTTCGAATTCACCAGGACGCTGGAGGCGAATTGGCAAGCCGTGCGCGACGAGGTGCGGGTGATCCTGGAGCATCGGGAGAGCATTCCGTCCTTCGATCAGGTCTCGCCGGACCAAAAACGCATCTCCAAGGGTGGGAACTGGCGCACGTTCTTCCTGTTCGGCTTCGGCAAGCGGCTCGAGAAGAACTGTGTGCAGGCGCCGGAAACCGCCAGGCTTCTCGAACAAATTCCCGGCGTTCAGACTGCGTGGTTCTCGATCCTGGCGCCCGGCTACCACATACCGGCGCATCGGGGCGTCACCAAGGGCATTCTCACCTGCCATCTCGGCCTGATCATTCCAAAGGACGCAGAGAAATGCCGGATCCGTGTCGAGGACGAGACCCTCGTCTGGCAGGCCGGCAAGACGCTGATGTTCTGTGATGGCTACGATCACGAAGTCTGGAACGACACCGACGAGGAACGCACGGTCCTCCTGATCCAGTTCGACCGGCCGATGCGTCTTGCTGGCCGTCTCTTCTCCAAGGCCTTCGTCGGCCTGCTGAAGCTGACCGCCTTCTACAAGGAGCCGGTGAAAAACATGGCAAGCTTCGAGGACCGCTTCGAGGCTGCAACCAAGCGCGCCAACGCCGCCCTCGAAAAGATGAGTGACCCGACCTGAAGCCGTGGCCGGACGCCGGCCGGCGTTGACTTGCCTGTGCTTGGACTGGACGTTCGGGCTTGTCTGCCCTCGGGTCAGTGATCGATGGGAAAGCTGGTGCTCAAGCGCAAGCGCCGCAATCCGGCATCGCCCGGCCCCCGGCCCGCACGGTTAAAGTTATCCAGGTGCTGGCAGCACCTAGGCGGTTTCGGCGAGGAGGACGGCCTGGTCTTCGGCAATCAGCTGATCGATGACGTCGTCGAGCGCTTCGCCGGCCATGATCTTGTCGAGCTTGTAGAGCGTAAGGTTGATGCGGTGGTCGGAGCAGCGTCCCTGTGGAAAATTATAGGTGCGGATGCGTTCGGATCGATCGCCTGAACCCACCTGCCCCTTTCGATCCTGGGCGCGTTCCGCATCCCTTGCCGCACGTTCGGCCTCGTAGAGGCGCGCGCGCAGCACACGCAGCGCCTTCGCCTTGTTTTTGTGCTGCGATTTCTCGTCCTGCTGGCTGACCACGAGGCCGCTTGGGGTGTGGGTGATACGCACCGCACTGTCCGTGGTATTGACCGACTGACCGCCGGGGCCGGAGGCGCGAAAGACGTCGATGCGCAGATCCTTATCCTCGATCTTGACGTCGACCTCCTCAGCTTCGGGCAGAACCGCGACGGTCGCTGCCGACGTGTGGATGCGTCCTTGCGTCTCGGTCGCCGGCACACGCTGCACCCGGTGCACACCTGCTTCATATTTGAGCCTGGCGAACACGCCCTGCCCCTTGATGGCGACCACCACTTCCTTCAGGCCGCCGAGATCGCTGTCGCTTGCTGACATCGGCTCGAAGCGCCAGCCATGGATCTCGGCGTAGCGTTGATACATCTTGTAGAGGTCGCCTGCGAACAGGGCCGCTTCATCGCCACCGGTGCCGGCGCGGATCTCGAGGATGGCGCTCTTGGCGTCCGCCTCGTCCTTCGGCAAAAGCGCCAGCTTGACCGCCTGTTCCATCGCAGGCAGGCGCTCCTTCAACTCCTGAAACTCCGATTCCGCCATCAATTTCATTTCAGGGTCGAGATCGGGATCGGCGAGCATCTCGCCGAGATCAGCGGCTTCCGCCTGCGCAGCGCGCAACGTCCCGATGCTTTGCGCGACGGCCTCGAGTTCGGCATATTCGCGGGCGAGGCCTGTATACTGGTCGGGAGGCGCTGAGGCCATCAACCCGCCCAGTTCCTCGAAACGGTGCAGAATACCGTCCAGCTTGGTCTCGAAACCCTGGGCGAGATCAGCGCTCATGGCGTGCTGAATGAACCTCAATGCTCGGGTGAAACGTCGTCGCCTCCAAAAAGCCTATTGTCGGCGGGAGGGCAAGACCTGATGCGCGAAGATCACGGTCATGGAGAGGCATGAGATTGCGATCGACAGCGCACATCCGCTTGTCGGGAAGCATCATTGATGGGATATCGAGGCGATGATCATCAGGATACGGAGAAGAACGATGGCGCTGATGACGGCGAGACCGCTATTGATGCTGCGGCTCCTTCTTGGCCTCGGGGTCGCTACACCTGCCATGTTCGCGGCGCCCGCGGTGCTGGCCGATGACGATCAGTTGAGGCGGATTACGGTGACCGGCCGGGCGGAAGCCCAGGCCGTGCCCGATATCGCCACCATGTCGATCGGAGTCGAGACTGAAGCCAAGACGCCGGGCGAAGCTCTTACCGAAAACGCCGAGCGCATGACTGCCGTGATGAGCAGACTTGAGAATGCGGGCATTGCAAAAAAAGATATGCGGACCAGCCAGCTCGGCATCTGGCCGGTGTTCGCCGAGCACCCGCAGCCGGAGAAGACCGTCGGCTATCGGGCGTCCAACCAGCTGACGGTTACTATCCGCGACATCGATCGCCTGGGTTCAATTCTCGACAAGGCCGTCGCCGATGGCGCCAACAGCGTCAATGGTCCGACCTTCTCGATTGCCGATCCGGAGCCGTTGCTCATCGCTGCGCGAGAGGCGGCCGTCAGAGACGCGATCGCCAAAGCGGAACGCTACGCCAGCGCCGCCGATGTCGAGCTTGGCCCCGTCATCTCGATCGATGAAGCCGGCGGCGGCGGCCCGGTTTTCGCGCGTCAGATGCGCGCCGAATCCATGGATGCCTTCTCCCCCATCGCGCCCGGCGAGACCACGATCGCTGCAAGCGTCACCATGACGTTCGCGATCAACTAATGGTGTGATCACGTCATTCGGTTTCCAGCGCATTCGTAAAAGGCGCTAAGGCATCCACGGAGCTGCGAGCTATTCTCTGGGAGTATTCATATCGAATACTTCACCAGCTCTTCCGTCGGCCCGAATAACATGTGCGCAAGGGTCAGTGGAGCAGATTCTGGCTGATGACATCAATCTTAAATTGATATTGATCAAGAGAAAATTTACTTTTTAAGCTTAATGTGCAGCGAGCTGTCAGGATCTGCGCTCGCAGCAGAACCAGTATTTATGGTGGAGCATGGCCAAGATTCTCATCGTCGAAGACGAGGAAGATCTGCGGGAAGTCATCGTCGAAGAGTTGACGGACGAAGGTCACAGCGTCGTCGACGCCCCCGGCGGTCAGGCTGCGCTGGATCGCCTGGCCAACGATTCTGTCGATCTGATCATCTCCGATATCACGATGCCGGAGATGAATGGCTATCAGTTCTTTCGTTCCTTGAAGGAGACGCTCCCGCAGCACGCACAGACGCCATTCATCTTCATGACCGCTTTGGCGGACCGGGATAGCGAAATCAAGGGACTGCGCCTGGGCGTGGATGACTACATTACCAAGCCAATCGATTTTGATGTCTTGTTCCTGCGAATAGAAACCCATCTTCGTCGTCGCCCGATGGGTGCTGATGCCGCGCTGCCGACGGCCGCACCTCCCGATGAGAATGACGCCGATCCGAGCACCTTTTGCGGCGATCAGGACTCAGCAGAAAAATTGAGCGCTATCCTCAAGGAAAACGATGGGCGCTTGATAGCCAGTCGCTTCGTGACGATTTCACTCGATACGGTACGTGAACGTGTCGGCGACCAATGGGCCGAGATCAGTGATCAGATCCTTCTGAATGTCGAGATGGTCATCCGCGCCCATCTGGGGCCAAAGGACAGTCTCTGCGTCAAACCCACACAGGATTTCATGGTCTGCTTTGCCGAGCCCGACCAAGATCAGGTTGCCTTCAAGACCAGTCTGATTCGCGATGAAATCTGGGAAAAATTGTTCAGCCTTACCAATGACGAAGAATTGGCAAGCGTCAGCGCACAGTCCTTTGCACTGTCAGTAGATCCAGATGACGTCGACGACGATGATATACTCTCCGACGTTGGCCAGCTCGTTGATGAGAAAATTTCAGAAAACAAAGAAGTCCATGGAAGACAATTAGAACAGATCTATAAATATGACGAACTTTATGCCCTTACGCTCATCGGCGCGTCTGGATCTCCGTCGAAAATCCGTAGCATTTCATTCAAAAATGACATTATGGAAAAGGTCAGAAATTTCTCCGGGCAATTTCGCCAAGACAGTGAATTCCTTCTCGAACTTCAAACAACAATGTTCGAGAGATTGAAAGAAAAGCTCGGTTCCAAAAAGAATCATGCCAAGCACGCATTGCTTCTTCCCGTTGCATTTCACTTGTTGTGCGATCCTCGGGCACGAGAGGGATTGACGGCCTTGTGCCAGGACCTCGAAAAGAGCCTGGAGTTGGTCCTGCTCATCGAGATCATCGACACCCCGGATCGCCTCAAACCACATCGCGAAGCTCTGAAACCGCTTCCCGTCGGCCGGCAGCTCCAGTTCATTGAGATTAGACGACCGCTGCAGGCCGATGGAATTGCTCTCGATCAGCTCGGGGTCGCCTATGTCTCCATGAGCTTCAATAATGTCGAGGCGAGCCGGACCAATGGATTCGCCGACTTCAGGAAGAGGCTGGAAGGTCAGGGCGTGAAACTTTACATCAAGGATATACCGGAAGGACGATTGATCGAAGCGCAGCGCCACAAAGCTGGGCTGCTCTCGATGCAGCGATAGCCAAGTATCGATCCAAACGACCGATCCGGCCCTTTTGATCCGATGCAAAACCAAGAGCCTGGTGAACCGTCAACTCAATCCTTTAAATGCGCCGGTGAGTTCGGCTCACCGCGACTTCTCCCCATTCTCCATGAATACAGCAGGTATCCGGCGAGAAGCGCGGGTCGCACAGGCCAAGGTTTTCACACGCCATCACACATGGGTGACATGTAGCGATCGTCACATCGACATGGGCACCTGCCGGCCATGATCACTTCAGACGGGCAAGAGATGCCTGCCACAGCAGTGAAGGAGCAAGATCATGGTCACAACTGGGATCAATGCGACGCCGGAAGAGGTGATGATCAGGGTTTTGGGTACGACTGGCTTTGCGCTCGCCTTGCTACTGGCGATTTCGACCTTCGTGATGTGAAGACCCGGCTTCGGCCGCCCCTGAAGCTTGGCTCACGCCGGCTCCGGGGGCACTGAATTGTGCCCCAGGCGGGGAAGGTGCCGGCCGAGCGCCGCTCGCTCGATCTCGTGTTGCTCCCCCGCGTCGAGATCGCGCAGCACCACCTTCCCCGCCGCCACCTCGTCCTCGCCGAGCATGAGGGCATAGCGGGCATTTTGCTGCGTAGCGCGCTTCAGCCGCTGGCCGACCTTGCCCTTGAAGGCATATTCGACGTGATGGCCGGCCGCACGCAGCTCGGCTGCGAGCCTCAAGCCCTCGATCGCCATGCCGTCACCCATCGGCACCACGACCACCGGTCGTGGTGAAGGCGGCAAGCCCTTCTCGAGCTCGATGATCAGCATCGACAACCGCTCGATGCCGGCAGCCCAGCCTATGCCGGCGGTCTCACGACCGCCCAATGTCTCGATCAAGCCGTCATAGCGGCCACCCGCGAGAACCGCACCTTGGGAACCGAGCGCGGTTGTCGTAAATTCAAACGCCGTGTGACTGTAGTAGTCGAGCCCGCGCACCAAACGCGGATTTTTCTTGTAACCGACACCGAGGGCGGAAAGCCCTTCCTGGACCTGATCGTAGAAGCGCGTGGACGCATCGTTGAAGCAATCACCGAGCTCCGGCGCATCGGCGACGATCTCGCGATCGCGGGAATTCTTGCTGTCAAGAATGCGCAGAGGATTGCGCTCCAGGCGCGCCTGGCTGTCCTCGGAGAGATCATCTTTGAAGCGGCTGAGATACGCGACCAGCTGCTCTCGATAGGCATGGCGACTTTCGCCATCGCCGAGGCTGTTCAGTTCCAGGGTCACATGATCAGCCAGACCGAGTTCCGAGAGGATGGCATGGCCGAGGGCGATCACTTCGATGTCGGCAAGCGGCTCGGGTGCGCCCAGAATCTCGGCATCGATCTGATGAAACTGGCGATAACGACCCTTTTGCGGCCGCTCATACCGAAACGCCGGCCCCGCACAAAACAATTTCACCGGCAGTACCTGCCCGAAGGCTCCCGAGATGAACGCGCGCGCCACGCCCGCGGTGAACTCCGGCCGCAAGGCGAGGCGCTCGCCACCGCGATCTTCAAACGCGTACATTTCCTTGGAAACGACGTCCGAGGTCTCACCGAGCGGTCTTGCGAAGACCTCGATGAACTCGAAAATTGGCGTCGCTATTTCCTGGTATCCATACCGGGCGGCAACCCGATGCGCGGTTTCCACCACATGCCGATAGGCGCGCATCTCCTCGCCGACGAGATCACGTGTGCCGCGGACGGGTCTAAGAGAGGTCATGGGAAACGGCCGTTTTCTTCCAGGGATGACGGGGATGAACGGTGACTACGACAGCCGCTCTCCCATAGCAAGCCGACGCCCGGATCGATCACGGCCGAAATGCGCGACCGTCGCGCTTACCCATGTGCGATCAGGCCGGTTTCCATGTCTCTTCGCCCCATCAGGCTGGCGCGGCCGGCCTCGTTA
>JBPCVQ010000240.1:0-24140 GCA_051010395.1 Geminicoccaceae bacterium | reverse complement strand
CTTATCTTGATCGCGGCAGCAGCGAACCTCTGGTCATCAAGACGGAGGGCGACGCCAAGATCACGGTCGACGAGACCGTCCCCGTCGGCATCCGCTCAGAGACCTGCTACCTGTTCGACCAAAATGGTCAAGCCTTCGCCCGTGCATAGGCCGCCTGAACAAGCTCATAGTGGCCGTCGTAAGTTTTCATCGATGGCTCTTGAAACTGCGCAGGTTCTCCCAGGATTTCAGATCCAGCCGCCGGCAACAATTCTTAAGGGTTTGCCAGGTATGATTGCCATCGGGTCCATGCGATCCTGGGAATCCGCCCGCCCGCAGAAGAGGTTGGGCCAGGTACAGACTCCGACGATCGCATGGACCAGAGAGACATCTTTTTTAGCCGACACGCGTTAAGAAAAGGTGAAGACTGGCAATAGATCGATGGAATCGGTCAGGATTCATGCGGTCGACATCAGACTAAGGTCGAGGCTGCACTACCCACTGCCACAGCGGAACCCGACCATATCAAGGCCGAAATGGTCGGGATTGCCGTGACGGTATGAGACGCGGAGGCAATAGGGATTGTTGCCCCAACCACCGCCTCGAATGACGACATGCTCCGGTTGGCCTGGAAAGCGGCTGGAGGTCCATTCCCAGAGATTGCCAGCGAGATCCAGATGGCCGTAAGGGCCGGCGCCCAAAGGATAGGCGCCCACCGGGCTCGTCCTGAGATAACCATCTGCCGGGTCGGCAGCGCAGCAGGGAACCGTCCCAAAATTCGCCAGCGACGGCTGGCCCTTTGATTGCGCCGGCGCCTGGTTACCCCAAGGGTAGCGGCGGCGGCCTTCGCCGCGCGCAGCAAACTCCCATTCCTCCTCGCTTGGCAAACGCCAGCCATAGTGGGCACAAAACGCCGCCGCATCGTTCGCCGATACCTGGGCCACGGGGTGGTCTTCCTTATCAAGAATATCGGTATCAGGCCCAAAGGGATGCCGCCACCCCGCCCCCTCGACCAACCGCCAGCGATCGGTCCAAACATAACCCGTCCCCCGACGTTCGGCGTCGGTGACATGGCCGGTTTCCTCAACGAAGGCAGCGAACGCCCGGTTGGTCACCTCATGGCGCATCAGGCGAAAGGGCTGGATCTCGACCCGCCGCTCCACTTCGTTCGGATCACCTTCAGGGTCGCCCATAATCAATAAACCACCCTCGACAGCGATGAAGTCGCCCGGCCTGTCATCAGGTCCAGCCCATGCCGCGTCGATGCCTCCAGCCAGAACGAGGCCGGCCAACACACAACAAACACCGCTAACTTTCGACCTCACCCCACGGAGACAATCTTCCACCAACACTTAACCTTTCCTTGACCCAATTCCGCTAAGCCGTTCCTGTCTCGCCGGTCCATGCGATCCTGGGAGTCCGAGCCAGCCGCTTCTCTCTTCGGGCGCGCGGATTCCCAGGATCGCGTGGTGTGACCACGCCATCTGGTTTCCGCCGCCTTCGAAGAATGCGCCAGGATTTTCGAGGGTATGCGGGCTCTTCTCGGTGAAAATGTGGGTATTGATGCTATCGAACATACTCCTTGCCCGCGAAGAAGAGGGTGGTCAGGAAGAAAGGGGGGCGGTGTCAGGACCAGGGGAACAGGACGAATTCGAGCACAGGCCATTCGATCCCCGCCGAAATCTTCCAGGCAATATAGAGCGTACAGGCAATAGTGTAGAACGCCAGCGTGTTGCGGACGACAGTGATCGCCCCGATCTGCCACTTAATCGTCTGCTCCGAACTGCGATCCGGCCGGTCGGCCTCTATCTGCTGCAGATGCCAGTCCGCAAGAAGGTAAAGGCCGATCGCGAGCAGCGCACTGGTCGCCGAGCCGATCTGCCAAAGCGGAAGCCTTACCGGCTCGATGAAGGGTTCGAGCAACGGTCGCAGGCTGGTGTTCAAGGCGACGGTCTGCGGGCCGAGCCAGATGGCGAGCTTCCAGGCGAAGAGGAGCAACGTGGCTACTGAGTACCAGCGCATGATCTTGTAGAGGGCGGTGTTGCAGATATTTTTGAGACGGAACCGGACGGGTCCGAATATCTGAGCCGCAGCAATAATCCAGAGGAGAGGCGACCAGATAAGGAAGGTTCAAGCGGCCGGTTGATGAGGCGGGTCAGTCCCGCTCCAACCAGCCCCGCCACGCCGTGGCGTCGTAGCCGAGGCGCTGGCCGGTGAGGGTGTGAAGGGCGCCGACGGCGTCGCCTTTCAGCCAGAGTGGCGTGGCTTCGTCTTCGAGGCGCTGAACGAGGGCTTCGAGCACCAAATCATCGCTCAGGCCGAGCCTGCTGGCGGCCCAAATAGCGATTTCGGGCGTAGAAAAAAACTTGAAGGGGCCGTTGGGGGTGTAGTCCCAGGGGCGGAGGATGTCGGCCGGGTCGACCTTGCCCGTACGAGAAAGGCCCATGCCCCAGTAGAGACGCCATCGGCCGATCACGGCCATCTCGTCGAGCATGATGTCGCCGAACATGGCCAAGGGGTCGACGGGCATGATCGTCTTTAGCCGGTCCGGGTAGAAATCCGGCGGAACCTCCCGGCGCGGGAGGTCGTAGATCGTACGCTTCAGTTGCTGTCCATAACGCTCATAGCTTCTGGAATCAGCCAGCAATCCATCCAGGTGCGCGGCCGCACCTGCCCAATCAAAGCCGTCAGCAGCCTTCTGCGTGAATGAAGGCCAGGACAACGCGTTCGGCGGGGGCGGCGTGGTCGCCGCAGGCTCTACATTTGATGACGATCGCAGAACCCAGAGAATTCCCCGGTCATTCACGCCGCGCCCGCCGACCGCGATCACGCCCTGATAAGCGACGAGATCACGCGGACTGCCACCTTCCAGCTTGACTACCTCGGACCATTCACGCCCGTTCCGGCTGCTCCAGAGCGATGCCCCGTTTGCCCCATCGCCAGCCATCCAAAGCCGCTCACCATCACTCGCCAACGCCCGCAGTATCCAGTCGTCGGACGCAGCCCAAACCCTCTTCGCACTCTCACCGTCAGACCTCCAGATGCCGCCGGCATCTGGGTTACTTGCGATCCCGTACACCTTTTCCTTGTGAACGGTCAGCCCGTGGCTGCGCCCGTTCGGCCAGCCCGGCACCGGGCTGCCGGAACCATCGTCCACCCTGATCAGCCACTGACCTTCGGGAGCATTCAAGGTCCCGTAAATGCCGTCGCTCACAGCGACCAGGGTGGTGATACGGCTGACACGGCGGGCGGGCGTCGGGTGCAGATAGACCGTCCTCCAGGCCGAGCCACCGTCCTCCGAAAGCGCAACCGAGCCCTTCCAGGCTGACGGCGCAGCGTAAAGCCTGTCGCCGCTGGCGACCATCGCATGGTTATGGAAGGCTTGTTCGGTCGGGATCAGGCCGTGCTCCCAGCGCTCGCCGTCGGTGACGTCGAAGGCGCCGATGCCGGGCTCGGTGCGCGCGTCCTCGAGCGGCCAGTAGAGAAGCCCTCGATGCACCACCGGATCACCCGCATCCTGGCTGAACAGATGCCCTTCATACCTGGAAAGCCCGCCTCGAGCTGGGATGCTGTGGAGGTCCGCGGAATTGTGGTTCGCGCCCTTCACACTGTTGGCGAACCAAATGCGATCGCCATAGCCGATCAGCCTGGAGACCACCGGCCAAGGGCCGATTTCATGGCTCTCAACGGCCGTCTCGGCCGCGAGTGGCGAGGCGATCGACAGCAGAAGGGCGAGAGTACGCGCAATCATGCACCAGCTATAGCGCGCACGTGATACCCCCGCCCAGCCGCGTCGGCTGTGGCTCAACACGATGTGATCAAGGTCAACGCCGCGGCGCGTCGCCGCTAGACGGGGAGGCAGGCAGGAAGGAAACGCTCGGAGAGATCCAGCATCGACCGGCCATGAACATCCTCATAAAGCCGTATTCTGCCGTTTCGGTCCTCGACATAGACCTCTTTGTAGATGTCGTGAAGTGTGGCGACGGCGAAACTGGCGGGTTTCTTTGGCGGATATTTGATCGCAATGATGTAAGTCCGGGGACCAGCGTCCGGTGCACAGGTGATGGAAAGCACAAAAGTTTCGATGACGGCGTGCTTGAAATCTTCGGCAAAGAGCTCTTGTACGATTTTCTGTCCATTGTCCTCATTGTCGAGCGCAAGCGTGCGCTTATGCTCGCCTCTGACATCAGGCATGCGATCGACATAGATAAACCTGTCCTCGATCGCCGAAACCGATGCCGTCAGGACACCGAGGCCCAGGCTGGCGCCCGCTATC
Source organism: Geminicoccaceae bacterium (assembly GCA_051010395.1). Taxonomy (GTDB): domain Bacteria; phylum Pseudomonadota; class Alphaproteobacteria; order Geminicoccales; family Geminicoccaceae; genus JANQPX01. Next base: position 19,885 of record JBPCVQ010000240.1, on the reverse strand, counting down.
ATGATCAGCAACCTCGCCATCATTTGCCGCCTCCAACGCGCCGAATTGCTTGCTAGAGGCCACTATCGATCCCCTAGCCGCTCACTTCGATATGGCTTTGCCCAAGGTCGAATTCGACCTGTCGGAGCCTGCATTCATACCGCAGATCAAGGTTTTACCGAAATTATTCGCATTTTAGTTGCTTTAAATATGGAGTTAATTAATTTTAAGTTGAGAAAATAGTAAAAATCGAAACTAATTGGAGATAAACATCAAATTTATTTTCCCATAACTATAAGCTTGAAAAATTTTACTCGCCAAGATCTTGAAGATCAGATAGATAACCGCGCTGGTCTTTTGCAAGCAATTGAGTGTGACTTGGCGTCAATGAAGCGGAAAATACAAAAATTTTGTGTTTTATTTTTGGCTAACCGTCTTCCTGGCGCTCGTGGTGTTTTTCGGGCGACTGCCGGCGACCGTCCGGCGGGTCAGAGCGCAACGCGATGCGCTTCGTCCGGTGCAGCCGATAACGAGGTCTGATCATTTTCCTTGTGTGGTGAACACCATCGGCGCCGCCTTAACCGAGTTTTTCATGCTCGGGCTGATGACGCTCGCCGTGTTCATGGGCACCAACGCCGCTTTTGGCACCTTGGACCAAGCCCCCGATCTGACCACGGGCATCCGCCATCTCAGTCTGGGCGTCATCACCTTGATCGTCACGATGATAGCCATCATCAGCACCCTGATGATCGGCGGCGCCATCGCACGCTATGGGCTTCTCTTGATGGGCGCCATGGTCATTTTGGCGTGGATGGTGATGAGCAGTGCTGGGGACCAAGCCCCGGCAATCTTGCTGTTCGCAGCATTCGCTGTCGGTGTGCCGACGTTATTTGTAATTTTGGTGCGGCTGCTGATCTGACGCGCGCCGAGCTTACATCTTCCCCCACCCTCCCAGATCGCCAACACGGACTGCATATTTCGGTCCACGCACGACTGGTTGAGGTTCTTCCACGATTTTTGGCGCTCGGCGCAGAACTTGCCCGGCGCGCGCCCCCTCGATCCGTTCCGGACCGAGAAGGGATCGTGACCGACCGGCATGTCGAGCTTTCTTTCGATCAGTCCGGGCAATTTGTACGAAGGCATCCACGCATACGAGCAAATCGGGACAGAATCGAGCGTACGATCCATCGTACACAAGACGCGTGGACGCAATCAGGCTAGCCTGGATCGGCACCCGTCAGAATGACTTCAGCCGATCGATTATAAATAACTTAGACGGCATTGAATAAGGAGTGGTGGAGCCAGGCGGAATCGAACCGCCGACCTCTTGAATGCCATTCAAGCGCTCTCCCAACTGAGCTATGGCCCCCTAAAGACGGCGCAGCCGTTGCCGGCTGCATCCAGGCACGATGAGTTAGGACAAGACGGTGGTCTTGGCAAGGCCAAAATCACCGTTTTCAGCTCGTTCTGTCGTCATCCTCGACATCCGTGTCGATCACATCACTGACATCATCGTCCCCGAGTTCAGACACATCCTCGATGGCGCTCTGGTTTTCTTCGTCGTCATCGTCGTCATCGCCGGGCACGACGTCATCATCGGATGCTTTATCGCCGTCACCGTCATCGACAGCCGCCTCTTCATCTTCCTCGACGTCTGTTTCTTCTTCGTCCTCGACTTTGGCGGCTTTCTTCGACTCTTTCTTTTCCTCAACAGCTGATTTAGCCGACGTCCGGGTCCGGCGCGTCTTCAGATTAGCGGTCGGATCGAAGACGGTTTCGCAGGTTGGACAGGTGATCGGATCGTGCATCATGTCGTAGAAACGAGCACTGCAACTCAAACAGACCCTTTTGGTTCCCCACTCGGGCTTCGCCACGCGGCACTCCTAACTCTATAGGGATGATCGACTTTCAAGGGAGAAGCGATTGCCATGAACCGCGGGAACTGTCAAAAGCAAATTCGTCGATTAGTGAGACAGCCGACGAATTTTCCTGACGTCGACCGCAAAGCCACGCAAACGAGAGGGAAGCTTCAAGCGTGCGATTGAGGGCTAGCGCCGCGAGCGCTTTAAAAGGCGAGGTGCAGGTGCCGGGTGACAAGTCCCTGTCGCACCGATCCCTGATGCTTGCCGCCATGACCGTTGGTGAGACCACCATCACCGGCCTTTTGGAAAGCGGCGACGTCATAGCTACACGGATGGCGCTTGGCAATCTCGGTGTCGACATTCAGAAAGACGATGCAGGCAATTGGCATGTCCATGGTGTCGGCATCGGAGGGTTTTCAGAACCGGACCGTGTACTTGACCTCGGCAATGCCGGCACCGGCGCTCGTCTTCTCCTAGGCCTTCTGGCCGGCCAGCCATTCACGACATTCATGACGGGCGATGCCTCGCTGCGCCGCCGGCCCATGGGGCGGGTAACCAGACCACTTTCCGAGATGGGCGCCTCCGTTCTCGCCAAGAGTGGCGACCGATTGCCGCTGGCGCTGACCGGCCGTGTCGACCTCACACCGATCCGATATGAGCAGCCGACCGCCTCCGCACAGGTCAAATCGGCCCTCCTGCTGGCAGGCCTGCACGCACCCGGAAAAACCACGGTGATCGAGCCTGCGCCATCGCGGGATCACACAGAGCGCATGCTTCTCCATCTCGGCGCCGAGGTCGAAACCGAGCCGCTTGTCGATGGGCGCCTTTCGGTCACCGTAACCGGCCAGCCCGAGCTTTCGGCGCGGGATCTTTCGGTGCCGGGCGATCCGTCCTCGGCGGCATTCCTGCTCGTGGCCACAGCGCTCTGTCCGGGTTCCGACGTCAAGATCGACAATGTCGGCGTAAACGCCCTGCGCACCGGGCTGCTGCCTTGCCTCGACGAAATGGGCGCCTCGCTCGAACGCGGCAATGGCGAAATGATCTCGGGCGAACCGGTCTCCTGGCTGAAAGCCGCACATCGCACACTGAACGCGATCGACGTGCCGCCGGAGCGGGCGCCGTCGATGATCGATGAATACCCGATCCTCGCCATCGCCGCAGCCTGCGGCCGGGGCAAAACCCGCTTGAATGGCCTTGGCGAGCTCAAGGTGAAGGAAAGCGACCGCTTCACCGCTATCGCGGACGGCCTCGAAGCCGCCGGCGTGCGCGTCGAGCGCGGCGAGGACAGCCTGGTCATCGAGGGATGTGACGGGCCACCGCCCGGCGGCTGTACGATCGATGCCCAGCATGACCATCGAATTGCGATGAGCTTCCTGATCTTGGGCTCCATCGCGCAAAAGCCGATCGAGGTGACTGGCGCCGAAACCATCGACACCAGCTTTCCCGGCTTCGCCGAGCTGATGAACGGCCTTGGTGCCCGGATCGAAACGATAACGTAACCCGCACTGCCCTCGGGACGTGTGAGGCAAGGAAGACATGAACACGGCAACATCACGCATCATCGCGATCGACGGCCCCGCAGGCTCCGGCAAGACCACCCTTGCGTCCAGACTGGCCGAACGTTTCGGCCTCGCCTTTCTCGATACCGGCCTTCTCTACCGGGCAACCGCGCGAAAACTGCTGGAGGCAGGGGCCTCGACCCTGGAGATCGGGGGGCTTGTCAATGACGAGACGGCAGCAGCGAAAGTAGCGACGTCGATCACCACCGATGATCTCGACCCCGAGCGCCTGATGACCGAAATCATCGGACAGACGGCGTCCAAAATCGCCGCGGTTCCCGCGGTGCGCACGGCCCTCCTGGACTTTCAGAGGCGCTTCGGTGAGGACGACCGGGGTGCGGTTTTAGTCGGCCGTGACATAGGCACGGTCGTGCGGACCGATGCCAGTCACAAGATCTTCGTCACCGCGAGCGTCGAGAAGCGCGCGGAAAGGCGCTGTAAACAGTTGCAGGAACGCGGTGTCGCCGCTATATATGAGCACGTTTTAGAAGAGCTGTGTCAGCGTGACGCACGCGACCGTTCGCGTGTGGTCGCGCCGTTGGTGCCGGCAGAGGACGCATTCATTCTCGATACCACCGATCAATCCATCGAGGTGGCGTTCGAAACCGCCGCGGCTTTTGTCGCGGGGCAGGAGACCGCTGCCTGATCATCGACGCTTCGCCGACACAACCAATCAACCCCAACCCGGCATCACCAAGCCGGCTTACCGTTGCAGGTCATCACCTGCCGCGCGTGGACCTAGGAAGACCTTATGACCTTAGCCGAGACCATAGCCGACCAGCAGGCGCCCATGGAAGATTTCGCCGCCATGCTGGAAGAAAGTTTCCAGCAAAAAGACAAGATCGAAGGCACCGTCGTGACCGGTACCGTGATCTCCATCGAGAACGACGAAGCCCTCGTCGATGTGGGATTGAAGGCCGAAGGACGGGTGCCCATCAAGGAATTCTCGACGCAGGGAAACCCCGTCGAAGTCAAGGTCGGCGACAGTTTCGAGATCTATGTCGAACGCTTCGAGAATAGGAATGGCGAAGCGATCCTCTCGCGCGACAAGGCGCGGCGTGAGGAAAGCTGGAACAAGCTCGAAAAGGCGTTCAACGACACCGCCAAGGTCCAGGGCCACATCTTCGGTCGGGTCAAGGGCGGTTTCGCCGTCGATCTCGGCGGTGCGGTCGCGTTCCTTCCGGGCAGCCAGGTGGACATCCGCCCCGTGCGCGACGTCTCGCCGCTGCTGAACAAGGACGAGCCCTTCCAAATCCTGAAGATGGACCGGAGGCGCGGCAACATCGTCGTCTCCAGGCGCGCCGTCCTCGAAGAGAGCCGTGCGGAACAGCGAAACGAGCTGCTCGCCACGCTTTCTGAAGGACAGATTCTTTCCGGCGTGGTCAAGAACATCACCGACTACGGTGCGTTTGTCGATCTCGGCGGCCTGGATGGCCTCCTCCATGTCACCGACATCTCCTGGCGCCGGGTCAACCACCCGACCGAAGTGCTGGGTGTCGGCCAGACGGTCAATGTCCAGGTCATCCGCTTTAACCGCGAGACCCAGCGTATCTCGCTTGGCATGAAGCAGCTGGAAGCCGACCCTTGGGAAGGCGTCGACATGAAGTATCCGGTGAGCACCAAGTTCACCGGCCGGGTCACCAACATCACCGACTACGGCGCCTTCGTGGAGCTGGAGCCAGGTGTCGAAGGCCTGGTTCACGTCTCGGAGATGAGCTGGACCAAGAAAAACGTCCATCCCGGCAAGATCGTTTCCACCAGCCAGGAAGTCGAGGTGATGGTGCTGGAGGTCGATCCCGACAAGCGCCGCATTTCACTCGGCCTGAAGCAGACCATGGACAACCCCTGGGACAGCTTCAAGGACAAGTATCCGCAGGGCACCGAGGTCGAAGGCGAGATCAAGAACATCACCGAGTTCGGTCTGTTCATCGGCCTGGATCAGGACATCGACGGCATGGTTCACCTTTCCGATCTGGATTGGGAAAAGCCTGCCGAAGAGGCGGTCGCCAGCTACAATCGCGGCGATGTCGTCAAGGCCGTGGTGCTCGACGTCGACACGGACAAGGAGCGCATCTCGCTCGGCATCAAGCAGCTGACCGACGATCCGTTCAAGGGAGCGACCTCCGGCGTCAAGCGCGGCGATCGGGTCACCTGCACCGTGACCGAAATCACCACCGGCGGCCTCGAAGTTGCGACCAGCGATGGCGCGCCTGGCTTTATCCGCAAGGCCGAACTCGCCCGCGACCGCGGCGAACAGCGGCCGGATCGCTTTGCCGTCGGTGACAAGTTGGATGCACGCATCACCAATATCGACGCCAACAATCGGCGCCTCTCCCTCTCTGTCAAAGCGCTTGAGATCGCCGACGAGAAGCAGGCGATGGCCGAATTCGGCTCCTCGGATAGCGGTGCCAGCCTCGGTGACATCCTCGGCCCAGCGATCAAAAGCAGGCAGGCCCAGGACGATGGCGACGACGCAAAAGGCTCGGAAGGGTAGAAAAATCGAGCAAAAAATGTAAGTAAGGGTGCGTTCCCGTTCACCTGGGACGCACCCAAACTTGACGCGATCTCAACGCTTTGGCACGTTCTATCGGTAGCCTTCCGGACGTTCCGCCCCGTTTCAGCTGTCAGAGCGCTTTACATGACCAAATCAGACTTGATTAAACGCCTCGCCGACGCCAACCCTCACCTCACGCAACGTGATATCGAGAAGATCGTTTCCACTGTTTTCGACGAAGTCACGGATGCGCTCGCCAAGCGCGATCGCGTTGAGCTTCGCGGCTTCGGCGCCTTTTCCGTACGCGAACGCGAAGCGCGTGTCGGCCGCAATCCGAGAACGGGCGCCGAGGTCTCGGTACCGGATAAGGTCGTCCCCTACTTCAAGACCGGCAAAGAGCTTCGCGAACGCCTGAATAGCGATTGACCTTACCAGCCCCTTAACTCACGATGCGGGTTCAGATGGACCATCGATGCTCCAGCATCGAGATCCGTGCATCTCTCGCCAACCGCCCTGACTGATTTTCGGTACTGAGAGTGAGGCTATGATCAAGATTTTCCGTTTGTTGCTTGGCCTAGCGGGCCTGGTGATCATCGTTTCCTTCGCGGTCAGCAATCGCCAGCCGGTCGATATGGCGTTTTGGCCTTTGCCTGAAACGATCAGTGTGCAGCTTTTCTGGGTGTTTTTGTTCGGGCTGGTGGTCGGTGCCGTTCTTGGCGGGCTTGGCGCTTGGCTTGGCGGCCTACGCAAACGCCGCGATGGCCGCCAGATGCGCCGCAAGGCCGAAGACCTCGAAGGCCAGTTGCGCGCTATTCGGCAGCAGCAGGAAGCAGCCGAAGCCAAAGCTCATGAGGAGGCAAAGGCCGCAAGATTGGCCGTCGCAGCCAACGCAGCACCTTTAAAGCAGCTCGCCGGCTAATCGGCAGCCGTCGCCACCCCCTTCAGGGTGGGTTCGACGCACAAGCACCCACCCCCTCAAAGATCATTGTTCGCCCCATAGCATGTTTTGGCATGGCCGCCGGTCTCTGCTATAAGCCGATGATCCAACGAAACGGCTGTTCATGACGACGACTTCACCTGTTTTCTGCGCCATCGACCGGGCTGACCTGTCCGGCGCACTCCTGCTCGCCCGCTCTCTCAGCAGGCATCCGATCGGCGGTCTGAAGCTTGGGCTCGAGTTCGTGACCGCGAATGGCCCCTCCGGTGTGAAGAGCATCGTCGATCTCGGCCTTCCGGTCTTCTTGGACCTGAAGTTTCACGATATCCCCAACACCGTCGTCGGGGCGGTGAAGGCCGCCGCGGCCCTGGGCGTAAGCATGATGACGCTTCATCTGCAGGGCGGTCCCGCCATGCTCTGGGCAGCGGCCGATGCCATGAAGGACATGGGTCCGGAGCGCCCGATGCTCCTTGGCGTTTCCGTTCTGACCAGCATGGATGACAAGGACCTGGCCATCATCGGCATCGAAGGATCGACGGAAACCCAGGTGCTCCGCCTTGCCGGCCTCGCGCGCAAAACCGGCATGGACGGCATGATTTGCTCACCGCGCGAAATCGGACCGCTGCGCAGAGTGTTCGGCGACAGCCTGAAGCTGGTGGTTCCCGGCATTCGGCCGGCGGGATCGGCAGCGGGTGACCAAAAACGCACACTTACGCCCGGCGAAGCGATCAAGGCCGGCGCAGACTATCTGGTGATCGGCCGGCCGATCACGGCTGCCGGCAGCCCGCGCGCCGCAGCGCTCGCCATCAACGACGAAATCGAAGCGGCAAGGCTCGCCGCCTGATCCATGCCGGTCGACGTCAAAATCTGCGGCCTCAAAGATCACCTGGCGGTGGACGCTGCGCTTGAAGGTGGCGCCCGATATCTGGGTTTCATGTTCTACCCGCCGTCGCCGCGCTCGGTCACGCCGGAGACAGCGATCGAACTTGGACGCTCGGTGCCTTCGGATCGACTGCGCGTCGGCGTCATGGTCGACCCCGACGATCGCCTCGTCGACCAGGTGCTGGAAGCCCTGGATGCGATCCAGCTGCACGGCAAGGAAACGGTGGAGCGGGTCGAGGCGGTGAGGGCGAGAACTGGAAAGACGGTGATCAAGGCGCTGCGCATCGGCGATGCCGACGACCTCGCCCCCCTGAAGGCCTATGCCGAGGTGGCCGACATGATCCTGTTCGACGCCAAACCGCCCAAGACGCCGGGCAGCCTTCCCGGCGGCAATGGCCTGAGCTTCGATTGGCGCCTCCTGCAGCATCTTGACCTCAACGTTCCCTGGCTCTTAGCTGGCGGCCTGGATGTGGATAATCTTGACGACGCCGTACGCCTCTGCCAGGCGCCTGCCGTCGACGTCTCCTCCGGTGTGGAGACCGGGCCGGGCCAAAAGGATGTCGCCAAGATCCGGGCATTCCTTGAAAAGGCCGCCGGCCTCTCCTCGTCCCCTCGCAGCATGAATGACGACATCAGTCTATGAGCCCCCTGCTTACGAGTACCCAAACATGACCTTTGCCAACAGCCTCAGACAGGGTCCCGACGAGCGCGGCCGCTTCGGCATCCATGGCGGCCGCTTCGTCGCCGAGACGCTGATGCCGCTGATCCTCGAACTCGAGCGCGCCTATGAGGACGCCAAGAACGATCCCGGCTTCGCAAAGGAATTGGCATCCTGGAACACCGACTATACGGGCCGCCCGAGCCCGCTCTATTTCGCGGAGCGGCTGACGGCGGAGCTCGGCGGCGCCAAGGTCTACTTCAAGCGGGACGAGCTCAACCACACCGGCGCCCACAAGATCAACAACTGCATCGGTCAGATCCTGCTCGCCCGGCGCATGGGCAAGAAACGCATCATCGCCGAAACCGGTGCCGGGCAGCACGGCGTCGCCACCGCGACCGTCTGCGCCAAGCTCGGCTATGACTGCGTGGTCTATATGGGCGCCGTCGACATCGAGCGGCAGCAACCGAACGTCTTTCGCATGAAGCTTTTGGGCGCCGAGATCGTGCCGGTCACCTCCGGCTCGGCGACGCTCAAGGACGCGATGAACGAGGCCCTTCGCGACTGGGTCACCAATGTCGAGGATACGTTCTATCTGATCGGCACGGCGGCAGGCCCTCACCCCTACCCGGCGATGGTCCGGGACTTTCAAGCGGTGATCGGCAACGAGCTGCGCGAGCAGATCATGGCGAAAGAGGGACGTCTTCCCGACACGCTGATCGCGGCGATCGGCGGCGGCTCGAATGCGATCGGCCTATTTCATCCCTTCCTCGACGATGCGGATGTGGCGCTGATCGGCGTCGAGGCAGCAGGCCATGGCATCGAGACCGGCGAGCATGCAGCCGCCATCACCGGCGGGACGCCGGGCGTTCTCCACGGGTCGAGGTCCTACCTCCTGCAGGACGATGACGGCCAGATCATCGAACCGCACTCGATCTCGGCAGGCCTCGATTATCCCGGTATCGGTCCGGAACATTCGTGGCTGAACGACCAGGGCCGCGCCACCTACGTGCCGATCACCGACAAGGAGGCGCTTAACGCCTTTCAGTTCTGCAGCCGGATCGAAGGCATTCTGCCGGCATTGGAGCCCGCCCACGCCCTTGCTCACGTCATGAAGATTGCGCCTGACCTCCCAAAGGACCACATCATCGTCATGAATCTCTGCGGCCGCGGCGACAAGGACATCTTCACCGTCGCCGAGGCGATAGGAGCCAAGATATGACCGGAGGCATCGGCATGCCTGGGCGCATCGAAGCGCGTTTCGCCGAACTGAAAGAGGCGGGCCGCGCCGGCCTCGTCACTTATCTTTGCGCCGGCGATCCTGATGTCGAGACCTCGACACGGATCATCGAGAGCCTGCCCGAGGCAGGCGTCGACATCATCGAAATCGGCATGCCGTTTACCGATCCCATGGCCGATGGCCCCTCGATCCAGGCGGGTGCGCTCAGGGCGCTCAAAGCCGGCATGGGTCTTGCCAAGACCCTGGATTTGGTCGGGCGCTTTCGCACCAAGGACGACCGCACTCCGATCGTCCTCATGGGCTATTATAACCCGATCTACCACTACGGCGCCGAGCGCTTCCTGGACGATGCCAAGGCCGCCGGCGTGGATGGCCTGATCGTGGTCGATCTACCGCCGGAGGAAGATGAGGAACTCTGCATCCCCGCCCTCAAGCGCGGCATCAGCTTCATTCGCCTGGCAACGCCCACCACCGACGATGAGCGCCTGCCAGCGGTGCTCGAAAACACGTCCGGGTTCATCTACTACGTCTCGATGACCGGCATCACCGGCGTCGGAGCACCAACCGTCGATCGGGTCGGCCAGGCCGTCGAGCGCATTCGCGCCCACAGCCCTCTTCCGGTAGCCGTTGGCTTCGGCATCCGCACGCCGGAGCAGGCAGCCGAAATCGCCAAGGTCGCCGACGCCGCGGTCGTGGGTTCGGCCCTGGTCGACAAAATCGCCGCCAATCTCGATGAGAACGGACGGCCCGGCGCTGGCCTCGTCGACGCCCTGCTTGCCGACGTGCGCAACCTCGCAGACAGCGTCCAGTCCGCGCGAAGGGCCGCGCCCTTATGAACTGGCTTACCAACTACGTTCGCCCAAAAATCAAGGCGCTGGTCGGCAGCAAGCCGGAGGTGCCGGAAAATCTCTGGGTGAACTGCCAGAGCTGCGAGAAGATGATCTTTCATCGGGATCTCGCAGCCAACAGCCAGGTCTGCCCGCATTGCGACCGCCATTTCCGGGTTGGACCGGACTTTCGTTTCAACGCCCTCTTCGACGAGGGTAGCTGGCATCAAATCGAGCTTCCGAAGTCCGAGCCGGACCCGCTGAAGTTCAGGGATCGGAAGCGCTATACCGATCGCCTGAAGGAAGCGCAGACCAAGACCGGACGCTCGGACGCGGTCGAGGCGGCACACGGCAAGATCGGCGGGCAGCCTGCGGTGATCGCGGTCATGAATTTCGAGTTCATGGCCGGCTCCATGGGTGTGGCGCTGGGCGAAGGACTGCTTGCCGCGGCCAGGCTGGCCCTCATGCAGGAGGCGGCCTTCATCGTGATCACCGCATCCGGCGGTGCTCGTATGCAAGAGGGCGCATTGTCCCTCATGCAGATGCCGCGCACGACGATCGCGGTCGAGGAAGTCAAGGAAGCGGGCCTTCCCTACATCACCATCCTCACCGATCCGACCACGGGCGGCGTCACCGCATCCTTCGCCATGCTCGGCGACATCGCGATTGCCGAGCCCGGCGCCCAGATCGGCTTTGCCGGCCGCCGGGTGATCGAGCAGACCATTCGCGAAAGCCTGCCGGATGACTTCCAGACGGCGGAATATCTGCTCGACCATGGGATGGTCGATATGGTCGTTCACCGCTTCGAGCTCAAGGAAAAGCTGGCGCGCATTCTCGGCCTTCTGATGAGTCCCGGGCCTGGTCCCGAAGGCCTTGCTGATCAGCATCCCCCGCCGGCGACACCAGGCCTGGTCGAGGTCATCGAGGATCAGCGCCCGATCGAAGCCATCGACGGCGAGGTAACCACGGTCGAGGACAGCGCTCTGGTGAAGGAGAGCAAGACCGATACACCGCCCGAGGAAACCGCAGGCGGCTGAGCCCGCCCGCGGCATCACTGGAAGAAGCTGGGCCAGGAGCCGTTGGGATGATGAACCCGGACAGTGACCTGATCCTCACGCGCCTGCAGGGCCTGCACCCCAAGGCGATCGACCTGTCGCTCGGACGCCTCGAACGCTTACTTGGCGCCCTCGACCACCCTGAACGGCGCCTGCCACCCGTCGTCCACATCGCAGGCACCAATGGCAAGGGTTCGACGCTCGCCATGCTGGATGCCATGCTGGCAGCGGATGGCAGACATGTGCAACGTTACGTTTCGCCACATCTGGTGCGCTTCAACGAGCGCATCCTGTTCGACCGCGAACCGATCACCGAACTGGCCTTTACCGAGGTGCTCGACCGTGTCGAGCAGGCGAACCAGGGCCTGCCGATCACGTTTTTCGAAATCACCACAGCGGCCGCCCTGCTCGCCTTCGCCGAACGGGAAGCCGATATCCTGCTCCTCGAAACCGGGCTCGGCGGCCGGCTGGATGCGACCAATGTCGTGGATCAGCCGCTTCTAACGCTGATCACGCCGGTGTCCTTGGATCATCAGGCCTATCTTGGGGAGCGGCTGGAGCAGATCGCGGGCGAGAAAGCCGGCATTCTGAAAACGGGCGTGCCCTGCGCGCTGGGTCCACAGGCACCGGAAAGCATCGACGTCATTCAGGCCCGTGCAAGCACACTTAGCGCCCCGCTCATCCAGCATGGACGAGATTGGACCGCTTGCCATGTCGGTGATCGTCTGCATGTCCAGATAGGAGGTTCCTTCCTCGATCTGCCGCTGCCTTCCCTTCCGGGCGAGCATCAGATCGACAATGCAGGGCTTGCCGTCGCTGCGGCCATGAACCTCGGCAGCCTCTCGCCATCACACCGTTCGATAGCACACGGTCTCGAAAAAGCGCGCTGGCCGGCGAGATTGCAGGCACTCACATTGGGGCCACTTGTCGCATCGCTGCCAGCGGGCTCTTCGACCTGGCTGGATGGCGGCCACAACCCGGCTGCGGGCGAAGCGCTCGCCGCCTATTTCAGCGATGATGACCAAAGGCCGCTTCACTTGGTCGTCGGCATGATCAACACCAAGGATTCCTTGGGATTTCTGACCCCGCTCGCATCGGTGGTCACCTCGCTGCATGCGGTATCCGTGCCCGACGAGCGCGCCAGCCGCGATCCGGCGGATGTCGTGCGCGATGCCCATGATCTCGGCATCCAGGCAACGGCAGCAGACAACGTCGAGGCCGCCTTGTCGACGATCGCCGAACGCACCTTTTCCCCCGTCCGCGTCCTGATATGCGGGTCCCTCTACCTTGCCGGGCACGTCTTGCGCGCCAATAGTTAATGGGAGGGCAACGCTGGATCGGGGGAAAATGCACCTATGGCCATCGTCAAAAAGCTCCTCATGCTCGTTCTGGGCTTCGGACTTCTCGGTGGCGGCACGGTCAAGGCCGCTGATGATCACGACAATCCCAATGGACGCTCGACGACCCTTACGGGACGCTATCTGGTCGCCTCACCCGACCTCCACGACCCCAACTTTCGCCAATCCGTTGTCTACCTCGTGCATCACGATGCATTCGGCGCCATGGGCCTGGTGATCAACCGCCTCATGGCCAAAGGGCCCGTCGGCAGCCTGCTCGACGCCTTCGGCATCGAAGGCGACTTCAGCACCGACGCCCAGGTGAAGATGCATTATGGCGGCCCTGTCGAGCCGGAAAGCAGCCTCGTCCTGCACCGCGGCGACTACTACAACGGTACGACCGTCGACGTCGGCAATCACCTGGCCGTCTCCAGCGCAGACGACGTGCTGACCGACCTTGCCCTGGGTCAGGGCCCGAACGAAAGTCTCCTGATCCTCGGCTATACCGGCTGGGCCTCGGAGCAGCTGGAGAACGAGATCACGTCCGGGTCCTGGTACGTGGTCGATGCCGACGACACGCTGCTGTTCGACGATGACATCGCCACCAAATGGCAACGCGCTCTAGCACTTCGCGGTTTCGAACTCTGATCCTGCCGGGACGCGGCAGCCACGCCTCTATTGCGCTGCCGCCGCCGCCTCAGGGCTGTCGTCCTGAAGACGGGCTTCAGTGCTGGTCCCCTCGGCGAAGAGGCCGAGGCCGCGCCTGCGTGGATTGTTGGTCAGCGCATCCGCCAGGATCTGATCCCGGTCATAGACGTCGTTCCGAAAGTGGGCCCGATTGTCACCATCGACCCAGGCAGTCAGATAGGTGATCTGAACGGACAGGGATTGATCTAGATTGACCTGTGTGCGTTCACCGCTGCCGACGGCGTCGACGATTCCATTCAACGTCCAGCCCGACTGGCCCTCGAGGATGGCGTTCGCCAGGGCCTCGGGATCGGCAACTCGTACGCAACCATGACTGAAGCTGCGCTCATTCAGGTCAAAATGCGCCCGCTCCGGCGTGTCATGAAGGTAGATATTGTAGTCGTTCGGCATCATGAACTTCAGCCGCCCGAGCGAATTGGTCGGTCCGGGGCGCTGCCGCAGCTTGTAGCTGAAGTTCTGCGGTTCCACCCGCGTCCAGTCGATGCTGGTCGAATCCAGTATCTCGGCCTCCGCACTCCAATTTTCGAAAATGTCGAATCCGTTTCTTCGAAAAAAGCTGGAATCGGCCTTGGCCTTGGTCAGGAGTTCACTGGTGGCGATGCTCGGCGGCACATTCCAATAAGGATTGATGACCATATAGGTCATGTCAGCCGAGAAGACCGGTGTCTTGTTATAGAGACTGCCGATCACGACGGGGGTCTCGAAGGCGACTTCGCCTTGATCGATCAGTTGCAGCTCGAAGTCGGCGAGGTTCACGTAAATGTAACGCGACGGCATTCTGTCCGACATCCAGCGACGGCGCTCCAGGTTAAGCACCAGCTGCTCGATGCGCTGCTCGATCGGCGTATTCAGCGCCGTCAGCGTGTTCGGGCCCACCCGGCCATCCTGCTTGAGGCCATAGCGATCCTGGAAGCTCTCGACCGCTTCGACAAGCCTCTGGTCGAACAGCTCGGAGTCGAAAGGCGCTAGAGGATCTTCGGGCGGTGCGAGATCACCCTCGCGCTGCAGGCGCCTGCGCAATTGGACGACCCGCTCCGATCGGTCCCCTTCCTTCATCAAAGGTCCAGGATCGATCGTCGACCAGCCGCCGTTGCTCGCCATCGCCCTGTAATTGGCGAGCACACCCTTGAGCCGCCAGTAATCGACCTGGCGCGGTCGATAGCCGCCGACGAAGACACCGATATCCTCGGCTTCGGCTGCAGCCTCGATCGCCCCCGCCTTATCGATGTCCTGGGGATAGACGAACAGCTCGGGATCGAGGGTGCTGGGCTCCGTCCGCCCCGAACCGAGATCGGACAAGAACTGCATCAGGCTGAGGCTGAGACGAAGATCCAGCTCGGCGAGAGCTCTGGCATGGTCCGAATCCATCAGTCGCCTGATGGCCCAGATATCGTAGTCATCCGGGTTGAGGCCGTCATAGGTCGACATCTCGAGAATATGCAACAGGTCGTGAGCGCGCTCGGTCGGCGCCTCATCGTCCACCCAGACCGGGGTCATGTCGCGATCGACGTAGAACTGCGTGAGCAGGGCGAGGTCGGCCGCGTTGTCTTCGGTCAGGGTCGACAGGATATTGAGGCTAAACCGGTCGGCGAGCTTGCCGCTGAGACTTTCAGCCCCTGCCGATCCAGCCATCATGGAAGCGACGATCATCATGATTGCCGAGAAGGCAAATCGCATCTGTGGTTTCCGACTAGGGCAACACTTACCCATTAAGATCCTCAAGCATCGTCTGGAGCGACGTCTCAAAGATCGTTTTTCAGGGATAAGTTACTGAAAGTAAAGAGCCTGCGACCACATCAATGCGGCATCAAGGGGCTGATTCGCAACAAAAAGCACCTATGCGGCCCCGGCTATGCCAAAGCTATTTTTTCCCCGGGACCGCACTGCTGACCAAGTGATCAAACGCTCTCGTCAACCCACTCGAAAAGCTTGCTCTTCGGCACGGCACCAACCTTGGTCGCAGCGTGTTCGCCGTCCTTGAACAGCATCAGCGTGGGAATGCCACGCACACCATATTTGGTCGGTGTCAGGGGATTATCGTCGATGTTCACCTTGACGACCTTGATCTGCTCGCCTTTCTCGGTCGCCAGCTCTTCGAGATGAGGCGCAATGCTCTTGCACGGGCCGCACCATTCCGCCCAGAAGTCCACGACTACAGGCGTATCCGACTTCAGCACATCGGCCTCGAACGCCGAATCGGAGGTTTCGATAATCGCCATCGTTGCATCCCAATAAGGGTTTGTTCCATCGAAGCGCTGCGTTCGCAGGCTCTCTTCTTAAGCCTGAGAGTAGGTGGACGAGGGCAGCAGCGTCAAGCGGAGGTGGTATCTTCCGGATGATTGTCAAGATGCGCCAAAAGCATCGAGCCAAGTATCATCCAGCGCCATCAGGCGCGGCCCTTCCGTCCAGAGCAAGGCGCAACGCACCGGGCGATCCGGGTAAATTTCGCGCAGAAGGCTACGATAGATCGCCATCTGGCGGCCATAGGCTGCGGGCACGTCGCCCTGCTCACGGGGCGGCGGACGGTTGGTCTTGTAGTCGACCACCAGGACCTCGTCGTCCCGTACGGACAGGCGATCGACCTGACCGCTGACCCGCTCGCCGCCAAACGCGCCGACCAGCGACACTTCAGCGCGGGAAGAGGGACCGAAAATGTCACGCCAGGCAGGGTTGTCGAGGATGGCGCCGACCTCGCTCGCGAGCGCCTCCCTCATCGGCGCATCCAGGTCGAGGCCGGGTTTCTCCAGATAGCGATCCATGGCGGCCGGCTTCGCCGAGGCCGGCAAATCAGGCAGGATCTGCAAAAGCTTATGGATCAAGAGCCCACGGCCAAAGCGACGCCCCCCTTCATCCGATAAGGGGGATGCGGCGGGCGGGTCTTCGGACAGAGGATCGGCCGAGGGACGGAGGGCTTCCGCTTTCACCTCGCCACGCGCTGCGGCCGCCAGCCAGTCAGGCAAAGGCGGACCGCCGGTCGCCCCGATGTGGAATGGCAAGGTGGCCTGCGCCGCCATTTCCGGATCTTCCTTCACATCGCCGAAACGCTTGATCTCGCCCCTCACGCCGGACGGCAGGCTTCCGTCGAAGCTCGCGGTCTCCGGCAGCACATCGAGACCGTTCCGGATCATCTCATACCAGTTGGCCTTTCCTCCGTCGTCGGCGCCCCTCCCACGCTTTCGCGCGCAACCGGCGACGATCAGCCGTTCCTCCGCCCTGGTCATGGCGACATAGAGAAGGCGCCGATGCTCGGCGAGCTGGCGAGCTTCCTCAGCCGCATAGATCGTCTGGGTATAGGGGTCCTGCGCCGCCTTCGACACTTTCCAGAACGGCAGGCCGTCATCCCGCCAGAGGATCACGTCCTTGCGCATGTCCTTTTGATAGGTGGCATCCGCGAGAAACACGATCGGCGCTTCCAGCCCCTTGGCACCGTGTACGGTCATGATGCGCACTTCATCGCGCACCTCCTGGGCATCGCGCCGAAGGGCCGTATCATCCGTGCGCAGCCAGTGGAGGAACCCCTGCATGGAAGGCGGGTGACTGCGCTCATAGGTAATCGCCTGGGCAAGAAACGCCTCGATCGGCAGGATCGCCGCCGCCCCCAGACGCCGCAGCAGGCGCCGCCTGCCATTGGGCGCCCCTTCGCTCAAAAACCGCGCGAAAAACTCGTAGGGCGGCGTGAAATCGACCTTGCTCAGCAAATCGCGGAAATGATCATCCGCCGCGGCGAAGGCGGGATCATCGTCCCGAAGGTCTTTGAGACGCCGCCATAGCGGCCGGTCGCCGCGGTCATGGGCAAGCCTGAACAGCTGATCGTCGCTGAAACCGAAAATCGGGCTCCGCAGCAGGGTCGCGAGGGTGAGGTCGTCCTCCGGCAGCAGGAGCGCATCGCCAAGCGCCATCAGGTCCTTGACCGCAAGCTCCTCGGTAAGGCCGATGCGATCCGCGCCGGCGACCGGCACGCCATTGCGCTTCAGCTCGCGCACCAGCCGATCCTGGAGAACACCCCGGCGTGGGAGCAGGATCATGATGTCCTTGGGCTCGATCGCCTTGTCTTTGTTGGCGAGCCTTGTCCCATCCCTGATCCAGGCCTGGATCTGCAGCGCGATCGTCCGTGCCAGGCGAAGCTCGGGCGGATTGCCGTGCACCTGACGATCCGGCAGCGCCCAAGCCCCCGCTTCCTCCGGTGCGTCCCCTTCGATCAGCGGCCAGACCTCGACTACCCCTTTCGCATCCTGCTTGAAAGCCTCATGACGCATCGCCCGATCATCGCCATGGATGGCGAGATCGGCGAAAACCGCATCGACGGCTTTCAAGATCGCCGGCGCCGAGCGGAAGGATTGGCGAAGCGGCACGTCCTGCCAAGACCGCCTTGCACCCGACGCAAGTGCTTTGAACGAGCGCTGCTTCTCCTGGAAGATATCGACGTCAGCGCCTTGAAACCCGAAGATCGACTGCTTGTCGTCACCCACGACAAACAGGGTCGGCGGCGCCGCACGAGCCCCCTCCCCGCTCCAGAAATCGTCGACCAGCGCTTCGATGATCTCCCACTGATCGGGGCTGGTGTCCTGGCTCTCGTCGATCAGGAGATGATCGATCCGCTGGTCCAACTTATAGCGCACCCAATCGCCGGACTGGGCTTCTCGAAGAAGGGTGCGGCTCTTATCGATCAGGTCGGCATAGTCGAGCTTGCCCTCGAACCGCTTTCGCCGCTCATAGGCCTGGATGACGGCCGCCCCCACCCTGATCAGCGCGGCCGTGCGTTCGGCAACGCCGATGGCTTTTTCCCGCCCCGCTGCTTCCAGCAGCCGGGTTTGTTCAGCTTCGAGCACTGCGGGAATGTGAGGAAACCCCTCGTTCACCCCCTTGTTGGCGAGCTTCTTCCGCGGCTCGTTGTCCTTGGTCAGAAAGGCCTGACAATAATCCGGGAACTGCCTGAGCCGGCCCTGCCGATCAGCCTCGATCCAGGGGCGGATGCGATCCGCGGCGTCGACATCGGTTTTGGTGCCAGTCGCAAGAGCGCTCGCCGCCGCCAGGAGACCGGGTTCGTCCAGCGCCAGGTCGGCGCAGACTTCATTTCTGAGGCGCTCGACCGTCATCCCGAGCTCGACGCCGAGCGTCGAGAAAACGTCGCCTACCAGCGCCTCGACGTCATCCCCATGGTCAACGAGCAGCCGCGTCAACGCTTCGCGCTTGGCGTTCAGCGCCGAAAGGCCCTCGGCCAGTGAATGCTCGCCGAGGGCCACGGCGAGCCGGTCGATCGCTCCGCGAATTTCGGGCGTTTTGTCGATCAGCACGGCATTACGCACGTCCTGCATGAGGGCTGCGGTCGCCCTAGGGTCGAGGAGCTCGAAATGCGGACTGATACCGGCCTCCAGCGGAAAACGCCGAAGCAGGGATTGGCAAAAGCTGTGGATGGTCATGATCCGAAGGCCGGCCGGCAGATCGAGAACGGCGAGCAGCCCGCCTTCGGCTCTCCGCATTTCCAGGGCGGATGGCGGCCGGCCGAGCAGGCCGTCGAGCGTCGCCGTCAGGTGCTCCTTCGACATCACCGCGAAGTCGGCGAGATCGTCCTGCACACGACGCGCCATCTCGGCAGCGCCCGCCTTGGTATAGGTCAGACAGAGGATGGAGGCCGGATCGGCGCCGTGGAGCAGCAGGCGAAGCAAGCGGTTGGAGAGGACACGGGTCTTGCCGGTGCCGGCCGACGCACTCACCCACACCGAGCTTTCGGGATCGGCGGCCGCATGCTGCTCCGGTGTCGGCCTTGGGCGCTCGGCGCCCGCCATAGCCGTCAGTTGGGCCATTCGCCGAGCCTCGCCAGATGATCGTAATCGCCGGACCTTGCGGTCGGCGGCCTGTAGGCTGCGGGATAGGCGGTTCCCGCCTGATCATAGTGCCGGATCAAGGCGTCCAGCCCCTTTAGCGCCTCCTCGACCAGTTCGGTCGAGCGCGTCTCCACCTTGCCGCCCTTCTCATTGCCGGAAAGCTGCCAGAACTGCAGATCGGCAAGCGGGCTCCGCTCAGGCCCCATCCCGGCAAAGCCGCCGCCCTGCAAAATCGCCCCCTCAAGGGCCAGCTGGGGCGCGATACCGAGTTCCATATCCTTCTTCGATGGCGGCTGGCCGGTCTTGTAGTCGACGATCACCACGGAGCCATCGGCATGCAGCTCCAGCCGATCAGCCCGCGCAGTCAGCCGAAACGGTCCCTCGGGGACCTCGATGACGAGATCACCTTTAACCTCCGCCAGGATCTCACGAATGCCGGGGCGCACCGTCTCTTCCTGCCCAACGGTCCATTCGGCCACCCGCAAAAAGCGCGGCCACCAAAGCGCCAGCACCTGCGGACAC
>JBPCVQ010000239.1:0-2994 GCA_051010395.1 Geminicoccaceae bacterium | reverse complement strand
GTCTACTTCCCCCGTCATTTCGAGCGCCATATGAACCGCAGCTTTTTCCTGGAGGGTTGCGCCGATGAGGAAATCGAGGCTTGGGAGGCGGCCTTTCGAGGCTTCATCGAAAAGCTCTGGCTCGATCAAAGGCGTCGCCTGCTTATCAAAAACCCGACCTACAGCGCTCGTATTCCGCAGCTCCGGAGGCTGTTTCCCGACGCCCGCTTCATCCACATCTACCGCGATCCACATGCGGTCTTTCGCTCGACGCGCCGCTTCTATAAGACCTTGATCGACAAATTCGCCTGGCAGAGCACCGATCATCTGGATCTCGATCGGCTCGTGCTGCAAAGTTACCGGCGCATGATGGAGCAGATTGAGATCGACAAGCAAAGCTTGGCCAGCGACCACTTCGTCGAGCTTCGGTTCGAGGATCTGGAAGCGCAGCCTCTCAAGGAGATTGAGCTGATCTATCGGCAGCTTGACCTCGGTGATATCGAGCCTCTGCGCGAGAAATTCGAGAGCTATCTCCAGTCGGTGGAGGGCTTTCAGAAAACGATCATCCCCGAGACGGCTGATGATCGCCTCTTGGTCAAACATCATTGCCAGGATCTGCTTGAGCGTTTTGGCTATGCGGCGGGCATTTGACGATGAATAACGCCATCGCAGCGCGCCTCCCGGGGATCGATGTCACTGGCGTGACTGGTGTTATCGGGCATGCGCCTTGACCATAAGCCTGGTGACCGGGGGAAGCGGCTTCATCGGCCAGCACCTGGTGGATCAGCTTCTCGCCGCCGGCGAGCAGGTGCGCGTTCTCGATATCGAACCGCCTTGGGTGCGCCGTGTGGGCGTGGACTATATCGAGGGTTCCGTTACCGACCCGAAAGCGGTGAGGGAGGCGATGGACGGCGTTCACCATCTCTACCACACCGCCGCCATACCGCATCTCTGGATCCCCGATCCACGGATGTTCGAGGAAACCAATGTCGTCGGCACCCGGATCGTCTTCGATGAAGCGCTGAACGCCGATGTCGGGCGGGTCGTGCATACATCCAGTGCGACGGTGCTGATCGATGGCGTGGTCGGCAGCCAGCCGACGACCCGGGACGAAAGCCATAAGACGACAGAATGTGGGCTGATTGGTCACTATGCGCGCTCAAAATGGCGGGCCGAGATGGTGGCTCAGCGCTATGCGCGAAAACTGCCGGTCGTCATTGTTCTGCCGACCCTGCCGTTCGGCCCCGGTGATCGCCATCTGACCCCGCCCAGTCGCATGCTCCTGGATTTCGTCACTGGCAAGAACCGGGCCTATGCCGACTGCATCTTGAATATTCTCGATGTACGCGACGTTGCCGCCGGCCACCGCCTCGCCTGCACTCATGGCCGTTCGGGACAGCGCTATCTTCTAAATAGCCACAGCCTTCCGCTGAACGCCTTCCTTGAATGTCTGGAAACCCTGACCGGCCGACCCATGCCCAAATGGCGCATACCAGGTGCTGCCGCTCTAACGTTCAGTGCCGGTTTCGAGCTTTGGTCGAACCTGGTGAGCGGCCGCGCGCCGATAGCGCCTCTTTCCGGTACGCGCATGGCTCTTCACCCAGTCATCTTCGACGGCTCTCTTGCCGAAGCGGAACTTGGCCTGCCTGCTACGCCGCTCGTCCGAATCTTGAGCGATGCGGTCGCCTGGCTTGCATCCGAAGGGCATCTCGTGGCCGAGAGCGGCAATGCGACGCTGGTTCTTGATGATCGTTGAAAAATGGCGCTCGCGCGGCCTTCACGTCATCGTGTCGATCTGCGAATTGCAATTGGCGCTGTGTGATGAGATGTAGTGTGCACAATCATCCATTGGAGGAGGATCACACCTTGCGCAACCTATTCATGATGTCCGCGGCGACTTTGATGATCGCGGGCGCCGCGCATGCCGGCCCGCAATATGTCGATGAAAGCACGTTCGCGGTGAGCGGCTACGACGTGGTCGCCTATCAGAGCCTGGAGCAGTCGCCGGTCGGTCAGCCGCAGCCGGAAGCCGTGCCCGGCAGGTCCGACATCACCGCCGATTACAATGGCTCGACTTGGGCTTTTTCGAGCGAGGAAAACCGCGAAAAGTTTCTCGCGGATCCTGCGGCTTTCGTGCCGGAGTATGACGGTCACTGCGCCTATGGCGTTTCCCAGGGCGGCAAAGTGCCGGGCAATCCGAACCTCTGGCGCATCGTCGACGGCAAGCTCTACCTGAACATCACCCCGAATGTGGTCGGCTTTTGGGAAGAGGATATTCCCGGTTTGATCAATACGGCTGAAGACAAGTGGGGTGGTCTCGAAGGCAATGGTGCTTCCGCCAAGAGCTGGAAAGCTATCAACGCCAATGACGGCACCTACAGCTCCGAGGCCCCGCTCGGCGGCTGAGGTCTCGACTTCTTACTATCGAAAATTTACCAACAGGGTGATAGATCATCATGATCAATCACCTTGTTTCTTGAGAGGAGACGAAACATGAGTTCGAAGACCACTGCTTTGACTGCCGCCATGGTCGCCGGCGCTGTTGCCGCAGCGCTCACTGCCGGCAGTGTGACGCCGGCAGAAGCCGCAGGTAAGGAAAAGTGCTTCGGTATTTCGCTGGCTGGCCAGAACGACTGCGCCGCAGGCCCCGGCACCACCTGCGCCGGCACCTCGACCGTAGACTATCAGGGCAACGCCTGGACGCTGGTTCCCGCCGGTGACTGCGAGAAATACGGTGTCGAGGAGGAGACCGCCTCGTTTGAGTTGCCAGAGGATCGCACGGGCTCGCTCGAAGCCCTTGAGCGCGATCTGCCGAGCTAGTCGAATTCGGAATTTCGGGCCGGAGGTCGCTGTCATGCCCTGCCAAGATCAGATCCCGCCACGCGCAGGCGTCGGACTGAAGGCGGAGCACTATGAGGCGATCCTCCGGTCCGGGGCCGATATCGGCTGGTTCGAGATCCACGCCGAGAACTATATGGGTGATGGCGGTCCGCCCCATCACTTCCTTGAGGCCAT
>JBPCVQ010000238.1:0-5777 GCA_051010395.1 Geminicoccaceae bacterium | reverse complement strand
TTAGGGTGCTGGAACTCTGAGGCCCGACGGTCGGGCTGCCTGATGACTAGGTTTGCGATGACTAGGTTTGTCTGTTTCTCGAGGCGCTTGTGATCAGCGACCAGAATTTTCTTTTTGCCCTTTTGCTTTTCGTGTTTGTTTTCCTGATCTGGGGACGCTGGCGCTATGATCTGGTGGCGTTTGCCGCCCTTTGCATTGCGTTGATCTGGGGCGTGGTTCCCAAGGACGCAGCATTCTCAGGCTTCGGCCATCCGGCGACGGTCATCATTGCGCTCGTGCTGATCGTCAGCCGGGCGCTTTCCAATTCCGGCGCGATCGAGCTGCTCGCCCGCTATGTGGTCGATGCGTCCAGAGCGCTCGGCGCTCATATCGGCATCATGTCGGCGCTCGCGGCAGGGCTCTCGGCCGTCATGAATAATGTCGCGGCGCTTGCTCTCCTGATGCCGATCGATATCCAGGCCGCGAAGAAAGCGAAACGCAGCCCGGCGCTGACCCTGATGCCGATCTCGTTCGCCTCGATCCTGGGCGGCATGATCACGCTGATCGGCACGCCGCCCAACATCGTGATTGCGGAATTTCGGGGGACGGTCCCCGGCCTGGAGCAGTCCTACAGCATGTTCGACTTCGCGCCTGTCGGCATCGTGTGCGCCTTGGTCGGCGTCCTTTTCATCGCCCTGATCGGCTGGCGGCTGATCCCGGGGGCGAGGAGCGAGCATGACAGCGGCAAGGAATTGTTCGACCTCAAGAACTATATCGCCGAGCTCAGCGTGTCAGAGGAGTCGAAAGCGATCGGCAAGGCGATTCGCGAGCTGGACGATATCGCCGACGACAACGAGGCCTCGATCATCGGTCTGATCCGCGACGGCCAGCGCATGCCCGGCATGTCCCGTCGCGTGGTGATCAGGGAGGACGACCTCCTGGTGGTCGAAGCCGCCCCCGATGCGCTCGACAAGCTCGCGGGTGCCCTCAAGCTCGAGATCACCAGCAGCGACATGGCGAAAGCGATGCTGGACGGCGCCGATGACATCACCATGATCGAGGTGGTGGTGCCCGAAGGGGCGTTGATCGAGGGACGCTCAGCCCTCACGCTTGGCCTTCTCTATCGTCACGGCGTCAGTCTTCTTGGCGTCTCCCGCCAGGGACAGCGCTTCTCAGAGCGGGTGCGTCGTCTCAAGATCGAGGCGGGCGATGTGCTGCTTCTCCTCGGCCCGAGCGAGCGCTTGGGTGAAATCTCTTCCTGGATGGGCGCGCTGCCGCTTGCCGAACGCGGCCTGCAGGTGATCCAGAGGGAAAAAGCAGGGCTTGCGGTCGCCGTCTTCGGAGGGGCCGTACTGGCGGCAAGCTTCGGGCTTCTCTATCTGCCGATCGCGCTCGCCGCTGCCGTGGTCTTGATGGTGCTCCTCAATATCGTCCCGCTCCGCCAGATCTACAATTCGATCGAATGGCCGGTGATCGTACTCCTGGGCTCGATGATCCCAATCGGCTCCGCTCTCGAAGCAAGCGGCGGCACGGCGTTGATCGCAGGCTCGATCGTCACGCTCGCCGAAGGCTACGCGCCCTGGGTCGTGCTCACGCTTCTGGTGGTGGTGACCATGACGCTCTCCGATGTCATGAACAACACGGCGACCGCCGTGATCGCCGCCCCGATCGCCGTCGACATCGCCACCCGGCTGAACGTCAGTCCCGATCCTTTCCTGATGGGTGTCGCGGTCGCTGCAAGTTGCGCTTTCCTCACGCCGATCGGCCACAAGAACAACACGCTGATCATGGGCCCCGGCGGTTACCGCTTCGGTGATTACTGGCGCATGGGCCTGCCTCTCGAAGTGCTGATCATCGCGATCGCCGTACCGACGATCCTCTTCGTCTGGCCACTCTAGGTGGTGTGACCACATCACTGGGTTTCGGTTGTCTTCGAAGAAAGAGCTTGGGTTTTCGAGGGTATGCGGGCTCTTGTCGGATGTGGGCGGGGAGCTGGTCGTTTTGGCTACTCCATTGGTTCGCAATTAGGGCCATCGCAACCTTTCTGAGGCATGCTGGTTTGCAGTCCGTGTGATCCTGTCAATGATGATCCGATATCAGGGTTAAGAAAAAGTTAGGACATGCCATCTAAGAAGTGGGGCCTCCATCATGATGCCTGGTGGGCAGCCGAACGATCTCATTGAAATCAGGGTCGTGGTTACCGACATAGGTGTCAATCGAATGATAGGCCGGACGGCAAGCGGGAAAGAGCACACGGATGCGATCACGAAATCCTAGCCCCTTCATGTGGCATGACGCCGTCGAGATGTTCGAACGCGCTGAAAAGCTGCAGCGGCAGTTCTTTACGCCTGCCAAGCCGGCCGGGAGCGGGCCCTGCTGGGAACCGCCGGTCGATGTGCTCGAAACCGAAGATGCCATCTTGATCATCGTCGCCTTGCCCGGCGTCGAGCCCGACGAGCTTAAGGTGCTGATCGATGACGGTACGCTGGTGGTCGCCGGCAACCGACCGATGCCCGGCAATCCCAGCCGGATGATGCTGCAACGTCTGGAAATTCCGCATGGACGCTTCGAGCGCCAGCTGCAGCTACCCCCTGGCCGGTACGAGATCGGCAAGCGGGAGTTGAGAAACGGTTGCCTGGTACTATCGTTGAGGAAACTGCCATGAACAGCCCGGATATGACCGAGAACCAGACGACACTCGGCATCAACGCCTTGGCTCCGGGCGCTGACGCAGAAGCCGGCAATGGCGCCGAAGAGGACCGGCTGCCTCTGCCAGCCGATGCAATCATCATCCTGCCTCTTCGCCATGTCGTGCTTTTTCCGGGCGTGGTGATGCCTCTTGCCCTGAAACACACCTTGTCGATCGCGGCGGCGCAAGCGGCGGCTCAGACACAGCAACCTTTCGGCGCCATTCTGCAGCTTGATCCCGAGATCGAGAAGCCGATGCCCGATCAGCTGCACAAGATCGGTACTGTCGCCGGTGTGCTCCGCTATGTCACCGCACCCGACGGTACGCATCATGTCGTCTGTCAGGGAGAGGAGCGTTTTCGGGTCGTCGAATTTCTCGATGGCTATCCGCATCTGACCGCGCGTATCGAGCGCCTGCCTGAAGAGGCTGGCGATGGACCGGAGGCGGAAGCACGCCTGCATCAGCTAAAGGAGCGTTCGCTCGAAGTGCTGGCGCTGCTGCCGGAAGCTCCGCCTGAGCTCGGCAAGGCCATCCAGGGGCTGAGTTCGCCCTCGCAAGGGGCGGATCTGGTCACGAGCTTCATGGACCTTAAAGCAGAGGAACGTCAGGAGATCCTGGAGCTTACCGACGTCAACGCCAGGCTCGACAAGGTGCTGGCGGCGCTTGGTCATCGCCTCGAGGTCTTGAAGCTTTCCCGCGATATCGGCGAGCAGACCAAGGAGAATCTGGCCGATCAGCAGCGCGAGTATTTCCTGCGTCAGCAGATGAAAACCATCCAAAAGGAGCTGGGTGAGGACGAGGACGGCAAGGCCGAAATTCAGGAACTGAGAGAGCAGATCGCCAAGGCTGGCATGCCGGAAGAGGCGGAGCAGCATGCGCTCAAGGAGTTGAAGCGCCTTGAGCGCATACCCGAGGCGGCCGGCGAGTATTCGATGGTCAGGACTTACCTCGACTGGCTCATCGAGCTCCCCTGGTCCAAACGTTCGAATGACGTGATCGACATCGGCAAGGCCAGACAGATTCTGGACGATGAACATTACGGCCTCGAGAAGATCAAGAAGCGTATCCTCGAATATCTGGCGGTCAGGAAACTGAAACCGGACGGATCGAGCCCGATCCTCTGCTTCGTCGGCCCGCCTGGTGTCGGCAAGACGTCACTAGGCAAGAGCATCGCCCATGCCATGGGCCGGGAGTTCGTTCGCGCGAGTTTAGGCGGGTTGCATGATGAGGCCGAAATCCGCGGACATCGGCGCACCTATATGGGCGCTCTACCCGGCAACGTCATCCAAGGGCTCCGGAAGGCCGGCACCAACAACCCGGTATTCATGCTCGATGAGATGGACAAGCTCGGCGGTGGCGGCTTCCATGGCGATCCATCCTCGGCATTGCTGGAAGTGCTGGATCCGGCACAAAACAACACATTCAGAGACAACTACCTGGCCCTGCCGTTTGATCTCAGCCAGGTGATGTTCGTCGCCACCGCCAATGTGCTGGATGCGATCCCAGGGCCGCTTCGCGACCGCATGGAGATCATCGAGCTTCCGTCCTATACCAGCGACGAGAAGTTGGAGATCGCGAGACGTTATCTGGTGGAGCGTCAACTCGAGGCCAACGGGCTCAAGCCGGAACAGGCGGCCATCACCGAAGAAACGCTGCGCGCGATCGTCACCGATTACACGCGCGAAGCAGGCGTGCGCAATCTGGAACGGCTGATTGGCGCCGTGCTTCGCCATGTCGCCATGCGCATCGCCGAGGGCACGGATCAGCACGTCATGATCGAACCCGAAGATCTACATGGCATTCTCGGCCCCAAGCGGGTTGAATCGGAAATTGCCATGCGCACGTCGGTGCCCGGTGTAGCGACCGGGCTTGCCTGGACTCCTGTCGGCGGTGACATCCTGTTCGTCGAAGCGACGCGCCTCCCGGGCAAAGGGCAGCTGATCCTGACCGGTCAGCTCGGCGATGTTATGCGCGAAAGTGCTCAGGCAGCGCTCAGCTTGTTGAAATCAAGTGCCAGGCGTTACGGCGTCGACGAGACGCTCTTCGAGAGGAGCGACATTCACGTTCATGTGCCGGCAGGTGCCATTCCCAAGGACGGTCCTTCCGCAGGCGTGGCGATGTTCATCGCGCTGATGTCGCTCCTGCAAGACGAGACGGTTCGGCACGACACGGCCATGACCGGCGAGATTTCTCTTCGCGGGCTGGTGCTGCCGGTCGGTGGGATCAAGGAGAAGGTGCTGGCCGCGCATCGCGCTGGCATTACCAGGGTGATGCTGCCATCGCGTAACAGGAAGGACTTCGAGGATATCCCCGAAAGCGCTCGAGATGCGCTCGACTTCGTCTGGCTCGAGCATGTCGACGATGCGATCGAGGCGGTGGTCGGCGAAGCGCCGACACCGACCCCAAGCCTCGAAGCGCCGAAAGCATCGCTTGGCTTCGGTCTCAGACCGACCAGCGGAGGCGATCATCCCCGCCCCGTCGGCGAAAACTGAGCAGGCGCTCATCGAGCGCTGCCGACTCGCAAGAAAAAATCGCAACCTCGCGGTTCTCGAAGGGCTGCACGCCCTGAAACACGCGCTGCGGTTCGAAGCAGGGGTCGAAGCAGCTTTTACAGACGACCGCGCGGCATTGATCCGCCTTGCTGACAGCCTGGCTCCGGATGTAGCACCGCTCATGGAAGCCTTGGTTCAGCAAGTGCCGATGCCGGTCTTCGCGGCCCTCGCGCCGAGAACGCCGGAGACAGGCGTTCTTGCCTTGGCCAAGCGCCCCTCGATCGATGCCAGCCTTCTGTCAGCGTCCTCTCGCGAAGCGCCGGCGATCTGGCTGGAGGAGCCTGCCCATCTCGGCAATGTCGGCGCCGTGGTGCGGGTGGCCGCGGCTGCAGGCGCTGGAGCCGTCATCACATCCGGTCGCCACGACCCTTGGGATCCTTCGGCGGTTCGCGCATCGGCCGGTCTGCATTTCGCCCTTCCGGTCATGAAGCTCGATACGCTGCCGTCAAACGCCGGGCCGCTGATCGCGATCGACCCCGAAGGCGAGCCGCTTCAAGAGTACGCCTTGCCCGCAGACGCCATCCTCGCCTTCGGTTCGGAACGCCAGGGTCTGAGCC
>JBPCVQ010000237.1:0-6245 GCA_051010395.1 Geminicoccaceae bacterium | reverse complement strand
TCCGCCCGGTTGAACTCCTTCGCCACCTTGGTTGGAATGCCGACCTTACGGGCGAATGCTGGATTGTGGGCGGCTGCGGCCATAGTGCGGCGTTGCTTAGGCGTCTTGCTAGGCATCAGTTCGGCCTAGATAGCTCTTGCTGCTTAAGCTCCACATCCAAGGCAGCCTCGATGTTCTGCTCACGGATCTTCAGCATCGTCTCTCGGTTCATTTCCTCGATCCTGAGCGCGCTTTGCAGCTGGCCCTTGAACTGCTCCAAGGCCGCTTCCTGCCCAAGCTCGGCCTGCTTGGCCGCAGTGTCGAACTGGGCTTGGATTAAGGCAACCTGAATCTTGGCCTGGGCGTCGATCTGGGCTTTCTGCAAGTCCGTCTGTTGGTCAATCTGGGCCTCTTGCAGCTTGGTCTGCTGCTCCATAGCCGCGGCCTGCGCTGCAGGATCTTGCTCGTTCGGGTCAGGCTCCACCGGGTTCTTGAGGTACTTCGAGCTGTCCTGGATGCCCTGCGTCTTGAGGAAATCCGCCAGCGCATCCCGATACATCTGAGCGGTGGTCAGCGTGTTGTCCTCGCCATCGCTGGCGATCGCCGCCTCCTGCTTGCTCAACAGCCACAGCAGCGCGCCTTGCACCTGCTCCTTCGTGCCCATGCCGAGGCCAACCCGGACTTTCAAGTCCATACCGGTGTCGAACTCCTGCGGCGACACGTCGATCACCTCGCCGGACAGCTCTAGCGTCTCGCTCTCACGCTGGTGATGGGCGTAGAGCTTAGTCACCAGACGCGCCAACGGCTTCATGGTTGTTTCGGCGATCGAGCGGGCTACCATCAGGATGCCGCCCTGTCCCTGGCTCCACTGCTCGCGCTGGCTGAACTCCGACTGACTCTGCAGAGCGTCAGGATCGAGCCCCAAGCCAGACGGGTTGATGCCAAGGCGCATGAACAACGCGCGCTCGAGCTCCTGCCGCACAGGCAAGCTCGCCGCCGCCGTATAGGGCGTATCAAGCGCCCGTACCGCGCCGGGCGTGTACTCGATGCCGATCGCGCCCGGCGCGTTGTTGAGGAACGATGCCGCGTTGAACCGGCCTCTGAGCCCAACCAAGCGCGAGTTGTTGGTCAGGTTGAGGTTGTCCAGCATCGAACGCCAGATCGACGTGTCGCTGTCCACGAGATCCTTGATCAAGTCGAGCAGGCTGTCGCCCTTGACCGCGTGCGGCCGCAGATACGGCGTGCAGAGCACGATCTGGGGCCATCTGGCCATCTCGTCGAGCCAGACGTGGGTATCGTCGCCAATCGCGATCACATGGCGCCACTCTGCAATGCCGTCCTCGTCCCGGTCGATACGCACCCAGGCCTCAACCAGCTTGAATAGCTCGCCCGACGAATCATCCTGCTCGTGCTTGTCGATCACATAGCCAACGCGGGTCGACCGCTCCCGGTCCTGGTAGTCGGCCGATCGCCCGCTGGCCCGCCCGCCGCCATGGGCGTCTATGAAGTCGTCTGGGATGCCGAGCTCGCGCAGATCGGAGCGGTGCCGCAGCATGTCATGGCCCAACACCCGCGCCGTCTCGGGCTTGGTCGCGCGGCGGTCATAAATGATCTCTTCCGGCGCCATTTCCTCGATCAGGATGCGGTTTTTCTTGCCCTTGTGCCGGACCTTCAGGCTGTGTTTGACCTCCACCGGACCGGGTATCTGGATGGTCATGCCGTTCGGCACCGGAATCGGAAGCATGATCTGCTCTTCGGTGCTCTCCTGCTCCAGGATCTCCTGCTCTTCGTCGAGCGTGATCCGAAAAAGCTCTTCGTCGCTCACATCGGTTAGCTCTTCCTCCCACACCTCGATCCGCTCATCCCAAACCACCTTGATCCCGGAAAGCGAGCTCTCAAGGCCGGACCGGAAGGTGTCGTGCTGCAGCCGCCAGCCATCATTGCGGGTCATCAGCTCATATTGAAAATACTCGGTCTGCTGCTTGGCCAGCTTGCCCTTGTCGTCGCCAACGCCGGCAAACATCACCACCGGATCGCCGGAACCGAAGATCTCCATCAGCTTTTCGGTCATCTTGAACGTGGCATCGCGCATTTTCGTGCTGACGACCTGCGATCGGCCCTCCGGCGCCGCGCCAACGTCACTGTCCGCCTGCATGTAGCGCAAGGCGGCCTCTCGCCCGGCGCTCAGCTCGTCATTGGAGAAACGCCTGGCGTCCTCGATCATGCGATGGACCTGCTG
This sequence comes from Geminicoccaceae bacterium, assembly GCA_051010395.1. Taxonomy (GTDB): domain Bacteria; phylum Pseudomonadota; class Alphaproteobacteria; order Geminicoccales; family Geminicoccaceae; genus JANQPX01. The sequence continues at coordinate 4,027 of JBPCVQ010000237.1, read as the reverse complement.
GCGGTAGGTTTCGTCGTCAAGCATCGGTCAATCCAAGCTTAGCCGCTAAATCGGCGAATTCTGGCGAGCCTGGAGGATTAGGCTCTGATCCTGGGCGGATTGGATTGTCTGACTCTGGGTATCTAGCCAAGTAGGCTGGGTCGACAACCTTTCGCAGCTTCGCAACTTGCTCCAACGCAACGGACCAGCCATAGGCGTCAGGACCACATGGCGGGCCGCCTTCAGCCACACATAGACACCCGGCCAATTGCACCTGCAACCGCTCAAAACGCTGCATTTCTTCGTCGGATATCCAAGGCATCTCACACAACCCAATCATAGGAAGGCCTCTGCACCATCGCCTGATGCAGCAGCCAGTTCTCGCTTTCCGGCGCCATGTAGCTCGACCACAGCACGCCCAGCCCCAGGCAAAGCGCAATGTCGTCACGCGGGTCCAACTCAGGCAGCACCGTAACGGCTTTTTGCTGGACCACAGGGCGCGCCTGAGCGCCTTGGAGCGCTTCCTTGATCTCCGATACCGGGATGTCGTGCTCGCCGCCCTGGTCGGGCTGGAGCGCGATGTGCCCCTTGCCGAATCGGTTGGCCAGGTTGGAGATGATCACCTCACGCTCGACGATCGTCTCTGCCGCAGTTCCCTTGATCTCGTCACCAGGCCGCACGATCACCAAATCCGCAATGAATTCAGCATCTTCCAGAACTTCTCGAAAGGCGATGTTGCGCGAGTTGTCGATCACGCAGCCCAGCCCATAGAAATCGGGCTTTTCCTTGGACCAATGATCCCACGGGGATTTGCCCCGGTGCTGGTCGATCGTGTCGTATAGCGCTTCGACGCGCTCCGCGACCTTGACTTGATTCATATCGTAACGCCGCGCCTGCACCAAGGATGCCTTGATCAGCTTGCGGTCGCCCTCACCTTCACCCTGCGCGTACGCGCAGGCAAAGGTCATGCAGATGCTGCCGGCCTGCGCGTCGCCCAGCCTGGCCGAAATTAAATAACCATACGATCTACGGGATCTAGGCACGCTCATAACCCCACGCGTCTCGACGCCAAATCTTGAGAATCAACGTTTTGGTCACAGCATACATAGACGCCACTCGACGTGACGGGACATGGCCATGCAAGGCACGAATTGTGTAGACATCGCCCCATGTCAGTTTTGAATTCCCATTTTTCTCCCCGCGGCAATCAGTACCATGCAAAAGACGGTCTGCCGCATTTTCCTCTGGAGTCGCATATCTCAAATTGTTCAGACGATTGTCCCATGGCTTGCCATTGTTATGCGCGACCTCTTTGCCTTCAGGGCAACCACCTACAAACGCAGCCATCACTAACCGCGAAACTGTGCGCGTGAATGGATTGCCGTTATGGCAAAGTTGCACCAATGTTATGCCAGTTCTCTGATTGGTATGCGGGGCTAAGATCCTGCCTTTTCTCTTTCTGGTGTACGGACCAAACTGGTTTGATGCACTCTCTTCTCTACTCAAGGATCGCATGCGCCCTTGATCGGAAACGTCATAAACACCCTCAAAGCCTACCATTGGGCGCCATTTCTCATGCGTGGATTGCGGCATTGATATCCTCCAAAGGAATGTGACCCGTTATTCTCCTACTTACAGGAAATTCAGAGGAAATGTAATACCCGGCCGCATCACTGATGTGGGTGAGCTCCTTGTGCGACTTCTTGTCGATCTCGCCCGAGCCGCCCTCCAGAAGCAACACGCCCTCGAAATCCCGCACCAGATGCGGGCACTTGGCAGGGTCAACCATCATGTGGACCGTCTCGTCCGCCGTGAACAGGCGCGAGTTGACCGCATTCACGCGCGATCTTTCGGAGGGATTGTATGATTTCACGTGAAACGTCAGGCGCGTTCCGAAGACCACCCTTAACTCCCTCTCCACCAACTGCCAATCGTTCCCAAATTCTCCACTCGTCTTCCGCGCTCCACCCGTAGCATCGCCATAGCATCTCACACCTCCTTTGTGTCCACCCCAGTCTTGGACGATCTTGCGGCAGACGGCGGGGGTGTTGCTATTCCGCGGGATGTAGACCTCTCCAAGCCAGCCGGTGCCATATTGGCCGTTGGGGAGGGCCATTTCCTGGCCGATAGCGGCCACCCCTGGCTCGACGTTGAAGTCGAAAGCGAGAATGAGTGGTCGCTCGGGGTCGTACTCCAGATCTGCTTCATGCCGCTCTGCCCGGTAGTTGTAGTAGCATTGCCCCGCGAACGTGACGAACGACCCGCGATACTCCTGCTCGTAGCTCTGCTCGTCCAGGTCGCGCTTGGCCGCCTCGATCTCCGAAGCTGGCAAGATGTCCTCGGATGGCCACCAATAGCCAGCCCATTCGCCCGTGGTGTCCCGCAAGGCGGCCTGGTGCATGTCGTAGTAGTGGTTGCGCCCCTCCGGCACGCCAATCAGCCATGCCCAGCCAAAGCGCCCAGGAGTGCTCAGCGACGGCCGGATGTGGAGCGGCCACGCGCGAGCATGACAGTTGGCAATCTCATCGATCACGCAGCCATCCCACGGAGAACCCTCGATCCGCTCCGGCTTGTCCAGGCCGTGGACGTAGATGTGGCTTTCCTGGTGCCTGAAATTGGTGATCCTGATCCTAAGCTCGGAGATATTCGCGTCTATGATCATAGGCTTAGGCAGATAGGCGAGCATATCGGCCCAGAAGATGTCCTTGGCCTGCTGCCGGGTCGGTGCACCGAAGAAGAACCGAGACGGGTTGAACTCGGTCCCTTCCATGGCCTTGCCGGCGAGATAGCGCTTGGCGCACTCGGTCTTGCCGCTACGGCGCCCCGCCGGGACCGTGACGAAGCGCGCGGGCGTATTCATCAGCTGGTCTTGGACCGGGTGGTAATCCAGCTGATAGGCGCGCTTGTTCCAAAGGTAGTCCTCGGTCATGCCGGCGTATTCTCGTAATCCTCGGGCCAATCAATTGGGCACCACACCAGTCCGGTTACGTCATTGCCGATAGGCAAATCCGTGTTGATTGGCACAATTTCACCCTTCATGTTCATCCTCGCTAACCGTGGAGTTAGCCCATCAGGCGAGACCATGAACAAGCCGCTGGGGCCACCTTCGCGCAGGCCATCCTCCGCTAAACGGTCCGGCAACGGCGGTACCCTTTTCCACCCCCAACTCATGCCGTGCGCAAAAACAGAACCACCCTATAAAATGGCGGGTTGTTCTGGTAGGTGTGGGTGTGTCCGATGCCTGAGCCGGCCGCGCCGCTCTCGCCAACATCAGCCACCAACGAGCTAGGCCGCATGCGATACTCGGTGGAGCTGCCGCCAGCATCGAAGCCGCGGGCCACCTGATCGGTCGCGCTGGGCGTCCCGGTCGACACCGTCACCTCATCGCCAAACATGCCGTGCGTATGCTGTGGCAGCTGTGCCTCGGTCAACACGGTGGGATCGGTCTCGCTCACACCGGCAAACTCGTCGCCTGGCGTTAGGACACCATCGGAGAGCTTCGGAAACTTGTTGTCGCCTACCCGCGTCCACGTCGCCGTGACTCCAGTCCACGGCACCGGTGGCGTGTTGCTCAGGGTGATCTTCATGCCCTCGCCGACCGGATACTCCAAGTCGTACAGCTGCTGTAGCGTCAGGCCCGCAACCGTCTGGGCGTTGACCGCCTCGGCCACAGACACGCCGGCCCCGATCGTGCCACCCGTGATCGTGACAGAGCTAGCATCCTGCTCGGCCATGGTGCCGAGCGCGTTGTTGATCGTGAGAATGTTCTCGGCGTTCTGCTTGATGCACGTCTTGTCGTAACGCTGGATGTCGTTGACGACCGCTGTTTGATTGTTCTCCTTCGCGCCGATCGGAGCCGAGTTGACCCCATTGCCAGCATCATTGTCAGCGAGATTCTGCCCCTGGGGCGTTGGGAAAGGTATTATTACGCTCATTGTGTCAAAGCTCCAGCTGCACCGCCTAGAGGGGCAGAGATGGCTGGAGCCGCGCGCTCTAGCCCTAGATTTGGCGATCGTTGCTGCCGCAAAGCCGCTGCAGGGTCTCGTGT
>JBPCVQ010000236.1:0-5352 GCA_051010395.1 Geminicoccaceae bacterium | reverse complement strand
TGTTCGACCAAATCGGACTGGCAACAGAGCCTTGCGGCACGCCAGTCAAGCTTGGTTCCCAACATCCGCCCTCGACCACACCTGCTGCGAGGATGGTTCGCACCAGGCGTAAGATCCGACCATCACTAATCTTTTCGGCGATCAGATCGACCAGCTTTTCCTGGTCAATGGTGTCGAAAAACTGGCGCAGATCCGCGTCTAAAACCCAGACATAGCCGGCATTGATGTCCCGCCACACCCGTCGCATCGCCATATGAGGCGAGCGACCAGGCCGATAGCCAAAGGAGCCCTCAGCAAAGGTCGGCTCGAAGATGGGCTCCATCCTCTGTACCAGCGCTTGCTGAACAACTCGATCCATCACAGACGGAATGCCGAGCTTTCTCGATCCGCCATCCGGCTTGTCAATCTTGACGCGTTTCACCGGTTTCGGCGCATAGCTGTCATCGCGTAGCTTCTGATGCAGCAGGTCGAGCAACTCGTCCTGGCGTGCCTCAAAAGCCTCGATGGCCATGCCGTCGATACCGGCACTGCCTTTGTTCTCCTTCACCTTCTTCCAGGCTCTCGCGAGATTGGTTCGACCATACACCTTATCGATCAGTGAATGGCATTTCCTCTCGATCCTGCATTTGGACATGGCCGTTCGTCGTCCCTCTCGGGTCTCCTCAGCATCGGTGCAGGGTCTTTCACACATGGAACTTATCCGCACTCCCGATACATATTCACCCGATCACGACGCGTCGCGACCGCAACAAAGTACGAGGCCTTCCCCCTCCAACGCCCCTTTTGAGGACGCTGGCGCCGCTGCTCCAGGCAGCGATCCGAAGCCTTTTGCTTTGGCTTCGTTCAAAAGTACCGTGCCTCGATCCGACTCCTGGCACCGCATTGGCTGGAATTTCGCTCGCGCTTATATCCGCACCTACCTCAGGAGGCTAAAGGCCGGGGTTTGCTTTCGCTGTTGGCTCGCCCTTTCGTCTGCGAGTGCCGCAATATTCCGACCATACCTTTCCTTCGGACAATACCAGTCCTCCCTGGGTCACCCACGTCTCTTCCCCACCGTGTCGCCCGCAAACACCTTGGTGCGACGGGGAGGAACCCTATGCCTTCGCCCCCATAGTGCGGGCTCGACCATTCCCCGTCTTTGGCCGACCGGTTCATCCTTGGGCTCGCGCCCTTCGATTACGACCCGGTGGTGCTCCTCAAACCCTCCAGACCCCGCCTCGCGGCGGGCGCCCTGCCCTCCAGAAAATCCTGTAACGATGGCTTCAGGTCCGCCTATCTGTCTCCCGGCTTTCGCCATCGTGCCTCACTAGCGTCTCCATACCTCTCGTTACTTCTGGCCGATGAGGCATTACCCCCATCTTTGAATATCAATCCGGGGCCCCGGGTCGAGTGGGACTTCAACCCACATGAGACGTGCGCTGCCAGGCGCACCCTACGAGGCAGTCCGCCCCTGATGGGCGCATCGGTACTTTCAGCCTCGCGGGATCGCCGCTTGTGCCTTTTCCCTTGGCATCGCCCATCAGGTTCTCAAGTTCCGTACGAAAGCCTGGAGAAGAGTCACGCCTCCTATACACCGGGCACCGCATAGCCAGTCGGTAGGCTCCCGCCATGCTCGTCCCGGGGCAATTGTGCGACCCCGGTTTTGATGCCATCCTTGATTTTCGATGCGTCGTCGAAGGTTCACTTGCGTTCGTCTCTCTCATCCCTACCTGACGCGATCATTGCCGCGCCTTTTCCCATGACGCTAACCACCGCGGCTTTTGACCGAAGCAGCTCATGGCGGTTTGAAGCCTCCGCCTACACGGCGGCTCCGAAGGGCCTACCTTCATCTCTCCTACAGCATGACGTTTCCACGTCTTCTTGACACAACACAAACGAGTCAGGCGCCAGGCGGGTTGATATTACAGTATCGAAAATCGTCAAGAAATGACCCAGCCTGGGTGACAATACCGTCGCGCAAAGGGCTCCTGATGAAATAACCATGGTGAGCAGTTACAATAAAAGTGCCATTATGAAATAATATATTAATACATTTCTTCTATGATCGCTCTCGTGCGTCGCACTTAAAACGACCAACGAGGTGTTTCTATGATTCTTTTAAAGATCTCAATGATCGAGATTGATCGACTAATAGCAAAAACGTACTCAAATTATCGCCGTTTGGTTGGTGTCTCATGATTAGTGGTCCCGGGCTCTCGATAATCATCGACTCCTATAACCACGAACGATTTGTCGCAACAACAATTCGCAGTGCGCTTGCGCAAACCTACGCACCGCTTCAAGTGATCGTCATCGACGACGGTTCGCCTGATGGGTCGAAAGAGATCATCGAGAGTTTCGGCAACAGCATTCAGGCGGTCTTTCAGAACAATAAAGGCCAGGTCGCGGCCTGTCGCAACGCGCTCGCCCTTGCCGAGCATGAGATCGTGATCTTTCTCGATTCCGACGATCTCCTTGAGCCCCATGCGGGGCAGACCATCGCCGATGCCTGGCGGGACGGCGTATCCAAGGTTCAGTTCTGCCTTCAGGTAATCGATGAGCACGGCGTAGGTAATGGCAACACTTTTCCCAAATATGCGGCGATGCTGACCCCTGAGCGCGTGCGCGCCGAGATGCTGCGGGCCGGCTGCTATCCAGATTCGCCCACCAGTGGCAATGCCTATTGCCGGCGCTTCCTCAAGGCAGCGATGCCTCTCCTCCCCAGGAAGAACGGCATCGACGGCGAACTAAACGGCATCGCGCCACTCTATGGCGACGTGATTTCGCTCAACCAGCCGCTCGGCAGCTACCGCATCCACGGCGACAATGAATTCGCGCAGAACCAGCTCGATGTCGACAAGTTCACCGACTATCTTCGCCATAGCGAAGCCCGACTCTGCTTCATCAGGGACCATTATCGATCGATGGGGCAGGCGATCGCCGACGACGCGCTCGATCGCGACCTCAAATATCAGGAATATGCGCTGGTCGTAGAGAAGCTCGGCAAACCCGTCAATGGCCGGTCAAGGCACCTCCTGAAGGTGACGGCAACGGCAATCAAGGCGGCGCTGCAAGCGCCCCATACGCCGCTTCAGCGGATCTATCGCGCCTTGTGGACGGTGGCTGTAGCCTTGGCGCCCAAAAATGTCGCCGCAGCACTGATCGAGCAGCGGTTCGTTCCCGGCCTCCGGTTCGGTCTGGTGACACATCTGGCGGCTGCCCATCCGCAGCCGCCCTCCTCGGATGTTTGACGGGCTGCTCATACTGGTCGACATCATCGCTGCGACTGCATCGATCCGGTATCTCGCCCGCCTTGATCGGCTGGGCCGAGAGTGCCGCGCCTATGCGCAAAGGGAAAGCGGTAACGGCAAGGACAGCCTCCTGGCTCTGGTCGGCGACCAGAACCTGGACAAGCATCAAAAAATCATGCGCATGGAAAGCCTCGCCGCGGGCATGGGCCTGCTCTTGTCGTTCTCTTGCCTCATGGGAGTCGTCATTATCACCTGGTAGGCCCAACAGGCCCGAGGGTGTTTGAGAGCATGCCTCTTTGCGGTTAGACCCCATGATCGGCGTCCGAGAAACCTTCACAGGACCGGTCACTAGGCTTCGTGCAGCAGTTGTTTTCGTCGATAATAAAGATCCCCCCCGCAAGCAGCGGGGATCTTTATTCTTTCTTAGTGACGAAGCGCTCTATTGGAGAGCAGGCGGCGATCGTGCGCGGGCATGAGGTCGGAAGAAGGGTAGAAGAGTTTGGCATCATTGATTTAATGGGCGCGGCAGAGAAGGTTAACGGCGATACCGTTGCCAGGGGCGTCGTCTGGCGGATTATCGAGGTGTTCGGCACGGAAACGCTCGCTTTCGGCAGCTTCGTTCTTTTAGCTCGACTCCTGGCACCTGATGATTTCGGTCTGGTGTCACAGGCGTCGCTCTTCATTTTGACTGTTCAGCTTGTCCTTCAGCAGGGTTTCCCAGAAGCGCTGGTCCAGATGGAGGAGGTCGATGAAGCTCACTTCGAATCCTCCTTTTGGGCCAATGTTCTCTTGGGTATTGCGGTGGCATTCATCCTCATAGTGGCTTCGCCATTGGTGGCCACAATCCTTGTCGAGCCTTCACTTGGCACGGTGCTGATCAGCCTTTCCCCGACCCTCGTCCTGCTGGCTGCGAACCGGATCTATCTTGCCAGGCTCCGCCGCAGCTTTCGTTTTCGGCACTTCATGCTCCTGAATGTGCTTGCGACATTTGCGGGAGCTCTGGGCGCAGCCATTTTGGCCTTCAACGGCTTTGGAATTTGGAGCCTGGTCGCACAGCAATGGCTCTATGCACTGACCGGCCTGATCGCAGGCTACTTATGCACTGGCTGGCTTCCTGGCCTTCGTCTTCGGATGGAGCATATACGCGCCATGTGGGCATTCAGCAGCATGACCGTCCTTGAAGCCATGAGCGCGTTTTGCGCACGGCGGTTCGATCTTCTCATTCTTGCCTTGTTCTGGTCGGCTCGTGAGATCGGCTTTTATTTCCTTGCTAACAGGCTTTTGTTTTCAGCCGGCATGTTGACCTACTACTCCATATCCCATCTGGGTCTCCCGTTTCTCGCCCGCCTGCAGGGCGATCCTCCTGCTTACCGAGAGGCAATCTACCGGACCATGCAGTTGTTGAGCCTTGCCTGCATGCCGACGCTGGCCGGCCTCGCCTTGGTGGCGCCTCTCCTGATTCCACTCCTTTTCGGGGACGAATGGACATCTAGCATTCGGCCCTTTCAGGTCCTCGCAGCGTTCAACATCTTCTATGCCATGACACTCATGTGCGGACAGATTCTTATTGCTGCTGGCCATGCAAGGAACGCGATGCTCTTGAGTGGCATGACAATGGTGCTATTTCTAGCCGCCGTAGCCTGCGCCACGCCCTATGGAATTATCTATACCGCCGCCGCAGGCGGCTTCGCCAACCTCTTAGTCCTGCCGGTTTATCTCCGCCGCCTCCAATACTATTTCGGGATCGACCTGCAACGTTGGCTGAAGGAGCAGTTGCCCTGTCTGGCAGCGACGATCGCGATGATCGCGATGGTCTGGCTGACAGAACCATGGATGCAACTGCACCTAGCTCCTCATATCCATCTGATCGCTGCCAGCTTTGTCGGAGCCAGCACTTTCGTGATTGCGATCGTCATTGTGGCCCGAGAAAGCCTCTTGGGCGTTATCAGGAGCTTCAGCAGCATGCACGACAAGGGCCAAAACGTGCCAGCCTAATGGATTGGCATTGTAGGGTTTGGCTCGGCCTGCCGCAGCGATGCGCTCAGGTAATTCAGAAGCTATTGCGCTACCTCTCTGATGTTGCGCCAAGTCTTCCACCTCTCACCAATCGCCGTACTTGGAT
>JBPCVQ010000235.1:0-3229 GCA_051010395.1 Geminicoccaceae bacterium | reverse complement strand
ATTTGAGCATGGCGCGATAGGAGGGCAGATCGCCAGTGCGCATCGTCCTGAAGGCGTCCTCAAGGCGGGCGCACTCGATGTTCCTCAAGACCTCCTTGACCGTTTGCAAAGCAAGCGGCGCCGATGATGCAAGCTTCTCTGCCCATTCATGTGCGGTGGTCATCAGTTCATCGTAAGGAACGACCTTGTTGACCAGGCCGTAACGGGCAGCCTCCTCTGCTGTCATCCGGCGGCCGAGCAGGAACATTTCCATGGCGATATTGTGGGGAATACGGCGCGGCAGGCGCTGGAGTGCGCCGGCATCCGGCACAATGCCCAAGGGCAGCTCTGGCAGGCCGAATTCGACATGGTCCGCGGCGATCAGGAGATCGCAGCCCAGTGCCAGCTCGAACCCGCCGCCGATGACCAGGCCATTGAGGGCGGCAATCACTGGCTTGTTCAAAGTCCAGTTCTCGGTCAGTCCGGCAAAGCCACCATCGCCGTAGTCACCGTCCTCCCACCAATTGTCGAGCTGCATCTCGCCGGAATTGACTGCCTTTAAATCCCAGCCCGCCGAGAATATTTTTGTTCCTTCGGCAGTGAGGATGCCGACACGCAGTTCCGGATCGTTACGCAGTATTGCGAAGGCGGCGCCGAGCTCCCGGCTCATCTCGTGATCGATCGCATTGACCTTCGGCTTGTTCAGCCGGACTTCGAGAATATGCCCCCTGCGCGAGACCTCGACGTGTTGTGTCATGTCATCCTCATCTTTTTTCTTATGCAAATTCAGGCATGACCTCACTGATGAACAGCTCGAGCGACCGTTTCTGTTCTTTGTGCCCAAGCCCGAGGCTGGCATAGTAGGTGAACTGGTCGATGCCGATCTCCTGGTAGCGTTTCAGCTTGGTGATGATCTCATCGGGTGTGCCGAACATCAGGTTTTCGTGCAGCATGTCCGGGTTGAATTCGTCTCGATTGGCGATCTCGTCGAGATCGACCGGTTTTGGAAAGCCGTTCTTCACGTCACCGAGGTTCTTATAGAGCCCCTCGAACTGCGCGAGCTGCCGTTGCGCGGCCCTGATCGGCACCTCCCAATCCTCCTTCCGATCATAGACGGCGGTGTGGCGCATCATGGAGAAAATCGGGCGTGGCTGGCTCGGATTTTTGGCCATCGCTTCGTCGAGCCTGGACTTGTAGAGCTCGGCCTCCTGAAACGGCCGGGTGAAGGGCCAGGTCATGATGTTGCTGCCGGTCCTGACGGCGAAATCGAAAGAAACCGGTGCGCGCGCCGCTACCCAGATGGGCGGATGCGGCTTCTGCAGGGGTTTTGGTACGGAGGTTGCCGTCGGGAAGGACCATAACTCCCCTTCATGTTCATAGTCGCCGGCCCAAAGCGCTTTCACCGCCGGCAACATCTCCTGCATGTAGCGCCAGCCCTCTGACTGCATCAGGCCGGGCCGCATACGATCGAACTCACGCTGATAGGCGCCGGAGCCGATGCCGAACTCAAGCCGTCCACCGGAGACGAGATCGGTCATCGCCGCCTCGCCCGCCACCCGAAGAGGATGCCAGTATGGAGCGGTGACAACGGCCGTTCCGAGCCTGATCCTGTTCGTATGGGCGGCCCACCAGGTTAGGAGCTGGAAGGGGTTGGGCGCGATCGTCATTTCGAGCGCATGATGCTCCGCCGCCCAGACAATATGAAATCCGCCTTCGTCGGCCATTTGCACCATCTCGAGCGTATGCCGCTCCACGTCGCCCATGGTCACGTCGTCAGCAAGACGTTCGAGGTTGATTGCGAGCTGAAACTTCATGAAGACCTCCAGGGCGCATCCCATTTTCCCGGCCCGAAGCTCGATTGTTGGGGAATTCTGGAGGTCGAGTTACCAAAAATTCGCCAATTCAATATAGCTTTTCGCCACATTGCCAAAGACAGTAAGCAGTCGCCTTACATGCGACGAGGCGGGTCGCTTTGGGTTTTTCAATCATCGCCGCGAGAAGATTGAGCCGCTATAGTTCGCAATCCATTCAATTTGGGATGGTGCAAGAGCTCAGTCTTCGGGGAGCCTCGTCATGTCGAAAAAGATCTGCCTCCTTCTCGGAACGAAAAAGGGCGTCTTCATTCTCGATGGCGATGCAGGAAGGCAAGATTGGTCCCTGCGCGGGTCGTATTGCGAGACTTGGCCGATCAACCATGCCGTCGCCGATTCTGCCAGTGGCGTGATCTATGGCGGCGGTGGCAATGAGTGGTTCGGCCCTGCTGTCTGGAAGTCCACCGACCTCGGGCATAGCTGGACGCATTCGAGCGAGGGGTTGAACTATCCGGAGGGCGAAGCGCCGATCAAGGCGGTCTGGAGTTTGATGGCAGCGGATGGCGCACTATTCGCTGGTGTCGAGCCTGCCGGCCTCTTTAGAAGCGACGACGGCGGCGAGACCTGGCGGCATCTGGGCGGCCTTCGAGATCATCCATCACGGCCGGATTGGCAGCCGGGCGGCGCCGGCTTGATCCTCCATTCCCTAGTCTCTGATCCAACGGATCGCCAAAGGCTTTGGATCGGCATCTCAGCTGCCGGTGTGTTCTTTAGCGCCGATGGCGGTAGAACATGGGAACCCCGCAACCGCGGCACGCGGTGCGATTTCTTGCCGGAAGAGATGCGCTATCCCGAGTTCGGTCAATGCGTACACAGCCTGGTGATGGCGCCTGGCATCAGCGATCGTCTCTATCAGCAGAATCACTGCGGCATGTATCGGACCGACGATAGTGGCAGAACCTGGAAGAGCATCGAGGCGGGCTTGCCTTCCAGCTTCGGTTTTCCGGCGGCCGCCCATCCCCGCGACCCGGAGACATTGTTCCTCCTCCCCTTGAACGGCGATATTCAAGGACGTTACGTCCCCGATGCAAAAGCCGCCGTCTGGCGCACCCGCGATGGCGGTAGGAACTGGCAGGACCTGAGGGAAGGCCTGCCGCAGCAAAATGCATTTCTTGGGGTGCTCCGCCAAGCGATGGCGACCGATGTTCTGGAGCCTGCCGGCGTCTATTTCGGGACGAGCTCCGGCGCCCTCTATGCCAGCGCCGATGAAGGCGACAGCTGGCGCTGCATCGCCCAGCATCTGCCGTCGATCTCTTCGGTGGAAACGCTGGTCATCGATGCCTGATGCCGGGCTGAACATGCCATGACCACCACCGAGCATGCGGGCGAGAGCGCCGTCACTGTCCGACTGCCGAGGGCGCTCACCAACCTGTTTCAAG
>JBPCVQ010000234.1:0-3519 GCA_051010395.1 Geminicoccaceae bacterium | reverse complement strand
TGATGGATACGGTCCTCAATCTCGGTCTCAATGACGATACGGTCGCGGGGCTGGCTGCAGAAAGCAGCGATGCCCGGTTCGCGAGAGATAGCTACCGTCGCTTCATCCAGATGTATGGCGATGTCGTGCTCGGCGTCGATCATTACCTCTTCGAGGACCAGCTGGACGAGATCAAGCGTGATCGTGGCTATAAGTTGGACAATGAGCTGACCGCCGATGATCTGGACGACCTGATAGAGCGCTACAAAAAGATCGTGCAGACGGAGACGGGCAATCCTTTCCCTCAGGATGTGCAGGCGCAGCTCTGGGGCGCTGTCGGGGCCGTCTTCAGCTCATGGATGACGCCTCGCGCCAAGACTTATCGTCGCCTCCATGACATCGGCGAAGCCATGGGCACGGCTGTCAATGTCCAGGCCATGGTCTTCGGCAATCGCAGCGACGACAGTGCCACCGGCGTCGCCTTCACCCGTGATCCGTCGACCGGTGAGCGCCGCCATTACGGCGAGTTCCTGATCAATGCCCAGGGCGAAGATGTGGTCGCCGGCATCCGCACCCCGCAGCCCCTGACCGAAGCCATGAAGGCGGCGACCGAGAGTGACCTCTCCTCGATGGAAGAGGTCATGCCGGAAGCGTTCGCCGAGCTGGCCGCCGTCTTCGACAAGCTCGAAGCTCACTACCGGGACATGCAGGACATCGAATTCACCATTCAGGACAAGCGTCTCTGGATCCTGCAGACCCGAAGCGGCAAGCGCACGACGCCTGCCGCCCTCAAGGTTGCCGTCGATATGGCGAATGAGGGGCTGATCACCGAGGAAGAAGCCGTCTGCCGCATCGAGCCCGCGTCCCTCGACCAGCTCCTGCACCCCTCGCTCGATCCCGATGCGTCGCGCGAGGTGCTCGCCAAAGGCCTGCCTGCGTCGCCCGGCGCCGTCTCGGGCCAGGTGGTGTTCGACAGCGATGAGGCGGAAAAGCTGGGTCAGGCCGGCATGGCCGTCATTCTGGTGCGCATCGAGACTTCGCCCGAGGATATCCACGGCATGCATGCCTCCAAGGGCATCCTCACGGCGCGTGGCGGCATGACCAGCCACGCGGCTGTGGTTGCGCGCGGCATGGGCAAGGCCTGTGTGTCGGCGGCAAGCGGCATCGAGATCGATTATGCCGGCAAGCGCCTGCTCGCCGGTGGCCATGAAATCAAGGCGGGTGACACCATTACCATCGACGGCGGGGCAGGGGAGGTGATGCTCGGCGCCGTGCCCACGCTCGATCCGGTCATCTCCGACGACTTCGCCACGCTCATGGGCTGGGCGGATCAGAAGCGTAAGCTCAAGGTGCGTGCCAACGCCGAAACACCTGATGATGCCGAAACCGCGCGCAAGTTCGGCGCCGAGGGCATTGGCCTCTCGCGTACCGAGCACATGTTCTTCGATGGGGAACGCATCGTCGCCATGCGCGAGATGATCCTCGCGGAAACGCCGGATGGCCGGCGTGCCGCACTCGACAAGATCCTGCCGATGCAGCGGAAGGATTTCGTCGAGCTCTTCGAGATCATGGCCGGCTGTCCCGTCACCATTCGCCTGCTCGACCCGCCGCTTCACGAATTCCTTCCCCATGAGGACGACGAGATCGAGGACGTCGCAAAGGCTTCCGGAATCGATCCCAAAGCCCTTCGCCGTCGCGCGCGAGAACTTCAGGAAACCAACCCGATGCTCGGCTTTCGCGGCTGTCGCCTCGGCATCTTGTTCCCGGAAATCTACGAAATGCAGGCCCGCGCCATCTTCGAAGCGGCGGTCGAGAGCGAGAAGAACACCGGCAATCCGGTCGTGCCCGAGGTGATGGTTCCGCTGATCGGCACCGCCCGCGAATTCGACATCCTGAAAGCGCAGATCGACAAGGTCGCTTCAGCCGTGATCGAGGAAACCGGCGGCAAGCTCACCTATCAGACCGGCACCATGATCGAAGTCCCGCGCGCCGCCCTACAGGCGGGCGAGATCGCCAAAGCAGCGGAGTTCTTCAGCTTCGGCACCAACGACCTGACCCAGATGGCGCTCGGCCTCTCACGCGACGACAGCTCCAAGTTCCTGGAGCCCTATATCCAGCAGGGCATCTACCCGACCGACCCCTTCAGCAGCATCGACGTCGATGGCGTTGGCCTCCTGGTCAAGCTTGCGGCCGATCAGGGGAGGGCAGCCCGCCCCGGGCTCAAACTCGGAATCTGCGGCGAACATGGCGGCGATCCGGCAAGCGTCGCCTTTTGCCACAGGATCGGTCTCGACTACGTCTCCTGTTCCCCCTACCGCGTCCCCATAGCCCGCCTCGCCGCCGCCCAGGCAGCGACGCGCCGCGTCGACGGTTGACTTGACGGCGGCCCTGCTGACACGGTTGCGTAAGGGGGGGAAGAGGGCGCTGGCCGATGCACTGGCCAGGATAGAGGCGGCGCCGACGGCGTCTGGTACGATCGATCTTCTTGATGAGGCTTATCATGGTGCCAGGGGCCATGTGATCGGCATCACCGGGCCGCCGGGCGTCGGCAAGTCGACATTGATCGCATCCCTGATGAAAGCCTTTCGCACTGCGAACGAGACGGTCGGCGTGATCGCGATCGATCCATCGTCTCGTCGATCCGGTGGTGCGCTGCTCGGTGATCGGGTGCGCATCGAAACCGATCCCTCCGACCCCGGCGTCTTCATCCGCTCGATGGCGGCCCGCGATCGCCTCGGCGGCCTCGCCTCGATCACCGCATCAGCCGTTGTCCTGATGCGCGCTGTCTATGATCGGGTGATCGTCGAGACGGTCGGCGTCGGCCAGAGCGAGACCGACATCGCGTCCGTCGCGGACAGCGTTCTCCTCTGCGTGCAGCCGGGGTCAGGCGACAGCCTCCAATATATGAAAGCCGGCATCGCCGAGATCCCGGATATCGCGATCGTCACCAAAGCGGATCTCGGCCAGATCGCCATCCAGACGAAACGCGATCTCCGCTCTGCCCTCACCACCACCGGCAGCGCCACCGGTCGGCCGGCGGACGGTGTCTGGCAGGTGCCGGTGCTCTCGATCGCTGCCAGTGAGCATGATGGGGCGGCTGCGTTGATCGAAGGTCTAGATCGCCATCGGCAATACCTCGCAGCAGGCCCGCTTGCCGATCGTCGGCGCGACCAGGCCGAAGCCTGGCTGATCGGCAGCTTGAAAGAGGCATTTGGGCGTGAGGGTCTGAAGCTGATCGAGACAATGCCGGAGGGCAACGCTCTCAGAAATAGCCAGTCGCCTTTTCGCCGTCTCGAAGTCCTTCATCGGGCTCTGTCAGCACATTTTGCCGGCCACTTCGTCTCTTCATGAGACCAATTTGGATAATGCGACGGGCTGGTCATCAAACCTGCACGAAAGCGGGCGCCTCCGAACCTCACCACCCTTCGATTTTTGGAGCGACTTATTGCTGGTTGATGATCTGCCGAGGATGAAGGAGTTTCCTTTTGTTTTGGGAGGCTCGGGTGTCGTTATCAGGTGGTCTTTTGCCTCTTGTTGAGG
>JBPCVQ010000233.1:0-8375 GCA_051010395.1 Geminicoccaceae bacterium | reverse complement strand
CTCAGGCGGCAGCCGACATCAAGATCCTCATCCAGGACAGTAACGGCCAGGTCAATGACGGGGTTCAGCTCGTCAACCAGGCTGGTGAAGCGCTGACCGAGATTGTCGGCTCGATCGGCAAGGTCGCCGGAATCGTCCAGGAAATCGCGCATGCTTCCCAAGAGCAGGCAATCGGCGTTCAGGAAATCAATAGCTCCGTCGCCAGCATGGACGAGATGACCCAGCAAAACTCCGCCTTGGTCGAGGAAAGCACGGCTTCCTCTCGGATCCTCGGCAGCGAGGCCGGCAAGCTCGCCGAACTGATGGCCTTCTTCAAGCTGGGCGCTCAACAGCCTTCGCCTCGCCAAGAATCCAAGCAGCCGGCAAAACCAGAGGCGAAAGTGCCCGCCACCAGCGAGCCACTCGCTACCGCAGGCGGCAATGACGGGTGGAGCGACTTCTAGACTAGTTCCCGGTATGACGGGATTGGCTATGGGCCCCTTCCAACGGGGAAACCCGAGCAGCACCTGCATTGTCATGGATCGGCATGATCCAGATCGATTCCCTCCCATCGGGATCAGATCTAATGGGCACCTTAAGGCTCGGCAATCTTCACCACGGCAACCGGCAAGACGAGACGCCAGTCATGGTCGATCGGAATGCGCCGTTTAAGGAAGATGGGCTTTTCCTCGAAGGGAGGACCGATTAGCTCGGCGCCGCCATGAACCGCTAGCAGACGGGCCAGAAGGAGGGCGGCGGAGGCGGTTTTATTGTCTGTCTCGACGCTGGCGACCTGCCACTTGCCGGTGGCGCACCCCTGAAGTGCGTGTCGCTCGATATGATCGCCATGGTCTATTTCAACCGCGTCCCGGACGGAACCGAGGAGGAGGCCGGCGATGGAAAGCATCCGCTCGAAATCCCCCCCCGCATTGCCGCTGACGTCAATCGCTATCGACTGGGCATCTTTGGCGCTGGCCAACGCCGCGCGGAGTTCTGGGAGCGCCTTTCGGCCGAAATGGGTGAACTCTAGTCTGAGTTTGCCGGGTGTTTCCTCGACGATTACCGAGGGGCGGGTTGATACCCAGCGGATGCTGTCTGTGTCGGGGTGATCGACGGGTTCCAGGCGAACATGATCAGGTCGTTCCGCCGCCAGAGCCTCGGCAAAGCAGAGGGCTGTCTGACAGCTGGATTTTACAGCCTCGATGATGTCGTCAGCAATGACGGCGGAAGCTCTTGCAGCATCGACCACACGTTCATAGGCAGGCCCAGCAACGGAGACTGGCGCAGCAGCCAAGTTCAGAAAAAACCCGGTGACGGCAAGTGCTTTCACCACCGTCACCGGGCTGGTCTCAGGCAAGTTTAAAAATTAATGGCAATAGTTCATGGCGCCGGTCATGTGGGCGCCCCAGGGCTCGTCGCCGACATTGCCGATGGTCTTGACCAGCTCTCGGCTCGCGACGTCGATGACGGCAACCTCGTCGCTACTGCTCAGCGCGACATAGAGCTTCTTGCCATCAGGTGTGGTAACGCCTGTTTCCGGCGTTCCAGGAAGCTGAATCTCGCCGGCGGGCTGCATGGTCTGGAGGTCGAGGGTGACCAGCTTGTCGTCACCGCGGCTGATGACGAATGCCGTGGTGTCGAACATGCCGGTGTTGACGCCGGTCATGTCGGCAGCGCCCGGCAGGCGGGCAACCTCCTCAAGATGGGCGGTGGACACGATCGAGACGGTCTCGTCCCCGTTATTGGGGGTGATCATGTAGCGGCCGTCAGTCGTGGCATAGGCGCGCCAGGGGAGGTCGCCGACCTCGAGGGTTTTGATCGTTTCCCTGTTGTCGAGATCGATCACCGCCATGGCATCGCCCTCGCCATAAGCGGCGAAACCAAACCGTCCGTCGATGGTCGACGTGACGTTGATGATGCCCTGATAGGTGTCAGGGCTACCGTCGCTTGCGGTGGCCTGCGGAGCGCCGACCTGGATCTCGTCGATCACTTCGGCGCGTTCGACGTCAATCACACTGACCACATCGGCCCCGAGATTGCCGACATAGAGAAGGTCGCCGCCACGACTGAACGTCATGTTGTGGGGCTCGTAGAGGCCGTCAACGCGAGCGAGTTCGCTGTCGGTTTCCAGGGACACGAGCGAGACCGTGCCAGCACCGATATTACCGATCGCAACGATGTCCCCATTCGGGCCGATCTCCATATGCTCGGGCTCATGGCCAAGCTCGATGGTGCCCGCCCGTTCGAGGGTTTCGAGGTCAGTGATCGTGACGGTGTTATCGGCGGTGTTCGACGTAATCATCTTCATGCGATCTTCGGAAACAGCGACCTGATGGGGTACGCTCCCGACCGGAGCGTGCGCGACGACTTCATCGACGCGTGTATCGATGACGGCGACATCCGCTGAGTTTCGGTTCGGCACGAAAATGAAATGGGAAAGCTCGCCGGGCGCGATATGGACATGAGGCGCGCTGGTATCATGCGCACCTGCGGAGGCAGCGACCCCGACGGCAAGGCCGGAAGCGATGATGGCTGTGGTGGACTTTAGGCGAAAAAATGACGACATGGTGCCCTCTCGGAGGAACGTTGTGAACCATGCCGCGGCGAAGGGAATTTCTTGATCCCAGACCACCATGCCCGCCGCATGAAGGCCTCGCCGAGGCTCCTTCTCGATGGCAGGTCTCCTGGCTCGCGCCTCATGGTTCCGATCGGCCTTCCCAGGCAAAAGCCCAGTGACTTCAGTGATCGGAACGAGCCGCCTACAGTTGCGGGGGCAGCCGGGGATTTGACCGGCATCCGGCGCCGATTCCGACACCTTCCGCAAGCCGCACCCCGTTCCCTTTTCGCCCAGGCATGACATGCAACCTGAGCGCCATCGGAGCCTAGCATGGTTTGCCGCCGATCCGCTGTCAATCAGATGATTCCCGATCGGCAGCCGCCAGGCAGAAGGTCGGTCTTTCCAAGGTCCAGGTCAGGCGCCATCGCCAATCGTTGTCTTTTTTCCTCTGAGCTTCTATTCCTACCTCTAGTCAATAATCATGTACTGAAAAGAACGTGACTGAATACAAGGTTTGCCCTGCTTCAGGATGTCTGTGAGGAACCGATGGCCGCAAAAGCGAAACGCCGCATCGATTTCAGCAAGCTTGGCTGGCGCAAGAAGTCGCCGGGAGCCCCTGAAAAGCGCTATGCCAAGAACGGTCGTGTGCTCCGCCTGGTCCGCTTTACGGATAAGTTCAGCGAAACGGACTGGTGCCAGAAGGGTCATGTCGGCATGGTGCTGAGCGGCCGGATGGTCATCGATTTCGGCAAGGAGCAGGTCGAATACAAGGCTGGCGACGCCCTCTTCATCGAGGGGGGCGATCACGACAAGCACAAAGCCGTCATCGCACCCGGCGAGGAAGCGACCGTTCTCCTCTTCGAAGACCGCTAGTGGCGTGGCCGCGTCAGTTACTTTCGGAGCGTTTTCGCCGATAGCGCCTGCAGGGCGAACGGTATGCGGTCCTCTCGGGGGTTTATGGGTCAGCAGACCGTCACCGATGGCTTATTGACGATTTCCTTCTCTTCTCAACGTGCCGGGTTTCAGCCTCGACGATCGCAAACCTTGTCCAATCCCGGCTCATCGTGACGCGGGGCGACGGTCTGCTGCGGCGGCACGTATTGCCGACGCTTCGTCTCGCCGTGCCTGTGATGATCGCGCGCGCCGGCCTGTTGGTGATGACCACCGTCGATACGGTGATGTGTGGCCGGCTGACCGCCGAGGAGATCGCCTTTTACGCCATTGCGCAATTGCCGCAGATGGCGCTGCTCCTGGTGGGTGTCGGCCTTCTGATGGGCGTGGTGGTGGTAACCGCCCAGATCGACGGGGCGGGACGCCGCATGCAATGCGGCCGCATCTGGCGGCTCGGCCTCCTGAATGCATTGGCGATCGGTGCCCTGGTCGGCCTCTTGCTCTGGCCGGGCGAAACGGTGCTTTCGATGCTGGGACAGGATGCGACGATGGTGAAAGGCGGCGGACCGGCCGTCACCATGTTCGCTCTCGGCATGCCTGCGATCTTCCTCTTTACCGCGTCAAGCGCATTCCTGGAGGGCATCAGCAGGCCGCTGCCGGGCATGGTGATCATGGCGCTGGCCAATCTTCTGAACGCAGCCTTGAACGTCATTTTCATGTTCGGCCCGCTCGAATGGGGCGCCGAGGGTGCTGCGCTTGCGACCTCGATCACCCGATGGGCGATGGCAGTGGTTATGATTGTCTACATTCTGGTGATGCCCGGACGCCAGGCCTATGGTGTCCGGGCCCCGATGGCGGGGCACTGGCAGCTTCAGGCAAGGCTCAGCAGACTTGGCTGGCCGATGGCGATGTCCTTCGCCCTCGAACACGGCGCTTTTTTCGCAGCCGCGACCTTCGCAGGGTGGCTCGGTGCCGTTTCGCTTGCCGCCTATCACATCGTGCTCAACATCATGGCGCTGATCTATATGCTGGCGATCGGAATCGCTGTGGCCACCGGCGTTCGGGTCGGCAATGCCGTCGGCAGCGGTGACCAGACCAGCATGAAATATGCCGGTTGGGTCGGTGTTGGCATAGGGATGTTTACCATGCTGATGCTCATGCCGCTTCTGGCGCTGACCAATGAGGCCATCGTCACCCTCTTCACGGAAGATGCGGCTGTCGTCAGGCTGGCGGCGACGGGTCTCCTGATCGCCGCCTTGATCCTGGTCTCGGATGCTTGCCAGGGCATACTGATCGGCGCCCTTCGTGGCGCCGCCGACATCTGGCCATCCCTCCTGATCCAGACCGCCAGTTTTTGGTGCATTGCCATACCGCTTTCTTATTTTTTCTCTTTTTACGCGAAATACAACATCTACGGATTGCTTTTTGGTTTATATTTTGGTTTGACCATAGCAAGCCTCCTTTTGGGATGGCGATTTGCTACTCTAACCCGACGCCGTGTCGGAATGGTGACCTGATCGAGCCTTGACTATGGAGGCCTGGCGTGCAGCGAGCAGCGATCTTTCTCCTCGTTTTCCTGTCGGTGGCGGTATGTCTTCGCCTCGATAGTGCTTTTGCGAAATTGGACAATCTACTGCTGCCGCTCCATTGCGAGCCCGGAAGCACCTGCTGGGTGGTGCGCTATGTCGATCATGATCCGGGACCGGCGGTAAAGGATTATGCCTGCGGGCCGATGAGCGGTGATGGTCACAAGGGCACGGATTTCGCGGTGCGCGACCTCGCCGCCGTCACCGCCGGCGTCAAGGTGTTCGCCGCTGCTGCCGGACGGGTCGTTGCCGTGCGCGACGGCATGGAGGATCGGCTGATCAACGCCGGTAACGTCAAGGCGGTCGACGGGCGGGAATGCGGCAACGGCGTGCGCATCGATCACGGTGACGGCTGGGTGTCCCTCTATTGTCATCTCAGGCGGGGCAGCACGATGGTGCTCGAAGGCGACGAGGTTCTGGCGGGGCAGCCGCTTGGCCTGGTAGGCCTTTCCGGACAGACCAGTTTTCCTCATCTGCATTTCGACATCAGGCGCAATGACCGGCCGGTCGATCCGTTCGTCGGTGTTGAACGTGGAGCAGCCTGCGGGCCTGGTGAAGCGCCGCTTTGGAGCCGAAGCGTCAGGAAATCCCTCGGCTACCGACCAGCGCTTCTCACCAATAGCGGCATCACCGCTACGGTTCCCGACAAAGATGATACGCGCAAGGGCTGGCATCGCGAGGCAGCACTGCCTGCCCACAGCCCCTCGCTGACACTTTGGATCGACGGCTATTGGTTCGAGCGGGGTGACGAGGTGGCTTTCAAGCTGGAGGGCCCCGATAGAAGTGTCGTGATCGACCGGACATTCGAGGTCGGCCAGCAACGCCAACGCTGGTTCAGCTTCGCGAGCGCGCCAAGGCCGCTCGGAGGTTGGCCCGAAGGCACCTATCGCGGCGAGGTGCGCATAAAGCGCGCCGGCAGCGTGATCGACGACGTGATCGGCAGCGAGGTCCGCGTTAACTAGTGGTGTGACCACGTCATTTGATGTCCAACATAGCCGAAGAACGTGCCTGGAAGCTCAACGGTATGCGGGGTCTTCCCGGCGAAATCTCCGATATTGTCGGGCTTGAGCGAACGCTTCGCCGGTTTTTCAGGACGAGCATTGCTGCGCGACATCAGCCCAAAAAATGGACCTGTGCCGGTCCATAAGCCCGCTCTCTCCCCCCGATTCGGCGCAATACCGAACGAAGATTAGGCCGATTTTATCAACAAATTGTGGAAATGCCACGATACGGGATGAAATGCAGGCTTCGAGTGTTAACATCTTGATCGTCGTTTTGGATGGACAGCAGTTCTGAGCGCTTCACGCTGTTGCTGATCGGTTTTTTTGCTCCCCGAGACTGTAAAACAAAAGATAACACGAGACCTGGGAGTTACATTGATGTTTTTTGCCAAACGGCTGTCGGCCTTGGTCGGCGCCTTGACCCTTTTGGCATCTGTTGCCGAGGCTGAGGTCGATAGTCGTCTTGCTGTCGCGATCGGTATGCCTGGAAGCGAGAGCTTTGTCTTTGGCACGAATCTCTGGGCGATGGGCCAGATCGCTCTCTTGCCAAAGCACGGAATCACGCTCGCCTCTAAGGAGGTAGGCGCCGATGAGGACCGGCTCTCCCTGCTTCAGAGACGCGAGGTGGAAGCAGCGCTGGTCTATGGCCGTGTACCGAATGCCTATGACCATGATGTTCGCGCGATCATGGCGCTCTGGCCTGAAGGCGTAAGCTCTGAAGACGCCGATCCCGTGCAATTCCTGGTGCACAAGGATGTCGCTGCCGATGTCGTCTACCTCATCACCAAGACGATGTTCGAACATACCAGCTATTTCAAGAGCGCCCATGCCACCCTCGGCATCGGCCTGCCGGGCGAGGCCATGACGGGGCTCGACATCCCGTTGCACGCCGGCGCTTACCGCTACTACGATGAGAGCGGTTTCGGACTGGAAGAAACCGTCACTGCAGACTACTGGAACGAACGCCCGTCGAACGTCGGAGATGAGGCGATCGAAACCATCAGCACCTATAGCAATTTCGACGATGCAGTACTTGAACCGGACGAGATTGACCAGATTGCCGCAGCATGCCGTCAGGCCTTGGAAATTGGCTCACTTTCATTGGTGCTCGGCGATCTCGGCAACACCGGATGCGAAGTCTATCAGGATAGGCTGACTGGCCGGACGGCGGACAATCCTGAGGTGGATGCAGCGCCTGTTCAGACCGAGTCGAAAATTGCCGATGCGGACGCCCTCCCGGAAACGACCAGTGGTCGGGGTGGCCCTGCGATTCGCTGGACGTCGGCGGAAGAAGAGACGGGTGCCGGCTGGAAATCGAAGCCATTGCCAACGCGCCCGGTTCTTCAGCCGACCATGTGACATTCGCCAGATGGATCAGGCGAATGTCGGTGGGCTTTCTCGAACCATCGTTCTCCGGTGAACCCTTGTCATCGTCCGACCATTAACGTTAGATCTCCCAAAAAAACGGCTTCTGCGGCTTGACGAAAGCTTGCCACAGAAGCTGCGGTGGTGGCTGGAACACACTCGGCCCCGCTCAATTTTGCTTGATGCTTAGGTCATCCGGGGCTTGGATGAGCATCGGGAATGATCTGATTCCTCAAGGAGCCCCCAGGTGCAGATCCAACAAAAAAAGCTCGTCCGTGCGGCTAAAGCCATCTTCGAGGCGGCGATGTCTGCGCCTCTGGAGGCCGGAAAAATCGCTTCACGCCTGGTCGATGCCAATCTCGCCGGTCATGACAGCCATGGGGTCATCCGCATTCCGCAATATGTTTCGAGTGTCCAAAACGGTACGCTAAAGCCCAACCAGACCGCAGAGGTGGTGAGCGACGCCGGAGCCGTCACGGTTCTGGACGGACATTTCGGCTACGGCCAGATCGTCGGCGAGCAGGCGATCGATGCAGCGATCGATAAAGCCAGAAGCCAGGGCATCGGCATGGCGACGCTTCGGAATTCAGGCCATCTCGGCCGCATCGGCGATTGGGCGCTACGGGCCGCCGATGCCGGCATGGTGTCCTTGAACTTCGTGAACGCCGTCGGCCATCAACTTATCGTCGTCCCCCATGGCGGTGCCGAGGGACGCGGCTCCACCAATCCGATCGCCATCGGCGTGCCGAGCGAGGGCGAAGAGGCGGTCATCCTGGATTTTGCGACCTCCGCGGTAGCCGAAGGCAAGGTCAGGGTGGCCAGAAACAAGAGCACGGCCCTGTCACCGGATTGCCTCCTGGACGCCGACGGCGAGCCGACCACTGATCCGAGGGATCTCTATACCAATCCCCGCGGCGCCCTCCTGCCCTTCGGCGCTGCGATCACCGGCCACAAGGGCGGCGGGCTCTGGCTGATGGCCGATCTCCTGGCGGGTGC
>JBPCVQ010000232.1:0-3378 GCA_051010395.1 Geminicoccaceae bacterium | reverse complement strand
AATCAGGACTTCGACGCCATCCCGACGAGCGCCGCGGTGGGCAGGAAGCCGCTGTCCATACAGCGGATGCCATGGATATTCGATCCGGGCAGATCGCGAAGAGTATGCAGAATGATGGTCAGTTTGGCGATTTCATCAAGATTCTTTGGCATGATGGGCTTGGAATATCGCTCTATGCCAAGCGTCTGGAGCGTGGGCGTTTCATCTGGCCGTCGCCGGCCGATGGGGTGGTTTCGATTTCGGCGGGCCAGCTTGGCTATCTGCTTGAAGGTATAGATTGGCGCCACCCGCAGCGCACTTGGCGGCCAGCTGCGGCAGGTTGACTCACCTGGATTCCTGAGGGGGCCACAAAACCGGCTGAATGTGCTGTTCTCCGGTGTATGGCTGGCCCACCCGATGATATCGAAGCCCTGCGCGCGGCTTTGGCGAAAGCCGAGATTGAGCTCGTTGCCGAGCGTGCGGCGCGTCTTGCTGCCGAGGCCAAGGCGTCAAGCATCGATGCTCTCATCGCGTCTTTGAAGCTACAAATCGAGAAGCTCCGGCGCGAGCTCTATGGCCAGCGCTCGGAGAGGAAGGCCCGACTGCTCGACCAGATGGAGCTCGAACTTGAAGACCTCGAGGTGAGCGCCACCGA
This sequence comes from Geminicoccaceae bacterium, assembly GCA_051010395.1. Taxonomy (GTDB): domain Bacteria; phylum Pseudomonadota; class Alphaproteobacteria; order Geminicoccales; family Geminicoccaceae; genus JANQPX01. The sequence continues at coordinate 2,744 of JBPCVQ010000232.1, read as the reverse complement.
GGACGAGCTCAAGGCAGAGATGGCGGCATCCGAGACGACCGACGTCAAAGCTTTCACGCGCAAAAAGCCATCAAGGAAGCCATTCCCTGAGCATCTGCCCCGCGAACGAGTGGTCATTCCTGGCCCGACATCATGCGACTGCTGCGGATCAGAAAAACTCGCCAAGCTTGGGGAGGATATCACCGAGACGCTGGAGGTCATTCCGCGGCAGTGGAAGGTCATCCAATATGTCCGGGAGAAGTTCACCTGCCGACATTGCGAAAGCATCTCACAGCCGCCGGCACCCTACCACACAGTCATGCAGGTGCTCAGAAGCCCGATCTACGCTGGTGCCTATGCCTTCGGTCGAACATGCTATCGAACCAATGTTGTCGATAGCCGCGCACGCAAAACCAATGGTCATTGGCGAGCCATGAAAGACTGGGGTGCTTTATTGAAAGACAATCACCCTGGCTATATCACTTGGGAGGCGTTCGAGGAAAATCAGCGCATGATCCAGGAGAACGCCCACATGCAAAAGAGGACCTCCCGAAAAGCAGCACGCGGTGGTCGCGCTCTTGTGACCGGTCTGGTCCGTTGCGGGCGTTGCGGCCGCATGATGCGGGTCTTTTATGGCATGCGCTCCGGCCATGCTCATCGCTACCAGTGCCGGGGCGATGACGCTTATGTCGGTGCCGGCCTTTGTATCGGAATCGGCGGTGTCCGCATTGACCGTGCCATAGCCGTGCAGATTCTGGACGCAGTCTCTGATCGCGCTGTCGATGCGGCACTTCACGCCGCCGACCAAATGACCAAGGCCGCTGCCGAAGTCCATGAGGCTGTGGAGCGCGAGCTCGAGGAAGCGCGCTACGAAGCATCCTTGGCGTCACGCCGCTACGAGTTGGTCGATCCGGCCAAACGACATGTTGCCCGTGAGCTGGAGGCGCGTTGGAACGCAGCCCTCGAGCGTGTCGACGCACTTGAACGGAGGATCGTCGACATGGAGGCAGAGGCCGTCGCTCGTCCAAAGATCGACCGGGAAGTCTTGATGCAGCTCGCGCAGGATCTGCCGGCGGTCTGGAATGCACCGACGACCGATGCCCGGGTCAAACAGCGGCTGGTCCGCGTTCTGATCCATGAGGTTGTGATCGATCTGGACGATGCCGCCCATGAAGCAGTTGTCGTCATCCACTGGGCCGGTGGACGGCATACAGAGATCCGCGTTCCGCGGATTAAGTCCGGTCATTATCATGCTGCAAACCAACGTCCCAGTGCAGTCGAGGTCATGCGCAGGCTTGGCGGACAATGGCCGGATCGTCAGCTGGCAGTGACCATGAACCGGATGCGCTGCAAGACGGATGACGGAGAATCTTGGACGACGGTGCGCGTGCGTGAATTCCGAGAACGCTTGGGCATAGTACCTTTCGACCCCGATACTGCCGAAGAAACGATCAGTGTCGATGCAACCGCAACCCGTCTCGGAATTTGCGTAGGCTCCGTTCACAAGCTCATCAAGGATGGCGTGCTGCCCGCCGAGCAGGTCATGCACTCAGCGCCTTGGAAAGTTCCGGTGGCGGCGCTCGATACCAAGGCGGTTCGGATAGGCGTCCGAGAAATCATCGCCCGCAGACCAAACAACTTCCACGTTTTACAAGACAATAAGACCCTGCCGCTGCCAGGAATCTGAGAAAAGGGATGCACTATGTCACGCGATCGACCAGCCGCATCAAGGTGCTGGTCTGGGATCAGACCGGCATCGTTCTGATTCACAAGCGTCTCGAAGGCGTGAAGTGTCGTCTGGCTCAAGGTTCGGGACGGTGTGATGACGATGTCCCGGGCTGCAGGAGCGACGCTCCGAAGATCCGGCATGACGGGCCCGACCTTCGCCGCGATGCGGCTGCAGGCGGGGATGTCTCCTGCGCAGTTCTCGGCACTGTTCGAAGGGCTCGACTGGCGTCATGTTCGTCCCGAAGCTATGCGGCGGCCGGAACGGGCGGACTAGCTGCGGCAGAGTGACTAGGCGCCGTTTTGTAGTTGGTAGCAGCGCGGCCTCTGTGCATGATCCCAGTCATGACCGATACTAATCTGACCGAAGAGAACGCTCGCCCGAAGGCTCGCCTTGCTGAAACCGAGGCGGCCCTGGCCGACGGCTATCGAGGCTCAGAAGCGGCAGGAAAGCATTGTCAGCGAGCTGCACCGGGAGAAGTTCAGGCGGAAGTCCGAGAAGCTCGATCCGGAGCAAGTCACCTCGTGCCGGCGCGCAACATCGGCAACACGTACGTCAGGCACCAGGCTTTCCGCTGCAATCCTAGCCCGTTCTGCCTCACTCCGATTCCGCCGACCAGAACGACCCTCGAGAATCTCGATCTTGCCAGCAAAGCCTTCCGTTGAGCCGCCTAAAGAGACGTCCATTTAGCCGTCCAATCCTGTCTCATCTCCACAGAAGGACTCCCACAAATAGCATCAGCACGGCAGAAGGGGGTCGGCAAAGCGCTTACGTCTCAGGGAGCAACATCACCGATGCTGCCTCTTGAGATTACGCGTCTGGGATTGGAACGAAATCATCCTGTGTCTCATCGAAAGCGCTCCAAGTGTTGTCGACATCGAACGCGTGGTGGCTTTCTGTCATTATTTCGTTGAAGAGGGTGACCTGGCCGATTGTACCATCGAATGATTGAGTGAGTTTATCAGCGGCGTGGTCGCTGCTGTAGATAGCGCTTGCTCCGAAGACCCATGGTTCGTCGTTGCCTTGGATGCCGCCAGTG
>JBPCVQ010000231.1:0-5173 GCA_051010395.1 Geminicoccaceae bacterium | reverse complement strand
GAGTGGCTTTCTTGTTCCATCCGATCTGGGGAGTCCGATCCCATCCTCTCCTAGTTGCTGGGTGGGTGGATTCCCAGGATCCCATGGACCAGGTGATCGATGGTAAGGGGAATGGATTAAGGAAGCGTTGAGCAGTGCGCGGTTTGCGCGTGTTTTCATGATTGGCTGTCGACATGTTTGAACGCCGGCTGGTTACTACTCCGGTGGGCAAACAGGGCGATCGGGCCTCCGCAAACGCCGTGCTGACGATGCATCAAACGGTCTGGCCGATCACGGTATTTGGCCACAGTATCAGTAAAAGGCGGCAGTCATGAATATTGCATCGCTCTTCGTTCGTAACGGCAGGACGCTGGCCGAACTGCCGGCTCTCGCGGAGGGGGAGCGGGTTCTTTTGAGCCATGGGGAACTGCTGGAGAAAGCGGCGCGGATTGCTGGATATTTGCAAGGGCGGCTCGGGCTGACCGTTGGCGACCGCGTCGCCCTGGTGATGAAGAATTGTCCGGCATATCTGGAGCTGCTGGTCGCCGGCTGGCATGCGGGGCTGACCATGGTGCCGGTCAACGCCAAGCTTCACCCGAAGGAATTTGCTTATATTCTGGAACATTCGGGGGCCCGTATCGCCTTCGCGACACCGGGTCTCGTCGACAGCGTCGACGGGCTTGCTGAAGAGATCCCGACACTCGAACAGGTCATCGATGTCGGTCGTACCGACTTGGACAAGAGTGATCCGATCGCCATGGTCGACGTGCTGCCCGCGGCAGCGGCGTGGCTCTTCTATACCAGTGGGACGACCGGACGGCCGAAGGGGGCGATGCTGACGCATCGGAATCTTCTCGCGATGACGCTGAGCTACTTGATCGACGTGGATCATATTTCGCCTGAGGACGCCGTCCTCCATGCGGCGCCGATGTCGCATGGTTCCGGGCTCTACATCCTTCCACACGCGGCGGCGGGCGCCGCCCAGATCATACCGGAAAGCGGCGGGTTCGATCCGGCGGAGATGGCGGCACTGTTCGAGGTTCATAGAGGCGTCACCGTCTTCGCCGCTCCCACCATGGTAAAGCGGATGACAGGTCATCAGGCGATGGCGGGCCGAACGCATCCTGGTCTTAAAACAATTGTCTATGGCGGAGGCCCCATGTACCTCGCCGATCTGCAGAAGGCTCATGAGGTGTTCGGCTACCGCCTCGCGCAGATCTACGGACAGGGCGAGAGCCCGATGTGCATCACGGCGCTGGACAAACGGGCGCATGGCGACGTCGATCATCCCCGCTATCTGGAACGGCTGCAGTCCGCGGGGAAGGCGCAGACCGTCATGCAGATGAAAGTCGTCGATGAAGCAGGTCAGCGCCTGCCATCGCATGGCATTGGGGAGGTGGTGGCCAAGGGGGATGCCGTGATGGCCGGCTATTGGCGGGACGAGGCGGCGACGGCTCAGGCGCTGAAAGACGGCTGGCTGCATACCGGGGACGTCGGCTCGATCGACGAAGACGGTTTTCTGACGCTGCGCGATCGCTCGAAGGACCTGATCATTTCGGGCGGTGCGAACATCTATCCGCGCGAGGTCGAGGAGGTGCTGCTGCAGCATCCCGACGTCGCCGAGGTGTCCGTCGTCGGGCAGAAGAATGACGAGTGGGGCGAGGTCGTGGCCGCGTTCGTCGTCTCCGTCGGCGGGGTGACCCTGGAGCCTGAAGCCCTCGACCGCTTCTGTCTGGACCATATCGCCCGGTTCAAGCGGCCGAAAGCCTATCACGTCGTCGAGGCGCTGCCGAAGAACAACTACGGCAAGGTGCTGAAGACGGCGTTGCGAGACAGATTGGACGAGGACGGCTGCTTGAGCGGATGACTCCGAGGCCTGCCTCGACATGATCCAAGGTCGACCGCATCCCCCTTCCCAGCTCGAAGGGATGCGGTTCTGTCGTCAGGCCGCCGATAGTGAAAGAGGCGTTTTCTTCCGTCCCGAATGCTTTATCTGCAACAGTTGGTTTTCAAATTGTTTTATGCATGCAACCTGAAAGAGGGATGATAAGGAACCTATCGGCTTCGCGGCCAAATTGCATAAAGAAAAAATACCGTTAGTTTTGTTCTTGTATTTTGGATTTTACCTGAAAGAGATTATGAGATGATCATGATATCTTTCAGAAGCGGTCCATGATTTAAACACAACCTTTAAGTATGAATTATTTTGCTCTAACACCTGTTTCCTGAAATGAACGAGATGGTCCGGCTCAGCCGACGACCATCCCGAGTTATTCATGTCGGAAGTGGAGTTGAACGCATGATTCGTTGGGTTGTTGCTGTCGCGGCTGGCGGGTTTCTTATTCCAGGGGCCGCGAAGGCCGAAGACGTCGGTCTCTATGTCGGTGGCATGGCGAGCCTGGCATATTTCGCCGATGTCGAATCGTCGTTCGGTGGAGAATTCGGCTTCGATCCAGCAATCGGCCTCTCTGCTCTCGTGGGTTATCACCTGAGGCCGAGGTTTCGCGTCGAAGCCGATTTGAGCTACGAGATCGCCGACGTCGATGTCCGGGCGGAAGATGCCAAGGTCGCTCGGGTGACCGCCAGCGGCTATTATGAATTTCTTGAGACGGATATCTTTCGGATCGAGGAGTTGCGCCCTTATATCGGCGGAGGTGTCGGCTTTGCGAATGTCGAGCTCGACAACGAGGATACGAATGAGCTCACCTGGCATATCGAAGGCGGTGTCTCCGTGGATCTCAGCGACAATTGGGACTTCGTCCCGGGCTTGCGTTTCGCCCATGTTTTTCTCGACGACGAGAACGGATTCGACAGTGATCTCTGGATCACCCAGTTCCGTGCCGGGCTCCGTTATTATTTCTAGTGGTGTGAGACCGAAAGCGCGTCGGTGATCAAGAGATGCTGAAGACGGAACGCCGGCAGCGGCTTTCGTAGCCGGCCGATCTCGTCAAGGCCGCCTTGATGGGCGGATGTCGATCATGCTCGCTTCTGTGCGAAGGCCCAGCGTCCGCTCTCGCTGAACTCCCCATAGTCAGGATGTTCCTTCACCAGGAGTTCCCAGACCTTTCGAACCTGTTTGGTCTCGCGTTCTTCCCGGCCCATGCGAAGGAGGAAGTCCGGCATGTCCTCGCCCGGCTTGACCAGTCGTTCATAGTCGAAGTCCAGATCGTCGAATAACATCCAGCCGCCGGGTTTCAGCAACTTGTCGACGAGGAAAAAGCCGAAGCCGGTGTCGTCCCAGGTATGGGCGGCGTCGATGTAGCAGAAATCGAACGCCGGCCTGTCGTCTTCTTCCAACATTTTGAGCATGCGCCAATTGTAGGATCGTTGCTCATAGCTCACGGTTACCCAGGCTTCGAGGTTCAGCTCCTTCAGGACGTGATGGATGTTCGGCTCGCGCTGAAGGGCATTCTTTCTGTCGATCGTGACCAGATGCCCTTCGCCGATGTCGCGCAGAGCGGCGGCGATGAACGCGCTGCTTTTCCCGTGGAGAAAGCCCAGCTCGAGGCATTGGGTCAGATGATTTTCTTTCAAGAAGCGATCAAGCAGTTCAGCCTGTTCGAGCTTCATGTAAGGAAGGTCGTGAAACATACGGTCGACGTCGTGGATGCCAGCCATCGGATAGTCCTAACTTGGTCAAATGAATGGCGAACACTTCAAACATCCTGGCCTTATAGGGGGCTCTTCTTGACAAGGACCTCGATGAAGAGTTCGGTGAGATCGTGGCGGGAAAATATCAGGTGACCGCCGCTGCCGCAAACGGAACGATGACGCTCGGTCGGTTGACGATCTCGATCCGCGCCCTTTACAAGCTCAGGCAAGTTCGGCCTGGACCCGCATGGGTCCAAAAGCGTAAGGTGTCGGCGATTTTTCCTTAGCGAAGCTGAAGTTCCCCATGACTGATCTGAATGTGCTCCGCGAGAGCAAGGCTTGGCCGGTGGTCGAGGCCCTCAAGGTTGTCGAACGTGTCGAAAAAGCGCCGCCTTCGAAAGGTTTCGTGCTGTTCGAGACCGGCTATGGACCGTCGGGGCTGCCGCATATCGGGACATTCGGGGAGGTGTTTCGGACGTCCCTGGTGCGTCAGGTGTTCGATTTGCTCTCGGATGTGCCGAGCCGGCTTTATGCGTTTTCGGATGATATGGACGGGCTTCGGAAGGTGCCCGACAATCTGCCGAACGCAGAGATGGTGGCGGAGCACCTCGGAAAGCCGCTAACGGCGATCCCGGACCCGTTCGGGACGCATCCGAGCTTTGGCGATCATATGAACGGTCGTCTCAAGGACTTTTTGGACGGGTTCGGCTTCGAGTACGAGCACCAGAGCGCGACCAAGCTCTATAAGTCTGGCGCGTTCAATAACGGCATCCGGCGCCTCCTGGAGAGGTTCGAGCAAGTCAAGCAAGTGGTGTTGCCACTGCTGGGTCCTGAGCGGCGGGCGACCTACAGTCCGGTTTTGCCCATTTGCCCCGAAACCGGCGTCGTCCTGCAGGTGCCGATTCTGGACGTCGACCCCGACGCGGGGACCGTTACCTATGAAAACGAGCAGGGCGTCCCTGTCACCCAGAGTGCGCTGGATGGGCATGCCAAGCTGCAGTGGCGGCCGGATTGGGCGATGCGCTGGGCAGCACTCGGCGTCGACTATGAGATGTCGGGCAAGGACCTGATCGACAGCCACAAAGTGTCCTCGCGCATCTGCCAGATCCTGGGGGCGACGCCGCCGGATGGTTTCTTCTATGAGCTGTTCCTTGATGAGCAAGGGCAGAAAATCTCGAAGTCCAAGGGGAATGGGCTGTCCGTCGACGAGTGGCTGACCTATGGTCCGAAGGAGAGCCTGAAGCTCTTCATGTATCAGTCGCCGAAGAAGGCGAAGCGGCTGTATTTCGACGTGATCCCACGTCAGGTGGATGATTACTCGACCTTTCTCGACAAATATCCGGAGCAGGACGAGGCCAAGCGCCTGATCAACCCGGTCTGGCATATGCACAAGCGGCAGCCGCCGCCAGGAGGGCTGCCGATCAGCTTCGGGATGCTGCTCAATCTGGCGAGCGTGGTGAATGCGGAGGAGCCTGACGTACTCTGGGCGTTCATCAAGCGTTATGCGCCGGATGCCACGCCCGAGGCGATGCCGTTGCTGGCTGAACTCGTCGAGCATGCGCTTGCTTATTACCGGGATTTCGTGAAGCCGGCGAAGGCGTAT
>JBPCVQ010000230.1:0-14879 GCA_051010395.1 Geminicoccaceae bacterium | reverse complement strand
GGCCGATTTCGAGATGGGTGCCTTCAAACCGCCGGTCCAGAACGCCGGTGACGAGTGCTACATCTCGGATCACACCGACATCGCGATCGGCCTGAATGCCGCCTCCCCGAACGCGGACGCCGCCAATACCTTCCTGAACTGGGTCGGTTCCGAGGAGTTTGCCTCGCTCTACGCCAATGCGCTGCCCGGCTTCTTCTCCTTGTCGAACCACGAGGTGAAGATGGAGGACCCGCTCGCCCAAGAGTTCGTCTCCTGGCGGGGCGAGTGCCAATCCTCGATCCGCTCAACCTACCAGATCCTCTCCCGCGGCACGCCCAATCTGGAGAACGAAACCTGGAACGCGTCGGTGAACGTGATCAAGGGCGAGGAAAGCCCGGAAGATGCAGGCCTGCGCCTGCAGGAAGGCCTGGCCAGCTGGTATGACGCTCAAAAGTAGTGGTGAAGTAGCAAGAAGCCTCTCCCGTGCATCGTCCCGGATGACGTCGTCGTCCGGGACGACCACACCCAAGGACCCGTCATGGCCGCGTCCCGAGTTAAATGGCACATCCTGGTTTTCCTGGCCCCTGCGGTGCTGGTCTATACTGCGGTCATGATCTTTCCCTTGCTGAACACGCTGAGGCTGGCGCTGTTCACCGAGATCGACCAAGAACGGGTTTTCGTCGGGCTCCAGAATTTCCAGACTTTGTTCGGTGACCCACGCTGGTCCGGTAGTTTCTGGAATGCGCTCGGCAATAATTTCTGGTTTTTCATCGTCCATATGCTGGTTCAGAATCCGATCGGCATTCTGCTCGCGGCAATCCTGAGCCATCCAAGGCTTCGCTTCGCCAGCCTCTACCGCTCCGCCATCTTCATCCCGACGATCCTCTCCTTCGTGATCGTCGGCTTTGCCTGGAAGCTGATCCTCTCGCCGATCTGGGGGATTGCGCCTTCGATGCTCGATGCGGTCGGCCTGAAGTCCCTATTCGTTCCCTGGCTCGGCAAGGAAGCCTATGCGCTGACAACGCTCGCCCTGATCTCGGTCTGGCAGTTCGTCGGCATCCCGATGATGCTGATCTATGCCGCGTTACTGACCATTCCCGAGGAAATCATTGAGGCCGGTGAGTGCGACGGCATTACCGGCATGTCGGCGTTCTGGAAGATCAAGCTGCCGCTGATCCTTCCTTCCATCGGCATCATCTCGATCCTGACCTTCGTCGGCAATTTCAACGCGTTCGATCTGATCTACGCCGCTCAGGGTGCGCTTGCCGGCCCCGATTTCTCGACCGACATTCTCGGCACCTTCATGTACCGCACCTTCTTCGGCTTCCAGCTCCAGCTTGGCGATCCTCATATGGGCTCGGCGATCGCCGCCGCGATGTTCGCGATCATCCTGATCGGCGTGTGCATCTATCTCTTCGGCATCCAGACGCGCATGCGGCGCTACCAGTTCTGAGGAGGGCGCCATGAACAAAGCACGCCAGAACCCGCTCAACACGGCAGCCGCCCACGGCATCCTGATCCTCTATACGCTGATCGCGCTTTTCCCGGTGTTCGTGATCATCATCAACAGCTTCAAGAACCGGAAAGCCATTTTTCGCGAGCCGCTTGCCTTGCCCAGCACCGACAGTTTTTCCCTGATCGGCTACCAGACCGTCCTCAAACAGGGCGACTTCTTTTTGTACTTTCAGAACTCCATGATCGTGACCGTCGCGTCCCTGTTCCTGGTGCTGCTGTTCGGCGCGATGGCGGCCTTCGCCCTTGCCGAATACCGCTTCAAGGGCAACACGCTGATGAGCCTCTATCTGGCGCTCGGCATCATGATCCCGATCCGCATCGGCACGGTCGCGATCCTCGAGATGATGGTCGCAACCGGCCTGGTGAACACGCTCTGGGCGCTGATCCTGGTCTACACCGCCCAAGGCCTGCCGCTCGCCATCTTCATCCTCTCCGAATTCATGCGCCAGGTCTCGGATGATCTGAAGAACGCCGGCCGCGTCGACGGGCTTTCCGAATACACCATCTTCTTCCGCCTGGTCCTGCCGCTGGTGCGTCCGGCCATGGCCACGGTCGCGGTCTTCAATATGATCCCGATCTGGAACGATCTCTGGTTCCCGCTGATCCTGGCGCCAGCCGAGGAGACCAAGACGCTGACCCTCGGCTCGCAGGTGTTCATCGGCCAATTCGTGACCGACTGGAACGCGGTGCTATCAGCACTCTCCATGGCGATCCTGCCGGTCATGGTGCTCTACGTCATTTTCTCCCGCCAGCTCATTCGCGGGATCACTTCAGGAGCGGTCAAATGATCCGCGTGCTCGTCGCCGGCCTCGGCAATATGGGCAAGAGCCACGCCCTCGCCTTTCACCACTCCGACGCCGACTCGGACGCCGAGATCGTTGGTTTGGTGAATCGCTCGGATGTGGATTTGCCGAAGGAGCTTCGAGCCTATCCCCGCTTTCGCGACTTTGAAGAGGCCCTTGGTGCGAAAAAACCCGACCTCGTCTGCATCGCCACCTATTCCGACAGCCATGCCGACTATGCGATCAAAGCGATGGAGGCGGGCGCCCATGTCTTCGTCGAGAAGCCGCTGGCAACCACGGTCGCCGATGCCGAGCGCGTGGTCGCCAAGGCGACGGAGACAGGCCGAAAACTCGTAGTCGGCTACATCCTTCGCCACCACCCCTCCTGGATGCGGCTGATCGACGAAGCGCGCGCCCTTGGCGGGCCTTATGTTTTTCGCCTGAACCTGAACCAGCAATCGTCCGGCGCCACCTGGGAAACCCACAAAGCGCTGATGAAGACCACCTCGCCGATCGTCGATTGCGGGGTGCATTATGTCGACGTGATGTGCCAGATCGCCGGCGCGCTTCCGGTTCGCGTCCACGGCATGGGCCTCCGCCTTTCCGACGAGATCGCTGCCGACATGTACAATTACGGCCAGTTTCAGGTGGTGTTCGCGGACGGATCGGTCGGCTGGTACGAAGCCGGCTGGGGACCGATGATGTCGGAGACCGCCCACTTCGTTAAGGATGTGGTATCGCCGAACGGTTCGGTGTCCATCGTCTCTGATGATCAGCCCGCCTCGGACGATGTGGACGGCCACACCAAGGTCGGCGGCCTTCGCGTACACAAGGCCGACGGCACCGATCGCATGATCGACCTGGCCTCCGAGCCCGGCCATCAGGAGCTTTGCGATGCCGAGCAGGCCTATATGCTCCGCGCGATCAAGGACGATCTCGACCTCACCAGCCACATGTCGGACGCCGTGCAGAGCCTGCGCATCTGTCTCGCCGCTGATGAAAGCATCCGCACCGGCCGCGCCATCGATCTCCGAGTAAGCCCATGACCGCCCTAACATTGAAAAATATCTGCAAGTCCTTCGGCCCCGTCGACGTCCTGAAGAACATCGACCTCACCGTCGAGGAGGGCGAGTTCGTCGTGTTCGTCGGCCCCTCGGGCTGCGGCAAGTCCACGCTGCTGCGCGTGATCGCCGGGCTGGAGGAGGCGACATCGGGCTCGATCGCTATCGGCGGATCGGCAGTTGATGACATCCCGCCCGCCAGGCGTGGCATCGCCATGGTGTTCCAGTCCTACGCGCTCTATCCCCACCTGACCGTGCGCGGTAACATGGCGCTTGGACTGAAGCAGGAGGGAAAGCCCAAGGACGTCATCGCCGCGCGCATCACCGAGGCCAGTCGGATGCTGTCGCTGGACGGTTATCTCGACCGGCGGCCGGCCGAGCTTTCCGGCGGCCAGCGCCAGCGCGTCGCCATCGGCCGGGCGATCGTGCGCGAGCCCAAGCTGTTTCTGTTCGACGAGCCTCTGTCCAACCTGGACGCGGCCCTTCGCGTCAACACGCGGATCGAGATCGCCAGCCTCCACCGCACCCTCGATGCGAGCATGATCTACGTCACCCACGATCAGACCGAGGCGATGACGCTTGCCGACAAAATCGTCATCCTGAATGACGGCCGCGTCGAGCAGATCGGCAGCCCGATGGAACTCTACAACAACCCGGCCAATCGTTTCGTCGCAGGCTTCCTGGGCTCACCCTCGATGAACTTCCTGCCCGCCTCGACCATCGGCGGCGCCGACGGCCAAACTCTCGGCATCCGCCCTGAAAATATCCAGATCGCAGAGAAAGGCCGCGTTGCCTGCAAGGTCAACCATGTGGAGCGCCTCGGCGGCGACACCAATGTAATCATGCACACGGACAAAGGCGATCAACTCACCATGCGCCTGTTCGGGCAGCACGACGTCTCGGTCGATGCGGATATCAGCATCGATTTCCAAGAGCGCGACATGTTCATGTTCGACCAAGGCGGGATGCGGGTTTGATACCAACCGTCCCGGTGATTGGCTGGTTCGCCGCGAAGAGTTCGTCCAGCCTCGACATTCCCGATGCCGGGCCAAATGCCGAGACCTCGCGCCGACAGGACGGCAAGGATCGTCGACTTTCGGGAAGGCGAAAAGGCGAAGCCGCTGTCGGCATGACGTTCGCCACCCTGTTCAACTAAGCTTCGATTGGCAACGCCGCTCAAATCTTGGCGCTGGCTTTCAATCGTTCATCCAGCGACTTCTGGTAGGCCTCTCTGGCCAGAATGTCCTCTCGCGCGCGCTCGGCGTAATAGATGAAACCGATGGCCCGGCGAGAGCGGGTTTTCGATCGATTGGGGCCTGCCCAATGGATTGTCCGCGCATGGTGCATCAGGAATGTTCCCGAAGGCCCGGGGAAGGCGACAGCATCGGCTTTGTCCGAAGGCATGCCGAAGTCGGTGATGCCTTGCGAGAAGCCCAGGACGCCAGTCTGGCCGTGGGGGCGGAAGACATCTGTCCGATGTGATCCTCTGACATAGTGGATGCAGCCATTTTCCGCGTCGACATCATCGAGCGCCAGCCAACCGGTGACCGCCTCGCACGGGGTCAGGTGAAAGTAATAGCCATCCTGGTGGGGTGGCGTCGCCTGCCCGATACCGGCGGGCTTGTTGAAATACTGCATGTTCACCGGGATGACTTCGTCGTCGAGAACAGTCTCCGCCATCCGGCGGATGACGCTGTTCATGAGATTTGCGAAATAGTCGTCATACTCGAATATTTTTTGAATTTGTTTGAGTGACGACGGGTCGTTCTTGTCTTCGTAATAGACACGAGCATCGGGCATGGTCGGCACCACGTCCCGAATGTAGCGCACAACTTCGGCCTTCAGTTCCGCCATCTTGTCGCTGTCGAAGAGTGGCGAAATCGCGACATAGCCGTCGTGCTCGAAACGATCACGCGATGCGTCAGACGCAATGGCGGACATGCCGAAGCTCCCGTTCAACGACCAAGGTTCTCATCCATCCACCGATCAAGTCGAGCAAGTGCCGCCGGCACTGGTGGGCTGAAGGGGCGCTTGCAGGGGCCGACGGGGATGCCTTGGCGGGCGAGGGCATATTTCAAGCCGGGCATCACGCCGGTCTCGAGGAGGATTTCGACAAGCGTGCAGGATTTCGCCTGCAGGCGGCGGGCGGTTTCGATGTCGCCGGCGTTGATCGCTTCGTGGATGCCGACATAGACGTCGCCGATCAGATTATAGGTGCTGCCGATCCCGCCATCGGCGCCGATGGCGGCGGCGCCGAGGAACATTTCGTCCGTGCCGAAATAGAAGGATTTGTCCGGGGCGGCATCGCGCAGTTGCCAGAACTGGAAGAGGTCGGGTGCTGTATATTTCATGCCGCCGATGCCGTCATCATCAAGAAGGCGCAGGAGCTGATCGGTGGAGAGGTTGGCGCCGCTCAAAACGGGGATGTTGTAGACGATCAACGGCATGCCTGCGGCATCGGCGATGGCCTTGTAGTAGTCCTGAATATCCTCGAAGGCATGTTTGTAATAGTAGGGCGGCACGGCTGAAACGCCGTGATAACCCTCGCGGGCTGCAAGCTGTGCAAGCGCCACGGCATCCTCGGTCGAGGCGGCGCCGACATGGGCGACCAATGTGCATTTTCCCCGCGCATAGGCGGCGAGTTCGGTGAGTAGGAGTGCCCGTTCCTCGCGGCTCTGCAGCATCGCCTCGCCCGTGCTGCCGCCCGCATAGAGCCCATGCACGCCCTGGGCCAGGACATGATCCACCAGGGGAGCAATACCATCGACGGAGACGGCGCCCTCCTCGTCGAACGGTGTCAGCATCGCAGCAAGAATGGCGCCCGGAATCTTCATGGCAATCTCCCATTTTAAGGCAAGAAACTAGACACCAATAATGAAACATGCACTCCTGAAATGAGGTCCGGGACGGACAGCGGATCGTTAAGAAATAAAGCGAGGCGATAAATCGCCGAAAAAACCATCAGGGAGTGGGAATGATGAGAAAGTATTTTCTGGGAGCAGCCGTCGCCACAGCCATGCACATGACGATGGCGCCGGCCTTCGCAGCAGAGCCCAACCAATTGTCCGATGTGCGCGTTCGCCAGGCGATCGCCTATGCAATCGACATGGACACGATCGTCGAGACTCTGTTCGAGGGGAAGGCGATCGTCGCGGATTCGATGATTCCCAATGGCGACTTCAAAGCGGACGGGCTGAACGCCTATCCCTACGACCCGGACAAAGCGCGCGCACTCCTGGAGGAGGCCGGCTGGGACGACGGCCAGGTGCTCGATGTCGTCTATTATTACAGCGATCAGCTCACCGCGGATTTGATGGTGGCGATCCAGGCCTATCTCGCCGATGTCGGCGTGCAGATGACCTATCGGAAGCTCGAGGGCGACATCGGCGGTCAGCTCAATGCGTTGCCGGAAGAGGGCTCGGACACCAGCACGGTCGCCTGGGATATCGCCTATGGTGCCAAGGCGGCGCTCGCGATGCATGAATATTACAACGGCTATGAAAGCGGCCAGAGCTCCTACACACCGGGCACGGCGGAGCGGGACGAGCTGATCGCGCGCACCAACGCGACGGCGGATGTCGCCGAGCAGCAGGCGGCGTTCAAGGATTTCGAGCGTTACGAGAACGAAATGCTCTCCGACATCCCGCTCTATTACCAGCAGCTCTTCATCTATGAGAGCGAGCGGATGGACCGGAATGGCGGCCAATATGGCAATGAGCAGTTCAACTATGACTGGGGCATCGTCGACTGGACGGTGGAGCCGGATGAGAGCGGCAAGAACGTGCTCTACACCAACACGGCGCCGATGCAGTTCTTCGAGCATCCCTGGCTCAATCCAGGCCTCTACGTGCACTCCAAGCTGTCGTTCGATCGCCTGCTGACCGCCAACGGATCCCTGGTGCCGACCGAGGGACAGCTTGCCGAAAGCTTTGAGGCGGCCGCGGATGGCATGTCCGTTTCGTTTGATTTGCGCGATGGGATCACCTGGCATGACGGCGAGCCGCTGACCGGCGAGGACATCAAGTGGTCGATCGAAACGGCATTGAACGTTCTCCCACCAATAAGCCCGGTTTTCTCGAAAACCTTCAGCTCGATCGAAGGGGCTGACGCCTTCATGGATGGCAGTGCTGACGGGATCTCAGGCATCACGATCGACGGCGACGTCGTCACCATCACCTTCGCCGATCTTGATCCGAACTTTCTTACGACCTTCAGCCAGTTCCCGCCCTTGCCCAAACATCTGATGAGCGACGCGAACCCAGCTGAGTTTCAGCAGCACGCGTTCTGGCAATACCCGATCGGCTCCGGCCCGTTCAAGCTCGCCGAAGTCGAGATGAACGATTTCGCCCGCTTCGTACCGTTCGAGGACTATCACGGCGGTGTCGCCAAGGTCGACGAGGTCGTGGCTTTCCCGAGCGGCGACAATGATGCCAACGTCATCAAAAACGCGGCTGCGGGACGCCTTGATTTCGGCTTCACCAAGTCGGTGGCCGACGTCCAGGCCCTTGAAGAGATGGAGCACATGAAAGTGATCCCGGCAGATATTCCTTATACGCGTTCGCTTCGGGTCAACCACTATCCGAACAAGCCTGAATAAAGTTGCACAGCGGATGCGGGGCCGCGGTTCGAAGTTTGGGCCGCGGCCAAGCACCCAAGTTCACCCACCATGCTGACTTATATGATCCAGCGGATCCTGATCCTGATCCCGATGCTGCTGGTGATTAGTTTTCTCGTTTATCTGGGACTTGAACTCACGCCTGGAGACGCTGTCTCCCATATGATCAGCCCTGAACTCGCCGGTCAGGTCAGCCAGGAAAAACTGGACGAGCTGCGCGAGGCCTTGGGGCTGAACAAAACCTTCATCGAGCGTTACGGCATCTGGCTCATGAATGCGCTGCAGGGAAACTTCGGCTACTCGCTTTCCGGCGGTGTTGCGATCAGCGAAATTTTTCTGGACCGTCTGCCGGCGACGCTGGAGCTATCGGCTGCAGCCCTGCTGCTTTCGACACTGTTCGGCTGCGTCCTCGGCACGTTCAGCGCGCTCAACAAAGGCTCGCTCGGCGATAGTTCCTTGACGGTGGTCGGCATGTTCGGCGTGTCGATCCCGGAGTTCTTTTTCGGGCTGGTCGCGATTTTGATTTTTGCTTTGCACCTTAGCTGGCTGCCGGTCGGCGGCCGTCTGATGCCGGGCTATGAAACCTTCTGGGACCGATTGCCTCACCTCGTTCTGCCGGCAATCGTGCTGTCCCTGATGATGACAGCGGGCGTGATGCGCTATTCCCGCTCATCGATGCTCGACGCGCTCAACAAGGATTTCATCGTCACCGCACGTTCCAAGGGTCTTCCCGAGTGGCGGGTCAATTTTCTGCATGGCTTTCGGGTCGCCCTCACACCGGTGATCGTGCTGATCGGGTTTCGTCTGCCGACCCTGATCGGCGGGTCGGTCATCATCGAAGAAGTGTTCCAATGGCCCGGCATCGGCAAGGAATTCATCGCCGCCGTTCGCGGCGCCGACTACCCGCTGGTCATGATGATTGCGCTGTTCTCGGTATTCGCGATGCTGTTGGCGAGCCTGATCGTCGATCTTCTGACCGCACTGATCGACCCGCGCGTTCGGCTGGGCGAGGAGTAGGCAGTCATGGCAAGATCGTCGCTCGATCGCCGCTTCGACCGCATTCTGGCCGCCGAGGAAGCCGGAAAGCTCACATCCCGAAGCGGCAGTCGCGCACTCCGAAAACTACTCGGCAATCATCTTGCGGTCATCGGGCTTTTGATCTTCGGCATCATTCTGCTCGCCTCGATTTTTGCTCCGCTTCTAACGGGGCATGACCCGCTCAAAATCAATCTGCGCGCCATCCTGCAGCCGCCGTCTGCCGAGCACTGGTTCGGTACCGACACGACAGGCCGCGACGTGTTCGCCCGCGTTCTCTATGGCGGCCGCATTTCGATTCTCGTCGGCCTCGGCAGCGCTTTGATCGCTGCGATCATCGGCGTCGGCATCGGCAGTTACGCCGGCTACAAAGGCGGTTGGATCGATGTGATCGCCATGCGCATTTCCGAGATCTTCATGTCCTTCCCGCAGATTATTCTCGTCCTTCTCCTG
The DNA here is from genome assembly GCA_051010395.1 of Geminicoccaceae bacterium. Lineage (GTDB taxonomy): Bacteria > Pseudomonadota > Alphaproteobacteria > Geminicoccales > Geminicoccaceae > JANQPX01. Next base: position 5,439 of record JBPCVQ010000230.1, on the reverse strand, counting down.
GTCTCGATCATCGGCCAGAGCCTTTTCAATCTGATCGTGATCTTCGTCGCCAGCGGCTGGGGCACCATGTTCAGAATGTCTCGCGCGAGAATGTTGTCTTTGCGTGAAGAGGAGTATGTACAGGCGTTGAAGAGTTTCGGGCTTTCGACCGCGCGCATCTGCTACAAGCACATCCTGCCGAACGCGCTCGGGCCGATCATGGTCAACATCACCTTGACCACGGCGATGTTCATCCTCGCCGAAGCCGGCCTCAGCTTTCTTGGACTTGGCGTGCCGCTGAACATCCCGACCTGGGGCAATATCCTGAACGTCGCCCAGGACCTGCGCGTGCTGCAGAACAATTGGTGGATGTGGCTGCCGGTCGGCCTGATCATCTCGCTGTTCGTACTCAGTGTCAATTTCATCGGCGACGGTCTGAGAGACAGCACCGACCCGTCGCAACAAGGCTAGTGGTATGACCACAGCATTGACTTTGCACCGGTCACCGACAGGGACGCAATTGATGTGGTCACGTCAGTGATGTCAGACATTGCTCTTAGCGTTCGTGACCTCAAGACGTTCTTCTATACCGACGGGCGCTGCAACAAGGCGGTGAACGGCGTTTCGTTCGACATCAGTAAAGGAAAAACGCTTTGCATCGTCGGCGAAAGCGGCTGCGGCAAGTCGGTGACCGCGAGAGCGATCATGCAGTTGTTGCCGACCTTGTCGCGAATCGAGTCCGGCGAGATCATATACCACGCCGAGCGCGGCGACATCCGCATCGATCAGCTCGGCCGGGACAGCCGCGAGATGCGTGATCTCCGCGGTTCCGAGATCGCCATGATCTTCCAGGACCCGATGACCGCGCTGAACCCTGTCTACAGCATAGGTTTTCAGATTCAGGAAACCCTTCAATACCATACCGACCTCGGCGGGGCCGAGCGGTGCATGCGGACGATCGAGCTTCTGCGCGACATGGGCATTCCGCTCCCGGACATGCGCGCGGGCGAATTCCCCCACCAGTTCTCGGGCGGGATGCGCCAACGCGCGATGATCGCCATGGCGATGGCGTGCAACCCGAAAATCCTGATCGCGGACGAGCCGACCACCGCCCTCGACGTCACCATCCAGGCACAGATCTTCGAGCTGATGGAAGTGCTGAAAACCGAGCATGGCACGGCGATCATGCTGATCACCCACGACATGGGCGTGGTCGCCGAACTCGCCGACGACGTCGCGGTCATGTATATGGGCAACATCGTCGAGGCCGGCACCGTCGATGATGTTCTCCGCCGTCCAAGACATCCCTACACCAAGGCGCTGCTCGCCTCGATCCCGGTCCTCGGCCGCGGACGAAAACAAAAGATCGAGGCGATCCGCGGCGCCACCCCCGATCCCTATGATCGCCCGAAAGGTTGCCAATTCGCCCCCCGCTGCGATTTCGCCACGGAAGCATGCGCTTCCATGCCGGACGAAGAAGGGATCAGTGAGACGCACCGTGTTCGTTGCTGGCATCAGAGTGAGGTGAGCGCCGATGGCGGAACGTGACGACGTCATTCTCTCCCTGCGCGGATTGAAGACTCATTTCCCCGTGCGCCAGGGCGTCTTCAAGACGATCTTCGGCCATGTCAAAGCCGTCGACGGCGTCGATCTCGACATCTACCGTGGAGAGGTCCTGGGCCTTGTTGGCGAAAGCGGCTGCGGCAAGACCACGCTCGGGAAGTCCATCCTGCAGCTGGTCCGTGCGACGGACGGCGAGATTTTTTTTCATGATTTCGATGGAGCGACCGAGCTTCGTGGCCTTGCCGCCGAAGACTTGACGCCATTTCGGAAAAAACTGCATATCGTGTTTCAAGATCCGCATTCCTCGCTAAACCCGGCCTTCACCATCTTCGGCTCGCTCGAAGACCCGCTCCGTCAATATGGTGTGACCTCTCGGGAAGAACGGCGAAAAATCATCGGCGATCTGCTCGAAGCGGTGAACCTCCGCCGCGACTACATGGACCGTTACCCCCACGAATTCTCCGGCGGTCAGCGCCAGCGCATCGGCATCGCGCGCGCGCTTTCGGTCGAGCCGGAACTGATCGTCTGCGATGAGGCGGTGAGCGCACTCGACGTTTCGATCCAGGCTCAAGTGCTGCAGTTGTTGATGGATCTGAAAACCGCGAGAAATCTCACTTATGTTTTCATCACCCACGATCTCAGCGTCAGCGAATTTATTTGTGACAGGATCGCGGTCATGTATCTCGGAAAAATCGTCGAGCTGGCCGACGCTGAAGATCTCTATGCCGACACGCTGCACCCCTATACGGAAGCGCTGCTCTCAGCGATCCCGGTCGCCGACCTCGACAAGAAGACCGAGCGCATCGTTCTAAAGGGCGACGTCCCAAGTCCGATCAACCCGCCCTCGGGTTGTCCGTTTCATCCGCGCTGCCATCGCGCCGTCGATCGCTGCCGTTCGGATGTGCCGGCGCTCCGGGAATATCGACGGAACGGGCGGCCGCATGTCGCCGCCTGTCATCTGATCGAGCGAGAACAGGAAGGTTAGAGGAAGCGGCCGACAGCGACGAGGCAGTCACCGGCCTGGCAGTGGGTGTGCAGCCGAAGGGCGAGCACGATGCCGCCCTCTTCGAGACGCAGCTCATCCGCCGGTCGCGTGACTTCCTTCAGATCATGCAGCCAGCCCGCGACCTGGCCTGCCTCCACCTGATCACCGAGATCGACGGCAGGCTCGAACCACGCCTCGCGAAGCGCATAGACGAAGAGGCTTTGCCGATCCAGGCCGAGCAGCACCGTCTCGCCAGGTGACCCGAGATCCGGTGCGAGGATCGGCCGGTCGATGACATCTTGATCGATCAGGAACCGGTCGACCGCCTCTCCGGTCAGCCGCATGGTTTCCGGCGTTACCGTGGCGCCGCCGCCGAACTCGCCGCTGACATGAGGGATCCCGGCCCTAAACGCGGCGCCGATCGAGGTCGGCGTCTCGGGCCCGTTGTTCGCGACGAAGCCGTAGGCCATGCCGAGCGACCGCATTGCCGCCACCGATTTTTCATGCAGTTCCTGATCGGCATGTCGCTCGATCAGCGCACAAGGCAGGTGCGCCATCGACGTGCCGCCGGAATGCAGGTCGAACATGATGTCGTGGCGCGGAACCAGATCGGCCTCGATGAAATGGGCGATCCGCTCGGTGGGCGTGCCTTTGGGGTCGCCGGGAAAGGCGCGATTGAGGTTGCCGTCGTCGAACGGCGAGCGGCGCCTTGCCGCCATCACGGCCGGCAGGTTGACGGCGGGTAAGATGGTGACCGTGCCGCCGACATCGCCGGGCTCAAGCTTCTGGATGAGCTTCAGCAAGGTCAGTTCACCCTCATATTCGTCACCGTGATTGCCGGCCGTCAGCAGGACCTGCGGGCCATCGCCGTTTCGGATCTGGCAGATCGGGATCTTGATTTGAAAATAGGGCGAGCGATCGACCGAGTAGGGCAGGCTCAGATGGGTGACGATCTTGCCGTCCTGCTTGGCATCGATCGGGTCGAAAATACCGGTGTGCATCAGTGATCCGCCCTGCTTGATCCAGATCCAACCTTCAACACGTCACGTCCTTGCCCTCATTGCCAAAGGCGTTCAGGCGTTCGGTATCACCCACCAGAACGGCGGTATCGGGGCAGAAATGATACTGCACCGCCCAGCGCTGCTCGTCAGTTTCGTTGATGGGCGTTCCGTGGGGCAGCTTGCCGTCGAAGAACAGGACGTCACCGGCTTCCATCGGCACGGCGAGGCGTTCCTCCACTTCGACATCGGTGTCGCAGATCTGCCAGTCCCGGCGTTTGAAATGCGGCCTCGGACCCTGCCGGTGAGCACCCTTGAGCACGTGCATGCAGCCATTGGCCGGCGTTGCGCTGCCGAACGGCATCCAGATCCCGAGGACAGGCGTATCCAGCGGCAAATTGAAATAGGCCTGGTCTTGATGCCAGGGTTTTTCCCGGCCACCCGGCGGCTTGATCAGCGCCATTTCCTGAAACAGACGCGGTCGCGCGCCGATCAATGACGCCGCCAACTGGATGATGTCGGGATGGGAGGCAAGTGCGCTCAGGGCCGGGTTGTGATCCACGAATCCCATGAGTTTGCGCACATAGCCGGCTCTGAATGCAGGATCGAGCGGCGGCAGTCTCCGGCCTGATTGGCCGAGCGTGAACCCGCTCCCGGCACTCTTTCCATCCATGTCACTATCGTTTCTTTCGGAGAGCGAAAGATGATCCCTGAGGCCGCCTTCGAACCAGATCATCTCGCAGCGGGGCCGATCGCTCGTGGTGAGCGACTGCAGCTCGGCTCTGGCAGCCTCGAGTGCAGCTTCGGAAAGCATTCCCTCGACCAGCACAAACCCCTGTTCGACGAACTGCCGGTGCGCTTCTCCCGCCAGCGCCACGTCGGCTTTCATACCGAGCGCTTCGCCCGTATAGGCATAGAGGCCGGGATCGTGGCGTTCCACCTTCGGCTCGAAGAAGACCTTGATGTTTTCCGAGCATGCCATCCCCGTTCTCCAGCGCTGATATCGTTCACGTTACTGACCGTCAGGGCAGATGTTTACCTTTCCTTAATCCGGCGTCGTTATCAAGGAAGGGCTTTGCTGGTCCATGCGACCCTGGAAGTCCGAGCCGCACCCCGACTTACTTTCGCGGGCGGATTCCCAGGATCACATGGAACATGGTCATAGCTATGGCATGAGCAGGTTAAGAAAGGGGTACTGTTCTACCTATGGCATTGATGATGGTGACAATGGATCAAATCCAATGATCAGAGCTTGGTGCGGGCGGTATTCTTCGCCCAAGAGAGCTGCCGGCCGCCGGTCAATATAGATCGCGCCCACACAAAACTCATGAAAGCCTACAAATCCCGCCTATCTCCGTTTCCGCTTTTCAAATCCCGAACATACTTTGCGAGGCGATTTTCGCTAAGCGGCATTTGCGCTGGCTTCATAAGCTCATGAGGACATTGCCTACTTGAACATCATTCGGAGCAGACGCCGGCAAGCAGGTCGCCTGGCGTCCGCACTGGAATGAATGTCCATGCTGCCGAACATTTCGGCTCGGCTCAGGCTTGGACGGACTTCATGAAGCGATCGCGGATGACCACGGGGTCCATGGTGATGACCGGGACCTTGACGTTGCCGCTCTCACATTTGCAGACGATGATCGTCATCTGGTTGCTGTCCAGCGCCGTCTGGATGGCGCTGCCGGTGTCTTCAGCTTGGCATTCGATCACGTTTTCGCAGCCGCAGGCCTTGGCGACAGCTGTCAACGAAGTTTTCTTGCCGGCATAGGTCGGCTGATCGCCGGTGGAACCGTAGCTGCCATTGTCGATGATCAGGAGAATGAAATTGTCGGCGACGTTGTTGGCGATCGTCGGCAATGTGCCGAGATTGGTCAGGACGGAGCCATCACCATCGATGGCGATGACCTTCTT
>JBPCVQ010000229.1:0-16659 GCA_051010395.1 Geminicoccaceae bacterium | reverse complement strand
CAGATCGTGACCCTGCACGCAAAGACCTACAGCCGATGGGCTGGCTTCGGCAGCGCCTTCGAGGCCAAGGTGGCCAGCGAACTCGCTGACTTCATCAGAGAGCGGGATGGCAAGGACAGCGCCATCTGGCATGCGACCATCAAGGATCAGCTCTTGGGCAGCATCGCGATCGACGGCAAGGATCTGGGCGAACGCCGTGCTCACCTTCGCTGGTTCATCGTGGACCCGTCCTGTCGCGGCATCGGCCTTGGCAAGCAGCTCCTTGCCGCCGCCATTGATTTTGTCGACAAGCGGCATTTTACCGAAACCCATCTCTGGACCCTGAAGGGCCTGGATGCAGCACGCTCGCTCTATGAACGCAAAGGTTTTGTTCTCATGGTAGAATATGAAGGCGACCAATGGGGTGCGCGCATCACAGAGCAGAGATGGGTCCGCAAACACAGTGTTTCGCGATGACGATCCCTGCGCAGGTCCGCCACGGGCTGGACAGCTGGGGTTTCGCCGACCATATTGCCGTTGATGTCTTTTTTGGGCATTCCTCCCTTTGATTGTTTTGCTATGACGCAGCCGATATATCAGCAGAGGACCCGTTCGATTCACATATCGGTCGAGTCTTTCTACGTCGATGATCAAAGCTCACCCGCGAGCAGCCGCTTCGTGTTCGGCTATCGTGTGCAGATCGATAATCAGGGTGATGAGGCCGTGCAGCTCATGAGCCGTTACTGGCAGATCGTCGATTCGCTCGGCAGAACCACGGAGGTCGCAGGAGACGGTGTCGTTGGTGAACAACCACTAATTGAACCCGGCGACCAGTTCGAATATACCAGCGGCACGCCGCTCACGACACCGAGTGGCGTCATGACCGGACACTATCAGATGGTGACAGCGTCCGGCGAAACCTTCGATGCCGACATCCCCGCCTTCTCGCTGGACGCACCCGGCGCCCAGATGCGTATGAACTGACATGGCGGAAGGCTACGACAAACCAGCAACACCTCCAGCCATCGGCGACGGCTTAGCCCTGATCCTGTCAGCCACCGATCAACCTTCGCGGAGCCGGCGGCCCGGCGCCTGCCGCTGACGTCGCGATCGGAAGGGCCAGGTGGCTACGTCTTCTCATATCCTTGAACCCACGCGACCCGCTTCGCGAAAGGCGGTATCGCTAGACCTACGCCCGATCCTCCTGGTGGTCGGCATCCTCCTGATCATTCTTGCTCTTTTCATGGCGCCGCCGATGGTCGCCGATCTCGCCGTCGGCAACCCGGACTGGCAGGTCTTTCTCGCGGCGGGCGGCGTGACCCTCTTTGCCGGCGTCAATCTTCTCTTGATGAACCGCGCGCCCGGCTTCAGCGAGATTACCGGCCGCCAGGCCTTCCTGCTTACGACGATGGTCTGGATTGTCATCAGCTTCTTCGGCGCGCTCCCCTTCATGTTCAGCGAGCTGGAACTCGACCTTGCCGATGCCGTGTTCGAGACGATGTCCGGCATCACCACCACCGGATCGACGGTGATCGTCGGCCTCGATCACGCACCGCCCGGCATCCTTCTCTGGCGAGCGATCCTGCAATGGCTCGGTGGCATCGGCATCATCGTCATGGGCGTTGCTATTTTGCCGATCCTGTCGGTTGGCGGCATGCAGCTGGTGCGCACCGAAAGCTCGGATCTCTCCGAGAAGATCCTGCCACGGGCTGCCCAGATCGCCGGTGCCATCGGCATGATCTATCTGGTCATGACCTTCGCCTGCGCGGCGCTATACTGGTTTGCCGGCATGCCGCCCTTTGAGGCTGCTGCCCACAGCATGACCACCATCGCCACCGGTGGGTTTTCGACACGCGACAGTTCGATCGGCGGGTTTCAGAGCGGTGGAATCGAATGGATCGCCATCCTGTTCATGATCATCGGAAGCCTGCCTTTCGTCCTCTACATCCAGGTCTCCAACGGTAAGATCGGCCCCCTGTTCCGGGACAGCCAGGTTCGCTGGTTCCTCGGCATTGTGGCGCTTGCAACGCTGTCAATCCTTGCCTGGCTGATCGCGTATTTCGATGCGCCCTGGCTGCAGGCTCTGCGCCATGCGCTGTTCAATACGGTCGCCATCATCACGGGTACCGGCTACGCATCGGCGGACTTCGGCGCCTGGGGCACGCTGCCGGTCGCCCTCCTCTTCTTCTTGATGTGTGTCGGCGGCTGCACCGGGTCGACCACCGGCGGCATCAAGGTGTTCCGCTTCACGGTCCTCCATGTGATTGCCAAGAATCAATTCGCCCGCCTGGTGCGGCCGCATGGCGTATTCATCCCAAGCTACAATGGCCGGCCTTTGCAGGAAGCAGCGGCAATCGCGGTCATGGCGTTCCTCTTCATGTTCGGCCTGGCATTTGCTGTCATCGCGCTTGCCCTGTCCGCGATGGGGCTGGACTACCTGACCGCCATGTCCGGAGCCTTGACCGCACTCGCCAATGTCGGCCCGGGTCTTGGCCCGATCATCGGACCTGCAGGCAGTTTTGCCAGTCTGCCGGACGGCGCCAAATGGCTCCTCTCAGCGGCCATGCTGCTGGGCAGGCTGGAACTCTTGACCGTCCTGATCCTATTCACACCAACCTTCTGGCGCTCCTAGTGGTGGCGTGGCCACCTCATGGATTTCAGAACGCTGTCGTGGAATGCGCTCTTGATTTGGGAGGTATGCGGGCAATTTCCCAATTTGCCTGCGAGAAGCCCGAAGAGCGTTTACGCTAAGAGACAAGGGAGAGCCGTCGATGTTTGCACGCCTGAAACGCCTTTTGACCGAGCCGTCGGCCGACGAGGGTGGTGAGCGCCGGCATAGTTTCGAGGAAAAGCAGCTTGCAGCTGCAGCTTTGATGGTGGAGGCGGCAAGCCTCGACGACGACTTCGATTCGAATGAACGGGCAAGGATTGAAACTCTCCTGCAGGAGCGGTTTTCGTTGACCGCCGTCGAAGCCGGTGAACTCCTTTCAGCCGGTGAGCAAGCTTCCACTGACAGCGTCGAATGGCAGGGCTTCACACGTGCGATCAAGGATGGTTTCGAGCCGGAGGAGCGGATTGCCCTGATCGAAATGCTCTGGGAAGTCGCCTATGCAGACGGTGAGCTGCACGACTACGAAGCGAGCCTGATCCGAAGAATCACCGGCCTCCTCTACGTCTCTGATCGAGACAGTGGCGAGGCGAGGAAGCGCGTACGGACGAGGCTCGGCATCGGATGAGGCCTCTTGTCGGCCTTCGCCGACGTTCAGGAACTGGTGCCTGACACGTTGATCGTGCCGGCACCGACCTCAGTCACAGGCAGCGGCTTGGCGGTAAGACCAACGAGCGACAACAAAACGGTCGCGGCGAGAAGCCAGCCAACCAGGAAAAAAGGATGCCGTTTCATGATGTCCCCCTTCGATCGAAAAATGTTTGTTCGCTATGCCGTAACACCAACTCAGCAGATGCATGGCCGTGAAGATGTAGCGCCAATCACAATCCGCATCTTTTTATTGGACAATCCGCAGCCCCGAGATCAATGCGACCTGCTGATGGCACGTCTTGCCGGCCGGCGGTGTCGTGGTTAAGCCCCTGCCTTTCGGCGACGGATTGAACGAGACTGGAGCATGAGGTTCCCACGTTGGTTCCTGGTGACGGTCACGCTTCTCATTGCAGCCGGTTGCGATGACCATCCCCGCAACTTTTCTCAATATCCTAGCTTCGCCGAATGGTATGCGGCAAACCCGCCGGTCTCGACCTCGCCGACTTCGGTGCAGAAGGCTCTGCTGGAACGCTATAGACCCAGGGTCTTCCTTGCATTCGGTCATGAAGGCCCGATCGATTTCTATCGGGATTACATCGCTGACGGCACTTTGCTCGATCAGGACGGCGCGGTGATTTCCAGCGCCGTCGACCGAGCGCTCCTGAACGATTACAAATCCGATCCCACCGTGGTGTTCACCCATCATCCGAGCGGTGACGAAGTCGAGCCGAAAATTTACGGGCGGATTGGCGAGGAAGTGGTTGACTGGCCAGGCTGCGATGCACCGGTGACGCTGACTTTTCTTACCTATCACCTGGTTTTCCGCAGCTCCGGACTGCCGGCGGGTGTACCGGCATGGCAATCAGCCGGGCTTTGGCTGATCGCCGATCTGGACGACTGGCACCAGCTCGACCACTACACCGCGGTCACCCTGACGCTGGCGCCGGGAGCGCTGGAAAAACCTGATGCGCCGCGCCCGATCGCCGCGACGTTTCAACAGCATAATTATCAGCGGACCTATCTGCTCGGCGATGCGCCCGAGCCCGGTCGCCTGTGGCTGCCTACAGATGACCGCCTGAAAATCGATGTCGCGATCCGCTCGAACGAACTCTACCCCCATGTCGAAGGGCGCTTGTCGAGACGGGCGGTGTCATTCCTCAACCGTGAGAGCGCCGCCTATATGATCGGAGATGGTCCCGCTCCCTGGCTTGCCGCCGACGATATCACCGATCCCGATCGGGAAATCGACCCTGCAATGGCGTTCCTTCCACCTGACGATGCCTTTTACGCATTTCAGGGCTGGCTCGGCGAACGGCGTCGCCTGCCGGGACGGGACGGACCACCTGGTGCGGACTACAATACCCTGCCGCCGATGAAGCCGCTCATTAATCAGATGGCTCTTTCCTGGTGGCATGAAGGCGATGAAGAATGGCTTCAGCGCTTCGAAGCCCTCTACGAGAACGGCCGGCCAAAGCGCATCGATCCAGCCCCGTTTCTTGAACGCATCGCGGAAGAAACCGACCTTGCCTGCTGATGGCGATCAAATCAGCTTGTTGGATAACGACGATCAAATCGCCCTGGTTTCGCCGATCTTCATCACCCAGACATCGTCATCGGCATAGCCCGCCTCCATTGCGGCCGCTCGAAACCGGCCCGGCGGCTCGAACAGCGGCTCGTCGGTGAGCTGGATCGTGCCCCAATGCTTGGCGACCAGACGCTTCACTCCAAGGTCCCGGCCAATCTGCACCGCCTCCTCCGGCGTGGTATGCACCTGGCGCATCAGCAATCTCGGCTCATAAGCACCGATCGGCACCAGCCCCAGATCGAAATCGCGTGGCGACTCCATTGAGTCGAATGTCGACTTCATGGATTTGAAGACGGGACCGTAGGCGGTGTCGCCGGCGACGTAGATATTGTTGTCCGTAGTGCGTAGGCCGTAGCTGGTCCAAAGGGTCTGGTTGCGATCGAACAGGCCGCGCTTGGACATGTGGATCGCCGGCAGAGCCGTCACGCTCAATCCCTGAGCCATGAACTGGCCATGCCAGTCCAGCTCGGCGATCTCGGCGAAGCCGCGGTTTTGGACATAACCTCGAAGGCCGAGCGGCACCACGGCGCGAGCGCCCGGCGCCAATGGCAGAGCGTCGAGGCTCGGCAGGTCGAGGTGGTCGTAATGGTTGTGGGTAAGGAGCAAAAAATCGATGGGCGGCAGTTCGCCCGCGCGCAGCGCCGGCGGGGCGAAGCGCTTGGGGCCGAGCGGAGGAAACGGCGAGGCGTAGTCGGAAAGGAACGGATCGGTAATGACGGTCTTGCCGGCAAGCCGCAGCAGAAAACTCGCATGCCCGAGCCAGGTCAGGCAATCCCGATCACCGACATCTTTCATACCCGCGCGGATAGCATCCGCAGGAAGGACATGGTCTTCGGGCAAGGCAACATCTTTCCCCCGCGTTGCACCCCGCCAGAAAAAACCGGCCCAGTCACCGAAATCCCCCCCGGGTTCCGGACTGCCTGGCGGGTTGCGGAAGCCATTTGCGGTATGATGAGCGGCCAGCGGCCGCTGGCTGGATGTGGCGCAGGCGCTGAGCGCAAACGGGAGGGCGGCGATGAGGCGGTTGGCGGCGCGCCTTGTAAAGCCTTTGCTCTTCCTCAAACTGCCCCCAATGTCTTGAACCGTGCAAGAGCCTCATTGGCGAGCGTTCGAGTCAACTGACCCGCGTCCATCTCCCGTCCCAGGCTCGCTGCCTGGCCAGACCATAGCGATGAGAAGTCAGCCGTTCCTTCCGCTTCGGCAACAGCCTTCAGCGGAGCGAGCGTACCGCCCGCCGTCGGGAAAGGCGGGGTTTTGTCGGACATCGGGCCGATCTCGCGCATGACCCGGTTGAAAAGCCCCCGCGCCGGTCGGCCGGTGAACAGATTGGTGAGCGCCGTGCCATCGTCGCTGGCATTCGCCAGTGCCCGCCGATGCATGTCGGTAATCGTCGCTTCAGGCGTGAACAGATAGGCCGTGCCGATCTGGACGGCGGAGGCTCCGAGCGCGAAGGCGGCGGCGATCCCGCGACCATCGGTGATGCCGCCTGCAGCGATCACCGGCAGATCAACCGCATCGACCACCTGCGGCACCAGTGCCATCGTGCCGGCCTGGCTGGATATGTCATCGCTCAAAAAGATCCCGCGATGGCCTCCGGCCTCATATCCCTGGGCGATGATCGCATCGACGCCGCGTTCGGCAAGCCAGCGTGCTTCCTTCGCCGAGGTGGCCGAGCTGATAACGATACAGCCCGCCGCCTTTACACGTTCCAGCAGGTCAGCGGCCGGCAGCCCGAAATGAAAACTGACTACCTCAGGCTTCACCTCCTCGACCATGCTGCACATGGAGGCATCGAAGGGTGCTCGGTTGACCGACGGCATTTCGGCGTCCGGATCCAGCCCCTTCTCGACATAAAACGGTCGAAGCGCCTCGCGCCAACCACGATTCGCTGCCGGATCAGGCGTCGCCGGTTCATGGGTGAAAAAGTTCAGGTTAAGCGGTCCAGCGGCTCGCTGGCGCTGTCTGATGATGGCGATTTCGGCTCTGGCTTTGTCCATGTCCAGCATGGCGCAGGGGAGCGAGCCTAGTCCGCCCGCCTGGCAGACAGCGGCCGCCATAGCCGATCCCTGGGCACCGGCCATGGGCGCTTGAACGATCGGAAGGTCAGTGCCCGCCAGGTCGAGCCAACGTCTATCGGGCCACATGTTCAGGTCTCCCTCCGGCGGTGATCTCCAGCGTCAATTGGCAAGAATTCGTGCTCGGAAGCAAGATCAACAACGAAATTCCATCTCCTTTGACCGATTGCGGAATTCGCAGCGCGTCCTATCCAGGCGGCAGAAATGTGAAGGGCGGCGGCTCCCTGGTAGGGATGGTCTCGCCATGGGCCAGGAAGCGATAGGTCAGCTCCAGAAGGGCATCACGCCCGTCACCGAAATCATGCGACACGCCAGGAAACACCACATGGCGGGCGTTCGGAAGCCCTCCGAGCAAAGCTTCGGCATTACTTGCCGGCGCGCGCGGGTCCAGCTCGGCGCTGACCATCAGAACCGGCATCTCGGCCGTGGCCCGCGGCTGGGCTACTCGCTCCAGCCCGAGATTGTCAAACGGGGTGCAGGCATCGGCGCCGAGGAGATCGACGGCATTACCGAGCGGGCTGTCAATCGCCTGTTCGGCGATCAGGGCCCGACGCTTGGGCGAAGCGCCGGATGCGCAGGTGATCAAGAGGCTGGCGAGATCACTTTGCTGTCCCCGCCTTACAGCTGCGGACCATTGGGCAAGCCAGCCAGCGTCGCCATCGACAATGCGGCGGTAGAGTGCCGGAAGCTGGCGCAGAAAGGATGTCTGCCGGAACAAGGTCACGGTCGCCAAGGCGAGATCGTAATCCCCAACCTCAATCAAGCCGCCGCCGGCGGCCGGTAGACTTACGGTCATCGGCTCTTCAAGCGTGGCGAAGGCTGCCGTCATCAAGGCGCTCAGATCCTCCTCTTCGCCGGCCAGGGCTGGATCTCGGCGCGAGAGAGTTGATAGCCGTGCGAACTGATCGTCGACGGCATGCGGCAGCTCGAACATGTCGTCGGGACCGATAACGGCTGTCAAAGCCGCGCGCTCGATCCGCTCACCGAACAGAGCGATCATGGCGAGCGCGTGATGCGTACCAAAACTTTCGCCGAATAGCTTGAGTTTGTCGTAACCGAGTGCGGCCCGCAGCTCATCGACGTCAGCCGCCATCTCGACCACGTTGTAGCCGCCGAAATCGACGTCCCGAGACCGCCAATAGTCCATGCAGCTATTGATATAGCCGACATGGCTCGATGCCATGTCTTCGGATGAAAGCGGTCCGTCATCCGGCCTCGAGAGCACACCCGGACAGTCGAGCCGTGGACGGGATGCGCCGACGCCGCGCTGCTCGACCACCAGCATGTCATCCCTGCCGCCGATATCGAGATAGGCTCGGTAGGCGAGTGCAAAGTGATCGATGTCCTGGATCACCGGCTGGCCGGGGCCGCCCGGCAGATAGACGATCGGGGCTTCACTGCTGCTCTCGGGATGGCGAAACCTGACGAAAGCGATCTCGATCGATCGACTGTCGGCGCGCGTTCGGTTCTCCGGAACACGCAGGCGACCGCGTTCTCCCTGGATCAAACCGCCAGCCGACCTGAATGCAGTCGGCTTCAAGGTTAGCCGATCAGAGGCCGCTTCAGACTGGGAAGAGAGCTGACAAGCCGTCAAGAACAGGCATGAAAGCAGGGTAAAAAGTCGAAATAATCCAGACAAACGCTTCATGCCGATTGCTGCAGGTTTCTCTTCGCTCTCAAGGACGAACGCCCCATCAGCGCTACTATTCCGCCGCGTCCATCCCCCCCGCCAGATCACGCTCGATCGCGCCGATCGCAGCGTCTGCGGCCTGACCGTCGGGCCCGCCGCCCTGGGCGAAATCGGGGCGCCCTCCGCCGCCTTTGCCGCCAAGTTCGGCAACCCCCTTACGCACCAGATCGACAGCATTGACCCGGTCCTTCAGATCCGGAGAGACCGAGACGACCAGCGCAGCCTTACCTTCTACAATGCCCACTACAGCTGCCACACCTTTCCCGAGCTGTTTTAGAACATCATCAGCGATGCCTCGCAGTTCCTTTGCGGGCACGCCATCAAGCTTTCGGGAATCAAACTCGATATCGCCAAATGTTCTCTTTGTCGGATCAACTTCTCCGCGAGTAACCAGTCCCGCCCCCTGGTTCTGTAACGTAGCGCTACCGGTGGCCATTTCTCGGCGGAGCTTTTGGATTTCCCGTTCCAAGTCCCGGCGTTCATCGAGGAGAGACCGCAGACGCGCAGGCAATTCCGCAGGCTTGACCTTCATAGCGCCGGCTACGTCCAGAAGCAGGCGCTCCTCGTCATTGACATGCTGGAGGGCAGCCTCGCCCGTGAGCGCTTCGATACGGCGAACGCCGGCGGCGACAGCAGCTTCACTCACGATCTTAAAAATCGCGATGTCACCGGTGCGACCGACATGAGTGCCGCCGCAGAGCTCGACAGATGTAGTGCTGCCATCAGGCTCCTTGCCCATGCGCACCACACGGACCTCGTCGCCATATTTCTCGCCGAACAGCGCCATGGCGCCCGACTTGATCGCATCCTCCTGCGCCATGACGCGGATCGACGCCTCGTCGTTCTGCCGGAGAAATGCATTCACCTCAGCCTCGACCACCGCCTGCTCCTCCGGCGTTACCGCTTTCGGGTGGCTGATATCGAAGCGCAGACGATCAGGGGCGACCAGCGACCCCTTCTGGGTGACATGCTTGCCGAGATGCCGCCGAAGCGCCGCATGCAACAGATGCGTCGCCGAATGCGCCCTTCGAATGCACGCGCGGCGTGCGGCGTCGACTTGCATGTGCGCGATGTCGCCGACGGCGATAGCCGCCCCTTCGACTTTACCGATATGGACGAAGAGGTCGCCGGCCTTCTTTTGAGTGTCGGTCACCGTGATGACCGCGTCACCTGCGGCAATCGTTCCCTGGTCGCCGATCTGGCCGCCACTTTCGCCATAGAAAGGTGTCTGATTGGTGATGACGATAGCCTCGGATCCGACCTCGACCCGCTCGGTCGGCTGGCCATCGACGATGAGCGCCTGGATCTCGGCTTCGGCACTTTCAAGCTCATAGCCTAAAAACTCGGTGGCGCCGTGCGCCTCACGCAATTCGAACCAGACGCGCTCCCCGGCCTGCTGGCCGGAGCCCTTCCAACTGGCGCGCGCTTCGGCCCTTTGCCGTTCCATGGCAGTGTTGAAGCCATCGGTATCGACGGTCATGCCGCGTTCGCGAAGGGCATCTTGAGTAAGGTCGAGGGGAAAACCATAGGTGTCGTAAAGCTTGAAGGCAGTCTCCCCCTCCAAGCGGCCACCGGCCGCGAGGTTGACCGTCGCCTCGTCCAGGAGGCGGAGGCCACGCTCCAAGGTTTCACGGAAGCGAGTTTCCTCCAGTTTCAAAATTTCGGTGATCAACGGCTCGGCGCGGCTGAGTTCGGGGAAAGCCTGCCCCATCTCGGATACCAGCACCGGCACCAGGCGAAACATCAACGGATCCTTCGCACCGAGCAGATGGGCATGGCGCATGCCACGGCGCATGATCCGACGGAGCACATACCCCCTGCCCTCGTTCGACGGCATGACACCATCGGCAAGCAGGAAAGAACAGGCGCGCAGATGATCAGCGATGACCTTGTGGGAGGCTCCGACTGGCTCAGTCGAAGTAAGCTCAGCGCTGGCGCCGATCAGGCGCTTAAAAAGATCGGTATCATAATTGCTGTGCACCCCTTGCAGGATCGCCGCCATGCGCTCCAGCCCCATCCCCGTATCAATGGAGGGCCTTGGCAAGTTTTCGCGCTCGCCCGGGGCCAGTTGCTCATACTGCATGAACACCAGGTTCCAGAACTCCAGAAACCGGTCTCCATCCTCTTCCGGGGTGCCCGGAGGCCCGCCCTGGACCTCGGGGCCCTGATCGTAGAAGATTTCCGAGCAGGGACCGCAAGGACCTGTGTCCCCCATGGACCAGAAATTGTCCGAGGTCGGGATGCGGATGATTTTTTCGTCGGACAGGCCCGCGATCTTCTTCCAGAGACCTGCCGCCTCATCGTCCTCGGCATAGACGGTGACCAGGAGGCGGTCCTTGTCGAGCCCGAAATCTTTGGTCACAAGTGTCCAGGCCATCTCGATCGCGCGGTCTTTAAAGTAATCTCCGAACGAGAAATTCCCGAGCATCTCGAAGAAAGTATGATGCCGCGCGGTGTAGCCGACATTGTCCAGATCATTATGCTTGCCGCCGGCTCGCACCACCTTCTGCGACGTCACCGCGCGCGAATAGTCACGCTTTTCCACGCCGGTGAACACATTCTTGAACTGCACCATGCCAGCATTGGTGAACATCAGTGTAGGGTCGTTCTGAGGTACGAGCGGGCTCGACGACACGACCTCATGATCATGCTTGGCGAAGTAATCGAGAAACGCCTGGCGAATATCGCTGACGCTGGACATGGCAAATCCTATACGAAGCTAGAGTTTCCTTGCCCCTTAGATAGCGACAACAAGCCCCGCATGAAACCCCGCGAGCCGCGGGGGGCTGGACTTCCATCGACGGTATGCCGGCTGGTTGACCAGGCTACGTTCTGTTGTGAGAGGAAAGGTGCTAGATTTTGGTGGGATGCTGAGTGGGGAGAATGATATGGCGGTGTTGACTGAAGATCAGAAGACATTCTTCTGGGAGAAGGGTTATCTGGTCGTGGAAAATGCCGTTAGCGACGGTCTGCTGGCCAGGCTGCAAGAGGATTTTTCGGGCTGGGTCGAGGAAAGTCGAGGGCATGCTGAGGCTTACGGCGAAACGTTAGACGGCCGGCCGCGCTTCGATCTGGAGGGTGGACACAACGCGGAAAAGCCGGCACTTCGGCGGGTGAATGCGCCGATCGAAGTGTCGGACGCCTATTATGAGGCGATGGCGAACAGCCGCATGACCGATGCGGTCGCCGATCTGATCGGGCCCAACATCAAGCTGCATCATACCAAGATCAACTCCAAGCTGCCGGGAGCAGCCACCGTTGTTAAGTGGCATCAGGACTTTCCGTTCACGCCGCACAGTAATGATGATCTGGTGACTGCCCTCCTGATGGTCGACGAAGTCACCGAGGAAAACGGACCGCTGGAGGTAACCCCCGGCACCCACAAAGGCCCGCTGCATGGCCTTTGGCATGACGGCAAGTTTACCGGAGCTGTCGGCGATGCGATCGCGGCCGATTGCAAGTCTCAGGCAAGTCTATGCACCGGCCAAGCCGGTTCGGTTTGTTTGATGCATACGAGGCTGCTGCATGGATCGACCGCCAATCGCTCGGATCGGCCGCGCACCCTCTTCATCTCGGTCTATTCAGCGGAAGATGCCGTGTCCTACGTGCCGAACCCGGTGCCGACACGCTTCGAGGGCGAGGTCGTCAGGGGCGAGCGCACCGGCCGCGTGCGTTCGATCAACTACCAACTGGACCTCCCAGAAAAGCCGAAAACCGCGTCCTTCTTCGACCAACAATCCGGGCAAGACACCGCGAAGTAACGGCCGGCGCGCCTCGCGCCTTAGAAGGGGAGGATGACGTCCAGGACCTGGGTGCCGTAGCGAGGTTGCTGCACGTCGGTAAGCTGACCACGGCCACCATAGGCAACACGGAGTTCGGCGATCTGGTCGTGGGAGATCATATTGTCGGGCGTGATATCTTCAGGGCGGACAACGCCGGCTACATAGAGCTCTCGAACCTCGTAATTGACTCGGACTTCCTGGCGGCCATGGATCACCAGATTGCCGTTGGGCAGTTGTTGCACCACGACGGCGGCGACATTGAGCTTGATGTCCTCAGTGCGTGTGACGTCGCCTTTGCCGGCATTGGACAAGTCACTGTCCAGGTCCACGATCGAGCCTTCCGTAACATTGCCCGAAAATATGCGATCCAGGCGATTCTCGATGCCAAGAAGGCCACCGACGCCAAGATTTTCCGCATTCTTGCGGGTCCTGGTCGTTTCGTTGTTGAGAGTAGCCTCGTCCTGGATCGTGACCTTGACTGTCAGAACATCACCGATCGCCCGGGCCCGTTGATCCTTGAAGAACCCCCGAGCCCCCTGCCGCCAAAGAGAATTGGCCTGGTAGACTTCCGCCTGCGGCACCGGCATCGGCATCGTCACCGGCTGGCGACTGGCCTGCACGATATGCTGGCCGACCGGGCTCAACTCGGGCTCGGCACCGACATGGCTCAATCGGTCGAGAGCATTACAGCCACCAAGGAGCGAGGTCATGACGACCATGACCAAAACGCTGCGATGATTATTCATGGATATCGGTTCCTGCCTGGTGGTGTGACCACGCCATCTGGTTGCCACCGCATTCGCTGAAAGCGCTAAGAAATCGTAGGGTATGCCAGCTTTTCTCAGAGGGCATGCGTATCGAACATTCCACTAGAGCCCTGCATCTGGCATCGTACTATTGCCGACGGTGACTTCTTGATAGCCAGTGGCGACCCCTTGAATCTCCAGCCTACTATCGGGGTTGATAACGCGGATCGACTCACCGGCGGCGCCATCGTCACGCGCTGTTCCCAACGCTGTAAGTTTCAGACCGCGATCGGCGTAGATGACGCGTACCGGCTTGCCGCGAAGCACGAGAAGGGGAGCGCCGACATCCCGGCTCGTCAAAATGCGACCTGGCGAAAGGCGGCGACGCGCCTCCGCGCCGATCAATTGCTGCTCGTCGGCCAGGCTGACTTTCGACAGCACATCCGGCGGCACCGTCTTCCAGTCGAGGTCTGCCGCCGAAATAAGATCACCGCGCTGCAAAGTCCGCGTCAGAACCGGAACACTGACCAAGGGTTGAACGCGCCCCTCCACTGGCAATTCAAAGCGCGGTTCGCTGCCGACCGTACCGATCATGACGGCGCTGAAATGGCCACTTATCGGATCATGTCGCAGGCCATCAATCACAATCCGGGTCGGCCGCCCTTCCTGGTTGCCAAGCGGCAGCCTCGGTCGGCTGATCGTCACCTTGAACCCATCGCCTGGAGTTGAATGCTGCAGCTGCTCGCTCACCAGCTTCTGGGCAAAAGCTGATGTCAGCGGCATGTCTCCGGGCAGTTCTTCATCGGCCAGGGCCGACGCCATCGGCAGGAGGACAGAGAAGAAGGCAGTGATGATGCGGATCGTCATACTATCACCTCAACTGGCTGACGGTGGCCATCATTTCGTCGCTCGCCGTGATCACCTTGGAGTTCAGATCGTAGGCGCGCTGGGCAGTGATCAGGGCAGTGATTTCGGAAACCGGGTTGACGTTGGAGCTCTCAAGAAAGCCCTGCAAGAGCTCACCATATCCCTCAGCTCCGGGCGCCCCGATCGCCGCCGGGCCCGACGACGTGGTCTCGATCAGAAAGTTGTTACCGATCGCTTCGAGGCCGGTGTCATTGACGAAAGTCGCAAGCTCGAGCTGACCAAGATCGACCGGCGCCACCTGCCCCTGAACGGTCGCTTCGACCGTTCCGTTGGCGCCGATCGCCACCTCGATGGCATCCAGCGGAACGGTGATACCAGGGCTGATCGCAAAACCGTCGGCGTTCACCAGAAGACCGTCAGGACTAAGCTGCAAACTACCATCGCGCGTGTAGGCGAAATCACCGGTCGGCAACTCCACCACGAGGTACCCTTCACCCTGGATGGCGATATCCAGGCGGTTCTCGGTCTGCTGCATGTTGCCCTGTTCGTGAATACGATAGATCGATGCAGGCTTAACACCGAGGCCGACTTGAACGCCGGCTGGAACAACCGTGCCGACATCGGAAGTCTGCGCACCTACTCGCCGCTGATTCTGATAGAGCAGATCGTGGAATTCCGGACGGCGGCGCTTGAAACCGGATGTCGTCAGATTGGCAATATTGTTGGAGATCACCTCGACATGAAGCTGTTGGGCCATCATGCCGGTGGCGGCAATACTCAGTGATTTCATAACGTTCCCTCACCTTTTGCCGGCATCAGACGTCAGCCCCCGACCTCGAGCATGCGCTCGACCATACGCCGCTCAAGCTCGTGATGAGCGTCGATGACTTTCTGCGTCCCCTGATAAGCGCGCACCGTCGCCATCATCTCGGTCATTTCGACCACTGAACGAACATTGGAACCTTCGATCAGGCCCTGGATGATCCTGGCATCTTCCGCCTGCAACGGTGCCTGGTCCGTCCGGTAGAGCCCATGTCCAGCTTTCTCGAGATCCTGGGCGTCGTCAAAGCGCACCAGCCCCAGGCGACCAAGCACGACATCGGGTGTCGAGACAGTGCCATCTGGGGCAATGGTGATCGACGCACTGCCGGGCGGCACGGCGATCGGCGCACCGCCATTGTCCAACACGCTTTCACCGTTGGCCGTGGTAATCTCCCCAAGCTCGCTCAGGCGAAACTGACCGTTTCTGGTGTAGCGCTCACCCTCGTCAGTCGCGATGACGAAGTAGCCTTCGCCTTCGATCGCAAGATCTAAGGGGTTGTTGGTTGGGATCATGGCACCCGGCGTCAGATCGCGGACAAGGGCGACATCCTGAACGTAGCGGACCGTCTGGCGCGGTCCGACATCGACCGGAACCTGCTCCGCCAGAAGAGATTCCGCCCGAAAACCGGTAGCCGTCATATTCGCGATGTTGTTGGCGATCACATCCATGTGTCGCCTGAGCACCATCTGCCGCGATAACGCTATAGCTGTCGTCGTTTCCATACATCTTTCTCCACGACGCATCATGAAGCAGCTTTCGTGCCAAGACGGTGAACAGCCTATTTCCTTGGATTCTCAAGGCTACGAGGGGATCTGCGCTACCGATTCTGCTCGGCAGAAACTACCGCTAGGGGAGAAAATTGCCGCCGTAAACTCTCTATTAACCTTGAGCTTTTAAAGTGACGAAAGTCGACGTTCGGTGAGGGATAAAGCCCCCCTTGCAGGACGCATATGCTGTCCGACTGGACCCTCAAACCAACGTCGAAGGTGGAGATCATGAAACGACCGGATAGTGCTCTTGGAAGGAAAGGTGAGACCGCATGAAACTCATCATCATGATCGTCGTGCCCGTCCTTCTCCTGGGCGGCGGTGGCGCCGGCGCTTATTTCATGGGCGTTTTCTCCAGCGAGGAAGCCGGAGATGAAGCAATGGCAGAGGAAGCACCGCCACCCGAGGAAATGCTGCCTCCGGTCATGCCAACAGACATTGTCTTCGTCGACCTGCCCGACCTTCTTCTTAATCTGAATGTCACCGGCAAACGGCTGCGCTTCTTGAAAGTCGTAACCTCACTCGAAGTGGCCAGCGAAGAAATGGCGGAGATCGTCCGTCAGATGACCCCGCGCATCCTGGATAACCTGCATCTCTATTTCCGATCGGTCGCGCCCGAAGAGCTCGCCGGGCCGGATGGTGTCTATCGGATCAAGGAAGATCTTCTCGTTCGCGTCAACGACACGATTCAGCCAGCAATAGTCCGAGACGTTCTCGTCAAGGAAATGTTGGTTCAGTAATGCGCCGCACCGATCGAGCCGGCCTCTTTCTGCGGCATGAATGGACAGCAAAAACGGATCGAACGCTATGTTAGCGCTGACCTTGGATATCACGATCGTCCTTCTTCTACTGATTTCGCTCGGCGCCGGCCTCCGTTTGCATAGCGCGCTCAAAATCATCCGGGTTGAGGGCAATGAATTTCAGCCCATGATCCAATCGCTGGACCGGGCGACCTCAAGGGCCGAGGCCGCGCTTGGGGGATTACGAAAGATGGCGGAGGATGTTGGCGTGAAGCTAAACGGCGAAGCCAAGAACACACAGCGCCTCATCAACGAGCTCGACTTCATGACCAAACGCGCCGATCAA
>JBPCVQ010000228.1:0-3904 GCA_051010395.1 Geminicoccaceae bacterium | reverse complement strand
TGATCCGACAGGATGTCGTAGGCTGCGGCGACCCGACTGAACTGTTCGGCGACATCCGGCTTGTCCGGGTTCAGGTCTGGATGCAATTCCTTGGCAAGCGTTCGGTAGCGGCGCTTGATATCGTCCTCGCCCGCTTTTCGATCGACACCTAGAATCTCATACAGATCGTCGCTCATGGATCCTCGCTAGTAACACATGATTATCAGGCAAACCGATCATCACAACGATCACACCAAGGGCTGCCTCATTATTCCACCGAACATCGCGGCATCGTTTGACCCACATCAAGGTTGCAGATGTGTGGCTAAGCTTGCCAGCAGTGAACGCCATTTCCGTACTTTCAAAACACAGATCCGTGACACCACTGAGCTTTGCTTGAGCATCATCCAGTCTCTGACAGGTGGTTCTTCAGCTGGAACTGCAAATCGACACCATTCGGCTTGCGGAGGAGATGAACAACCTGATCATAGAAGCCATTATCAGCCGTCTCCCGGCCGATATTGATCATCGCGGCGCCAGCCAGCTCCTGTTCGAAGGTCGAGAGCATTGTTCGCCGATGCTCGGTCGAGAAAGGAAGATCGACACTCGGCCCTGCCTGGAGATTCAAGAGCTCTGCTGCGAGGATGACCCCATCACCTCGATTTCCAGTCCGGCAAGCGCGATGTCCATGTCCTCGGCCTTCCGGGCCCAGCGCAGAAGATCCTGGAGACTGGTTGCCTCGTCGAAGAATTCTGTCTTGATCAGCGCGGTCTGCTCATCTCGCTGGTAGGTCGCGATCACTCGTATCTCTCGGGCAACCTGGCGTGCGGGATTGCTCCCATGCCGGTTCTCCTCGTTGGTCATGGTCTTCCCCCGGTAGAACGCGACAACGCCCGACATCGTCCATTTGAATGAGGACTGATTGGGTTCGGCTATAGTGCGTTTCGGGATCAGAGAAAGACGCCGGCGCTATCGTCCGATTGGAAAGGATCAAGCCGTCGGCGGCGTCGGGTCAGGAAACGAGAAGTCGTGCATCTGCACCTGGTGCCGGCTGTGCTGCAGGAGCGCCCTGCCTGCCCGCTTCTCTTCCTCGCCGTTACGCACATGAATGCAGAGCAGGGCGGCGCCGGCGTCGAGTTGCTGTTGCAGATAGCCGGCATGGCGCACCGACAGCCAGCGGGTCAGGAAAGGCTGCGCGGTCTCGGCCTTTTCGGCGGCGGCAATTAGACGATCGCCGAACGGCGTGGACGACGCCATCAACGGACCGGCATCCTCTGTCATCCCGATCGTGCTCATGGAGGCCAGCACACGATCCAGGATCGATCCGGGAATCCTGCCTTGGTACGGAACCAGCTTGTCATCGAGACACCCCTGACCGACGAGGATCGTCAGATCGGAGAGGGCGACACCATGGTCTGCGAGCACCTGCACGATGTCGTGCAGGCCGGCGGCATCGTCAAAGCTGCCGACGGCCTGCCTCAGTCTGGTCTTACCCGTGGATGTGTTCATTTTCCGCGCCTTCGACCATCGAACATCCCTCAGACTCTCCCCGCTCGACAGGAGGAATGTGCCGCTATCCAGTCCCCACTCGGCGGTTCGGCATGGAGCCGACACTAGCAGCAGAACTCTCCATCTTCCGCCATCTCACTCAGACGATTTCTATCACGAATGGCAACGGTTCGATGTTGATGCAGGTCAAGGACACCGAGTTGACGTAGTCGGGTGACGGTGCGGCTCACGGTTTCGATGGTCAGCCCCAGATAGTCACCGATATCACCGCGCGACATCGGCAACTCGATCAGGTCGGGGTCTTCGCCGCGTGCAGCAGTGCGATCGGAAAGGTCCAGAAGAAAGGATGCAAGGCGCTCGGTCGCCGATTTCCGACCAAGCAGCAGCATCTGGCTGCGTGCAGCAGTCAGGTCCTGCGCGACGATCGCGAACAGCTGCCGCGCAAGTTGCGGATGCTCGTCGATCACCCGCTCGAACTTGGCCCGCGGATACTGGCAGAGCTTGGACTGAGTGACCGCTTCGGCGGTCGTCGCATAGTGGGAATCGGAATCCAGGGCGAGGATCTGGCCGGGATAAGCAAAGCCTGTGATCTGCAGGCGGCCGTCGGCCGTGAGCATGTAGAGTTTCACCACCCCCTCGATAACCTCATAGACGTGATCGCCGGGTTCGCCCTGGCAGTACACCACTTCCTTGGCCGGCACCGTGCGGATTGAACTGATGCAGAATAGGCGCTGCGACACCTCGCCGTCCAGAGGACTGTCGACGGCAACACTCTGAAAGATCTGCGGCGACGTCGCTCGGCTTGTATTGATATCGAGCATGATCGTTTCCCCTATTGGCCAGTTAACTGGCTGCCTCTCTCAAGAACGAGTTCAGCAGAGCGACGTCACGCCGCGATGGCGGGTGATGCGGATTTTGGAATCAAATGGTGACGTTGTGTGACAGTCTGTGACAGCGCGCTTCAGCGCAGGTTGCGACCCGGGGCACGAAACCGAAGGCGCGAGGCTGTCGATCCTGGGATCTCTTGCAGGCCAGGACGAAGGGCAGCACGCCATGCCAGTAGTCGTTGCGGCAGGCATAGATCGCCTTGCCCAAGCCCAGAATAGGGATCAGGCCAGCAGAGCCCCATTATTTCGAGACGATTGGGCTGTCACTGTCATGATGTTTCCCCGGTCAGAGATTGATGTTCGGAAAGGACTCCAAGGCTTTGTCACGTTGAAATGTCAGGATGATCGCATCGTATAACAGCCTGGAACGACGTCGCCCCGTCGTGACAGCGGGCCTCGGATCAGTCAAAATTGGAGCATCATGGTGCTTGAGCGAGATTAGAATGACGGCGGAAGAGATCCTCGTGGTCGACGACGACCCGCGGGTGCGGGATCTGTTGTCGCGCTATCTCGAGGGCGAAGGATACAAGGTCGCAAGCGTCGAACATGGTGAGGCCATGCGCCGCCATCTCGCGGACAGCTCCGTCGACATGGTCATCCTCGATCTGAACCTGCCCGGCGAAGACGGTCTTTCACTCGCTCGCGAGCTCAGGGCTACATCGGACGTCGCGATCATCATGATCACCGGCAAAGGCGATCCGATCGACCGGGTGGTCGGCCTGGAGATCGGGGCCGATGATTACATTCCGAAACCCTTCGAGCTGCGCGAGGTGCTGGCGCGCATTCGCGCCGTGCTCAGGCGCGCCGTCTGTCGCCCGGCCGAAGTCCCGGTCACAGGGACCCCGGCATCACCAGGATGCCTCGGCTTCGCCGGCTGGCGCTTCGATCCGGCAAAACGCGAACTGCACAATCCGGACGGTGAGATGGTCTCGCTATCGACCAGCGAACTCGACCTGCTCGCTACGTTCCTGCAGCACCCGACCCGCGTGCTCAACCGTGACCAGCTCTTGGACCTGCTACGCGGCGAAGCCTGGACACCCTTTGATCGCAGCATCGACACCCAGGTGGGAAGACTTAGAAAAAAAATCGAGCGCGATCCGGGCAATCCCGACCTGATCAAGACCGTACGCGGCATCGGCTATGTATTTTCCGCCGATGTGGAGCGCCTCTAGTGATCCAGCGGACCACCTCGAAAACCTGGCCGCAACAGCCGTTTTTGACTCTGAAAGTCCGAGTCGATGAGGTGGTCACACCACCTGTCCGTCCAGGACATCCCGGATCTTGTGGGCGAGTTCGGCCAGTCGATAGGGTTTGCGTAGCCAGGCCATGCCCTCAAGGGCGGCGTCACTCTCGATGCCGGCATGGTCGGCATAGCCGGAGGTCAGCATGACCTTGATCTCTGGATAGAGGCTCCGGACCTCTCTGGCGAGGTCACCGCCGGACATACCGCCCGGCATGATCATGTCGGTGAACACCAGGTCCATCGCAGGCGATCCCGTAAGCACATCGAGCGCCGCCGGACCGTTCTC
>JBPCVQ010000227.1:0-8795 GCA_051010395.1 Geminicoccaceae bacterium | reverse complement strand
AGAGTCGACTCTACAGGGAGCGACGTAGAGTCGAATCTACACCATCGCCGCGCTTTAGGGGCCGCCTCGTCGTCATGGCCGATTTGGATGTCTCCTCCCCTGCCCTTTCCACAAACTCCCCTTCAGGTTGGCTGGATTCAAAGGCCGATGGATGGTGATCACTTTTCAAAGTGCTCAACGGGGTCAGTCGGAAGACGACCTCGATTAGCCAATATCCTGATGAGCCCAGCCTGTCGTATAAGCGGGTCGGAAGGGCAGGGGAGGCAACCTTGTGCAAAAGTTCCCTCTACGTGAAGCCGAGCTCTGGTATGTTGGCTTGCAGGTGAGAAATTGCTGGTCTTGCCAGCTTGTGAGCGGAAGGAAATTTAGAGCCTTCCATTAGAGGACCAAAGAGCAGGAATAGGAGAACTCATGGCCAGCATTGACCCTCGGCCCACCTTGGATGCGCCTGACGACGATCCTTACCTCTGGCTCGAAGAAATTGACGGCAAGGCTTCTCTCGATTGGGTCGAAAAGCAACATCAAGCAACGCTAGTGCGCTTTGGTGACGCCGCCTTCGAGGTTGAGCGTGACACGCTGACCACCATCTTCGATCGGCCCGACAGGATTGCCTATGTCAACCGCCGTGGCGATTTTCTCTATAATACCTGGATTGATGCCGATAACCCACGCGGGCTCGTGCGTCGGACGACGATGGCGAGCTATTGCACCAATGATCCGGACTGGGAGGTGCTGCTTAATCTTGACGCCCTTGCCGAAGCCGAGGGTGAAGACTGGATCTGGGCCGGCGCTGCCACGCTCCCGCCGGACCATGACCGGGCGATTCTTCGTCTGTCGCGCGGCGGCAGCGATGCTGTTGTGCTGAGGGAGTTCGACGTCGCCATGCGCTGCGAGGTAGAGGGAGGGTTCGCTCTACCCGAGGCCAAAGGTGGGATCGACTGGCTCGATCGCGACCATCTGCTGCTCTTCAGTGCCCATGGCGGAGGCGATATGGAGACGGCCTCGGGTTACAGCCGCACGGTGCGCCTTTGGCGCCGCGGCGAGCCCGCCGAGAACGCATCCATTCTGTTCGAGACCGATGCCGCCAATATGGCCGCCTGGGCCGATGTCGATCGCACCACCGGCGAGGAGCAGATCTGGTACGCCGAGAAGCTGGACTTCTTCAATACGCGCTGGTGGCTTGGCGATCGTAACGGTCCGAAGACAATGATCGATCTGCCGACCGATGCTTGGTTCGACACCGAGCGTGGCTGGCTCGCTGTGCGGCCCAGACAATCCTGGACCGTGGGCGGCAAAACCTATGCACCAGATACCCTGCTAGGCATCAGCTTTTCATCGTTCCTCGATGGAAATCGTGACTTTCAGGTCCTGTTCGAAGCGGGTGAGCGCCGCTCGCTCGACGGGTTCTACTGGTGCGGCCAGCGTCTGGTGGTGTCGATCCTCGACGATCTGGTTTCCGTCTATGAGTATTGGACGCCCGTCGATACCGGATGGCATCAAGAGACCCAGACCGATCTGCCGACCATCGGGGTCGCCAGTGTCTGGCAACTCGATAATCATGCCCATGAGTCGAACGGTGACCTGGTCGGCACCGTGGAAACCCCGCTCTCGCCGCCGACCTTCTCCTTGCTGGAGCCGGGTAAAGCGCCGGTCATCCTCAAGGAGGCGCCGGCGATCTTTGATCCGTCCAGACTGACCACCACCCGACATGAGGCGATCTCGGCTGACGGCGAACGCATCCCCTATATCCAGACCGGCCCGACTAAGGAAACCGGCGATGAGCCCGTTCATCTGACCGCTTACGGCGGTTTTGGCCATCCTCAGCTTCCAGGCTATCGAGGCGCATTCGGCAAAATCTGGTTGGAGCGGGGTGGAATTGGGGTGGTTGCCAATATCCGCGGCGGCGGCGAGTTCGGCACCGCCTGGCATGACGCCGGCAGACGCGAGAACAAACCATCCTCTCACGACGATTTCGCCGCCGTCGCTGCCGATCTCGTCAGGCGCGGTGTCACCCGTCCAGAACGAATCGCGGCCGAAGGTGGCTCCAATGGCGGCATCCTCATCACGAACATGCTGACCCGCTACCCCGAACGTTTCGGGGGCCTCTTCTGCACCATCCCGCTGGTCGATATGCGCCGCTATACCAAGCTGCTCGCCGGCGCCAGCTGGATCGCCGAATATGGCGACCCAGACGTCGAGGAAGACTGGTCCTTTCTCCAGCACTACTCTGCCTATCACACAGCGAAGCCAGGCCAGAACTATCCGCCGATCCTGCTGGCGACCACCAGGCGCGACGATCGTGTCCACCCCGGGCACGCTCGAAAGATGGCGGCGAAACTCCAGGCCATGGGCTACGAGGCGCATTTCTACGAGCCTGCCGCAGGCGGCCACGGCTATGGCAAGGACAATAGCGAACGCGATGCATTCATAGCGCTTGGGTTCAACTTCATGCGCCAAGCGATCGGTTGGACAAGAGATGGCGATGGTTGATGTCGGGGGATAGAACTGGATGATGATCGCCGCCACTGGCGGCTTGCCGATCCCAGATCTCAAACGCGCCGCCGGCGGCCGAGGAGGCACTAAAGCTGTTCTCTTATGACCTCTTCAATCCATAATCGAATCCGCTTGAGATGATGGACGTCACGATCCTGTCGGTGAGAGAGCATCCATAAGGGCTGTTCGAGCATGACATCGCTCACCGATTTGAGGCGCTTGTCACCGTCGCCGGCGACACATGGGAGCATTGTCCGCGCAGCACCGGTTGCGGCAATTTCGGCCAGAACGTCGAAGTGGTATGCACGAAATTGGAACCCTCCATTGCCAGCAAGACGCGCCATCGCGTCGCTACCAGTCGTCCGCACATAGTCCTCCATAAGCCCCGCCCAAGGGAGACGTTCCGAGTTGAGATCCCGCCGGCAGTAAATTTTATAGGCAACGGAGCCGATACGCCGGGCGTCGACTTGGCCGGCCAGGGATTTGAAGGGTGGCGGCCGATCTTCGATTCTCACGGCAATGTCGGCCTCTCGTCGGGATAGGCTGACATGGCTGCCCGTCCCCATGAGTTCGATGCGAATGCGGTGGGCCTTGGTCAGCTCAAAGACAGCTGGGGCAAAGCGATGCCTGATGAGGAATGGCGGCGCCGTCATCCGGACATCGCGCCAGAGCACGCCGCTTTCGGCGGATGTCGAATCTTGCTCTGCAGCACGAAGGATTTCCGATGCGGTTTCAAGATGTGCGATCAGCGCTTCGCACTGATAGGTCGGATGTAGATGCCCTTCTTGCCGAAAGAAAAGCGGATAGCCAAGCTGCTGCTCCAGAAGCTTCAATCGGCGGCCGACCGTAGTGGCATTAACCTGCAGGAGCGGCGCGGCTTTTGCATAAACCCCACTTCGATAGACAGCCAATAGAGTCTGCCACTGATCCCAGTTGACCACACGCTTCCTCCCATTCTCGACGCTATCGCCATCCGTGCGGCATGAAAGGCATGCTGCCGTATCAAAGCATGCGTTTATGCAGGTGCGGGGGCAATAACTTTGCATCGACATGCATTCATGCGGATGCAAGCCTGCGCGAATGGCAGTCGGAAACAAGGACGGCATAGCAATGTCGAGGGAGCGATCAGTGATGACTGAGAACCAGACTTTTGGGCGGATATTGGGAGTTGGAACGGCGGCTTTTCTGCTGCTTTCAATCACGGCATCGGAGCCGTCGCGTGCCGATGATGCTCCCTCAGCCGAAGAGGTGACGGCCGCCGTCAGTGATCATTCCTATCAAGGCAGCATGAGCGTCGCTGGGTCGGGCTTTGCCGAGTATTATGCTTCCGACGGCTCGATCAAGGCTGACGGCTATTCCGGGACATGGCGAGCCGAGGATGGCGCGATGTGTTTTCAGTATGGCGACAAGCTGGAAAGCTGCTTTGAGGTCAGGTTTCACGGGCCATCAATGGAGATGTACAAAGATGGCAAGCTCGACGGCAATGGTATGCTTATAGAGGGGAATCCGAATAACTTTTGACTTGTCCTCGGGTGTGCCGAGCGGACCATTGGCATGCCCGACATGGAGATGCGTTCGCTGAAAATCGCCTAGTAGAGGCGCTCCCGAAATGAGCTTACGTCAGAAGGGGGGCAGGGCTCTCCCATCATAGAAGCCGTTCTTGATTAAGCTCGCATCCTCCTCCGGAAGCAGCCGCCCGATTGCTGACGCAGCCGCTTGCGTCACACTCTGACCCAGAAGGTGGGGCTGTCCTCGGGCCTGGACTGGCGGTGGTCGTAGATTCTGGTGGTGGCGGGGCTGGCGTGGCCGAGCCAGTCCTGGACGCGGGCAATGTCGGCGCCGTTTTCGAGGGCGACGGTGGCGGCGGTCGCTCTGAGCGAGTGGGTGCAAAAGCCGACGACGTCCTTGGCAAACCCGGCGGTTTCGGCATGGGCGCGCACCAGGCGGTAGACGGCGTTGGCGTTCAACGGCTTTTCCAGATCGCCTGACGTCCGGTTGTTGATCGGCCGGAACAGCGCGCCTTTGAGATCGGCGTCATGACCGGCCGCGGTCAGATAGGCCTCGATCCGCCGGATCGCCTCGGGATGGGCCGGCTTGTAGTGGATCTTGCTGCCCTTGCCCTGGATGCGCAGGAAGGCAGTCCCTTGGCGTTGCTGGCGATCGCCGACCTTGAGGGCGCAAAGCTCGGCACGGCGCAGGCCGTGGAAAAGGAGGGTAGCAATGATCGCGCGGTCACGCTTGCCTTTGAGGCTTTTTGGATCCGGCGCATCGAGGAGAGCCCGGGCCTGGGCGGGCGAGAGGGCAGGGGAGGCGCCTTCACGGCTGATCGCCATGGGACGTTTGACGCCGTGCACCGGGTTGGCGGCGATGGCGTTGTTGTCGGCGAGGTAGCTAAAGAGCGCTGCGATCGCTGAGAGCTTCCTTCTGATGGTGGCGTCGGCGAGATCCATTTGCACCAGCCGCTCGCGCCAGGCGATGACGTGAGCGCGGGTCACCAGGCGCATGTCTTCTGGGCTGACAATGCCGATAAAGTTCGAAAAGTCCCGGATATCGTTCTTATAGGCACGTCTGGTGTTAGGATTGGGGATATTGGCGAACCATTCCAGCTCTGGCGGTATGTCTGCCAGCCGATGGAAGTCTTCTCTGGTGAGGCGGCCTGCGGCCGCCGGGTCGCGCGCCGCGACAGGCTCGACTTTGGCTTGTTCGCCAAGGGTGGCTAGGATCTTCTGGTCGATCTGATCGTCGGGCCGATCGGCCATATCCGTCGTTCCTTACGGCTCTCTCGCGCCTTCAGCACCGGTGATTTCACTCAATCGTCGGGACTGGCGCTCAAATCCCTCATTCTCAGCCCCTCTGCGGCGCAAACCCAGCTTCTAGGCCAATCAATCAAGTGAATCCCCCTGGCGATGCCAGGTGTTGATAACAATTTTTATCAGGCGCTTCCAGGGGCGGGGCGGGTTTTCGAAAAAGACACCTCCTCTCAACGGCTTTTGCGTTGAAAGCTTTTTACAGATTTGCTTTAGTAAATTTCATGCTTGAGAACACAGAAGGGATCGCCTGGTCAACCCTGACGAGGCCGCTCGCCGACGCCGCAGCGGCGCTCGGCCGGCTTTCTCATATGCTCGAGACCAGCCCGCTGCATCCAACCTGGCTCTGGCGTGAGATGACGCGGGTATCCGTTGCGATTGCCCAAGCCAATGGCCACCATGCCAAGGTCGATCAGCTGCGCCTGGCGCTGATCGGCGCGCCGATCGCGCTCGACGACAATACGTCCGGCCTGGCCGCGGCCAAGCGGATCTTCCTGGCCTCAGCGCCGCTTTTCCGGCGAAGCCAATATGTAGACTCGTATCTGGCGCCTTGGCCGCAATTCTGGAGCGATGAGCCATCGCAGGCCGACGGCAGCGAGGCGCTGCACCCCGACGGTGGGCCACCGCAGGCTGACGGCGACGCGCCGAGCGGTAACGAGCCGGAAGATGATGAGACTCCCGGGCTGAGTGATCGTGACCTCTTGGGGGAGGAGGGGGGCGAGCGGCTGATGAAGCTGGTCCGGGACCTTGCCGCCTTTGCCCATGACGGACAGCGGCCGGCGCTGATCAATCTCCTGGTCGACCTCAGAAAGCATGCTGCGACCAAGACCCTGCCGCCACCCCTGGTGCGGATCGCCATGCCCTTGGCGCTGACTGACGCGGGCCTGGTCGCGAAAGCGGCGCCCGGCCTCCTCGGTGGCCGACGCCTGCCGCTTGGGTTCAGCCGCGCAACGGACAAGGAAAAGCCGCTCACAGATTGGCTGGCGGATGCGCTTGAACAGCTCGCCAAGGAGGCCGGCCAATCCCGAAAGCGCCTGGCCGAGCTCACATCACAGCATCAAAGCTGGCATGCGGCCTTGATGGCGGCAGGCTTTCGCAAGCATGCGCGCGCGCCCCGGATGCTCGATCTTCTGGCGGCCACGCCGGTCTTGAACCATGGCCTGGTGGCGTCCCATCTCAACTGCAGCCATGCGGCAGCCGGCCAGGCGATCAGGCGCCTTGTGGACCTTGGTGTGTTGATCGAGCAGACCTCTCGGGCGCGTCACAAGATCTATCTTGCCGGCGATCTTCCGACAGAGGCCCGGGATCGCGCGGATATCGACGGGGAGATTTCCGTGAGCGCACCGCTTCGGCCGGTGGATGTCGACGCGCTGAATGCCACCTTGGACAGTGTGTTCGCGGATCTCGATCGGCAAACCGAGCTTGCCAAAACGCGCCTGGCCGAGGCGAAGGGGTAGGAGATGCCGATCAGGCCTGAGCTCAAAGGCTTTTACCCGATCGATTGGCAGGAGCTCAGCCGGATGATCCGGTTCGAGCGGGCAGGGGGCCGATGCGAAGCCTGCGGTCGCCCCCACGGCAAGGTGATCAGCCATCTCGGCGATGGGCGCTGGTTTGATCCGGACCAGGAGATCTGGCGGGACGGAGAGGGCGATCAATTGGATTGGGTTCTCTGACTATCGGCGGCAGTCCTGGCAAACAAAAAAACCAAGCCCATTCCTTGCCTGAAATTCACGCCGCATGCACCAAACTGCCGCTGATGCAGCCGTTGCACGGGATCAGTTGGTGCCCGCAAAAACGACACCTCATCGCCAGACACAAAGTGCCAATGCCAGGCGACGAAAGCCTGGTTTCCTCATGAATAACAAGAAATGCGGCTGGGCCACTCGCCGCAAAGCGAGCGCCCCAGCCGCGAACGCCGGTGCCCTCAGGACATCACGCTGCGAGCAGCGTCGGCGTCGGACGGTTGATCTGATCCGCACAGCGCCCGCCGCAGCCCTCCTGCGCCGGCATGGCCGCGATCGCGTTCACCAGATTGTCCACAGTCGAGGTCAACCGCGCCACGTCAGCCGTCAGCTGCTCGATCGCATCACCCGGTGCATCAGCCCCCGAGCCCTCGGCAACCGACGAGTGATCAGAGCCAAGTGACACGTCGCCGGCGATACCGAAGCTGCCATCGTCATAGGCAACCGTCGTAACGCCAAAGACCTGGTTGCCAGCTTTCTCCTGCACCACTGAAGGCTCGCCCTCATAGGGCACACCGGCGACATCGATCGATGTGATCCCTGCTTCTTCCAGTGTCATCAACTCGCCTGGGCCGCTGACACCATTGCCGTCGACGTCCTGAAACACCCGAAGCTCGGTAAAGCGCTCGTCGGCGGCATTGACCACGCCGTCGCCATTGCCGTCGAAGCCGTAAGCCAGCCCTTCAAGGTCGGTGCGGGCACGAGCATCCTCCTCAAGAAAGGCAATCTCACCCATATTATCGATAGCGCCGCTGCCATCACGATCGACGGCCAGGAAACCGTCCGAAGGCCCGACCCAGCCGCCCTGGTCGTTGCTGACAAGATCAAACGAACCGTTGCGGTCGAGATCGAGGACGATGGGCGGGCAGCCATTGCAGCCCCTTGGCCCATCGCCATAAATATCATCGCGGAATGGATGGTTGCCGTCGTTGAAACCGTCACCACGGTTACTTCGACCTATTCCGAGCCATGGTAGGGGGTCAAACCCGCGGCCGAATGTATCTTTTAGAACTCTCGCCAGAGCTTCTACGCCAAGATCGTCACCCGCACTAGATCTGATTCCCAGTCTACTTGCCTCAGCCCTAATGCCTGAACCTCCAACATTATATCCCCGGCCATTCCAGGTAAACGTCGCATCCCTGAACCTGATAGTCTCGATTCTGTCCCTTCTTGTCTTGTAGTCACGAATATTCACCGTTCCATTCTTGGTCGTAATAATCATATTGGCGCCGCTGCCACTACCGGTAAGCCGGACCGATCTGATGTCGCTAAACCGATCCGCACGGAAGTGAATAACATCGCCCGCATTGGAGCCACCGTCACTATTGTCGTCAGCGACAATGTCACTGCCGAACCTGCTGTCAAAGACATAAGTGTCTCGACCTTTGCCTCCCTCCAGCCAGTCGTTTCCCCTCCGGCCGTTGATGGTATCATTCCCTCTGGTGCCTAGGACACGCCTGTCATTGCCGTTAGTGCCGTTGACAGTCGCCATGACATGTCTCCCTTTGCGCGGCTTGAAGGCCGCCTTGGTTATTGCGCGGATCGCTGACGACGTTTCAAGCGCCGAAAACAGACCCAAGCTCTCACCCGCAAATGCGAGCGACCAAGAAAGACAGTCTGAGCGGCGAAATTATTCCCGAGATTTTTTATTTTTCGGGATGTTGGAAGGTGAAGACACCGTCTCCGCAGATGAAGGCACGCATCATCGATGCCGGTTGAATGCCACCTTGGATAGTGTGTTCGCGGATCTCGA
>JBPCVQ010000226.1:0-3000 GCA_051010395.1 Geminicoccaceae bacterium | reverse complement strand
CTCTTGATTTTTGGCGCTGCCCGCATCCTCAGTTTTCAGTTTGAAAATCGTGTCGAGTTGCGCGCCTCGATGGGCGATGCAGCTATCGCGGTAGCTTTGGCGGATCTGATCGTGATGCTTTACCTCCCGACGCGTGATCAGTGCTTGGAGCTGTCCCCGCAGCTGAAGTTCTCTTTTCAACATCTTCGTGCTGTATTGCTTCGCATCTTTTTCCGCGACGCCGGCCTCGAGTAGACGCCTCTCCATGAGTGTTTTTTCACTGGGAATAACCAATAAGCCGGAATCACTGGAGCTGACGAAATTAGTTCTCAACATGCCTGCATGGCCAACAATAATATCGTGCCCACTCTTCTTTTCATATTTGATTGTTGCGAGAAGGACGCTGGTTTCTCTTTGAACAAGTTCGTCAGCGGCTTTGAATGCTTGTTTCTCCTGCCAACGTAACATCGGATGCAGGCTTTGCAGGACATCTTCTTCTTGCTGCCGCCATGCACAGAGATCGACATCGAGCCGCGCCGGCAACAATGAAATCACCTTATGATCAGTTGGCCTATGGGAACGCAAGTCGTCTAGAAGCGTCGAATAGCACGCCTCATCAGTCTCTGCGTTTCGAGAGGAAGCGGCTCCTACATTAAACTTTGGAATGGTCTCTGGTACCAGATAATTGAATTTGCGTAGAGGCGGACCATCGAGCCACCAGCCGCGCTGGTCGCTGGAATCGAAGCGAACGTTGCTCAATGAATTGGATTGTTGAAATGTCGGCGGCGCGCCCGCTGCTGACGGTGGCGGCAATCCTTGTCCGAATGGCAAATACGAAAAACTTGCTGGAGGTCTCGCACCCTCCGAATAGGCAGGGGGCAGGCCCCAAGCGTCGGGTTGAAAAAAAGGAGGCGCGCTCGGCGTTGCATCGTGGCCAGGACCGACACCCGTGATCATCTCCATTTTTCGCTCTAGAGGAACGGGCCAGGGACTATGGCTGGAAAGACAGGCATCCGCCGCCTTGCCTAAAGAAGCGGCGGGACCAACCTTCGGAGGAGGGGCTGGACCCGCCGCTGGAGCGATCCACACACCTGAAATCCCTGATGACGCCCTGGCGGAGTGGGTATCGAATGTAGTGGGAAAAGTGAAGCTTGACTTGACGCTATTGTCCATGCTCATTCTCCTTCCGAAACATAGCAATTCAGAGGCTAATGTACCATAAACAATAAAAAAACCTAAATGGTCCGCCCTGAGAAATAGCTCAACATATTGAATTGAATGGATTCTTTTGCGGAATTCTTTGTGAGATAATGCCAGGAAGTGGTCCCTGAAGCTCTCATTTCCGGTGTTTTTTCATGAAGCCTGTCCGCCGAGGCCGTTCTAACCCCGATTTATTCCGCGAGCGCCTCGATGCGATCATCGACATGCGGCATGGTTTGGTGCGTTTGGCGGGCTTGATGCCGTGGTCGGATTTTGATGAGAGCTTTGGAAAATTCTTCAAACCGACCGGCCGTCGGGCGAAGCCAACACGGTTGATGGTGGGGCTTCATTATCTGAAGCACATCTACAATCTTTCCGATGAGGAGGTGGTCGATCGCTGGGTTGAGAATCCGTACCATCAGTATTTCTGCGGCTTCGAGTTCTTCCAGCACAGCATGCCGATCGATCCCTCCTTGATGACCCGCTGGCGCAAGCGCGTTGGTCCGGACGTGTTGGAGGAGGTTTTGAAGGCTACGGTGGCTGTGGCTCTTGAGACCGGGACGGTGAAGGAGATGAGCCTGGAACGGGTGACGGTGGATACCACGGTTCAGCCCAAGGCAATCGCGCATCCCACGGATAGCAGGCTGTATCTGAAGGCCTTGCTTGCCTTGGTGGGTCAGGCGAGGAAGGCCGGCATCAAGCTTCGCCAGAGCCACACGCGTCTGGCCAAGACGGCGGCGGTGAAGGTCGGTCGCTACGCCCATGCCAAGCAGTTCAAGCGGATGCGCCGCGAGCTGAAACGTTTGAAGACCTATCTCGGCCGGGTGTTTCGTGACGTTTGCCGCAAGATCGACGGCCATGTCGACCTGGCGGCGCGCTTTGCTCAGCTTCTCGGTTTGATCGAACGCCTGCTGGCCCAAAAGCCGGATGACAACAACAAGCTGTACGCGCTGCACGCCCCCGAGGTCGTGTGCATCAGCAAGGGCAAGGCGCACAAACGTTACGAGTTCGGCTGCAAGGTAGGTCTCGCAGCGACCAATCGCGAGGGCCTGTTCATTGCCGCCATGGCGTTCGAGGGAAATCCGTATGACGGCCACACCCTGAAGGCCTCTGCCGCCAAAACCGAAGAGATGACGGGCGTCGTGATCCAGCGCCTCTACGTCGACAAGGGCTATCGGGGCCACGATTATGACGGCAAAGCCAAGGTCATGATCTCCGGCAACAAGCGCGGCTTGACACCGACCATGAAACGCGAACTCAAACGGCGCTCTGCGATCGAGCCGATGATCGGCCATGCCAAAAACGACGGCAGGTTGGGACGAAACTACCTTCTCGGCACCGCCGGCGATAAGATCAACGCCATCCTCGCGGCTGCCGGCCACAACCTCCGGCTCGTCCTGAGGCGCCTGACGCTTCTTTTTGCCTGGATTCTGGGTGCTGTCGCCCACTTCCTGGCCGCTATAACCAGCATTCCCGCCGCCAATAACCATTATTCAGACCGCTACAACGGTCCTGGCCGCACAAACCGATATTTGGTCGAAACCGATAAATTCGCCTTCTCAATAAGTTAGCCGTTTTTCAGGGGCGACGAAGTACCGGGTCCGGAATTGAGCCGCGGACTCGACGAAGGAGGCGGTAAGCTGCGCCTCAATCATGGGCCGGCGCAGACCGGACAAAAAATTTCCGGTGGATCATTACGCGCTTGCGAAACAGAAAAAACCTCATTCAATCGGAAGAAAGCATCAATCCAAAATCTCCCACACTTGGCATGCTCTCGTCCCTGACTGCTCGGCTTTAAATCGGAACGGTGCACTCTGGACT
>JBPCVQ010000225.1:0-9255 GCA_051010395.1 Geminicoccaceae bacterium | reverse complement strand
CCTGCCTTATTCATCAGCGCTGTCTTGCTGGCGGCATTTTTCACAACCCGAGCTTGGCTGTGGCGGTTTAGCTCCGCGACGATTTTCGATAAGTATTCGTTGTTGTAGGTTTGCAGGTGCTGGGTTCGTTGAGGCACAGCGCCTCGCAGTTCATGGCCCGCAGCGCTTCAATGAGATCGCGAGGCCGCGGAATAGTTCAGCTTCGGGGCAGGCTGTTGCAAAGGCAACGCGGATCCTGCTTTTCGTTTCGATGACACGGGCGGCAATCTTCAGGAGACGCAGTCGGATTGTTTTGAACTCGGCGATGGCGAGATCCTGAGTCTTGGGGATGGCGTCACGGACGGCAAGCATCAGCCAATATGCTGCGGTGTGCAGAACGAGGCGGACCTGGTTGGCCAGGGGTGAGCGGCAGCTGGTGCGATCGGAGGCAAGCTGGGTCTTGTGGAGTTTTATCAGGTTTTCCGCCTGTCCCCTCATGCAATACAGGCTGTCATAGAGCCATTCGGCTGATCCTTGTTCGATGTTGGTGACGACGTAGCGGCGATCGAGCCCTTGTGTCGTAGCCTCGATCCGGGCTGCGACCCGACGATCACAGTCCCAAGATCCGGCACGGTGTTGGGTTTCGGCAAAGCCACGCACGGCGTCCTGGCCTTCAACAGCCCGTTCGGTGCGGATGGCATCGGCTTCCTCCTCGACTTTGCCGGCGAGCGGTTTGGTGCCGGCAAGGCCAAAGATGTAAGAAATAGCATTCGCCTCGCACCAATTCATGGCTTCCGGGCACGCATAATGGCCATCACCGCGAAAGGTAATCCGGGTGATCGGCCAATGCTGTCGTATCCGCCGGACCAGCCGACGAAGATGCCCCCGGATTTCGATCCCGCTTGGCGTCTTGCCAGGGCGAAGAATGACAGCAACCGGGCGGGAATGTTCGGTATCATAGACGTGGATTGGCAAGAAGCACCGTTCGTCATAGTAAGCATTGAACAGCGAAAGTTGCTGATGACCGTGGACAACATCAACGCTGTCGTCAATATCGAGAATGACGGCGTCAGGCGGGCTTTTGTAACTAGCAATCCACTGGTCGATCAGAGCATAGGTAAGCCGTATCGTATCGCGCAAATCAGGGGCGTTTTCGAGACGTGAGATCGTCGGCTGCGAACAGAGATCCCGGCCGCTATCGGGAAGCCGGCCACAAGCCAGCTTGAAGGCTGGGTCCTCGCGCAACCAATCAAGATCATTGCCATCCTCATAGCCGCAATCAATCGCAAAAACACGGGCAGCAAGGATGCTATCGAGTGGATGCGTCACTCGGCTCTGATCGCGTTCGTCAGGAAACAACTTGGCCAACCGTTCGATGATCCCGACACGCTTCTCGGCCAAGGCTAGAAGTGCAACGCCGCCATCGGATGACAAACGACCGCCATCAAAAGCGGCGATTACCTTCTTCGGCTTGATGGCTGGCAAGGAGAATGGCAGCAGCGTAGTATCGAGCATGGCGGATGTGGCCAGTGTGAG
Organism: Geminicoccaceae bacterium; assembly: GCA_051010395.1. Taxonomy (GTDB): domain Bacteria; phylum Pseudomonadota; class Alphaproteobacteria; order Geminicoccales; family Geminicoccaceae; genus JANQPX01. The sequence continues at coordinate 7,740 of JBPCVQ010000225.1, read as the reverse complement.
CTTGTCGAAGAATTGGTCTAGGCAACAAATTCTTACGACATATCATAACCTTACGCTATATCCGCCAACCTCTCATGCATTAGGCAGGTTAACGCCACGCTTATGGCGTCTGCAGAATAAACCATTGGCTACCATTCTACATATCCGATTAGGATTAAATAAATGTCAGCAAATATTCTATGGCCAGTATGTCCTCTTCAGCCAAATTGCAGTATAAAAATACTAACAATCATCAGAGGGGGTAATCAGTGATGAGAATCGGTCATTTTCTCACATTGGCGGCTGTTATTTCTTTCTGTGCAATCCCCGCCGTTCATGCTGATCAGGAGTTTACGTTCGACGGCGGCAAACGCGCTGACTTTGCTGCTGTGATGGAGAGAAACAAGGCCAGACTCAAGGCCGGACAGCCCACTGCCGTCCGTTCCGATGGCGTCTCGTCCACCGAACTCGATGGGACATGTGCCGACGGTTTTTCCAACAAGCGTTATGCCTGCAAGAACATCGATATGATGGGCCGTCTCACCGTTTTCGACTTCGCTGTTCTCAGTGACCGGACCGGGCTTCCTGGTGAGGAAGCCGATATTGTTTTCTTCAACGATATCTGGGGTTATACTAACGAGGAAGCCCGCCGCGAATACGCTCTCCTGGGGGCGTCGCAAGGCCTGATCGTGATCGAGGTCACCAATCCCTCGAATCTCGAAATCATCGGCATCCTGCCGTCGAAAGGCTATGATTTCTTCGACGACAATGCACGGGAGGGCAACTTTTGGCGTGACGTCAAGGTCTACGCCGATCATGCTTTCGTCGTTTCGGAACAACAGAAACAAGGCATCCAGGTTCTCGATCTCAAGGCGCTTCGCCACGTGGACACGTCCAACGGGCCGGTCGCGCTCGAAGCGGTCGCGACCTATGACAAGTTTTCCAGCACTCACAATATCGGCATCAACGAAGACACTGGTTTCGCCTATGCGGTCGGGACCAACACCTGCCTTGGCGGGATCGAGATGGTCGATATCTCGGATCCGACCAACCCGACCGATGCGGGCTGCTACAAGGATCACGGCTACGTCCACGATATCCAATGCGTCGTCTATGAGGGGCCGGACGAGCGCTATCACGGCCGGGAGATCTGCTTCAGTTCCGCCGGTGACCCGGCAGCCATCGGCGCCAGCAACGGGGCAAGCTCGATCTCCATCACCGACGTGACCGACAAGTCCGATGTTCAAAGCATCGCCTTCTTCGCCTATGGCGTCGATGCTGGCCTGGACTACAGCCATCAGGGCTGGCTGACCCCGGATCAGAAGTACTTCCTGCACGATGACGAACTGGATGAGTTCTTCAAAACGGTGGAGACCACGACAACGCGCCTATGGGACATGTCCGATCTGGAAAATCCGGTCCTGATCGCCCAGACGACGAACGGTTCCACGTCGATCGATCACAATCTCTACACGCGCGGCAACTACTCCATACACTCGAACTATTCTTCCGGCCTCAGGATATTCGACACCACCAAGGTCGGCGACGGCGAGCTCGAGGAGGTAGCGTTCTTCGACGTGCGCCCGGATGATGACGATGCCGACTTCGACGGCGGAACCTGGAGCAATTTTCCCTATTTCCAGTTCCAGTCGCGGAACATGATCGCGGTCAGCAGCATCGAGCTCGGCTTCTTCCTGCTGCAGCCGACCTTCAACCTTGACGGCGACGTGACTGTCGCTTCGCCACAATGACTGATCCTGTCTGATTGCGGCTCCTCGTCGATGAAATCGGGACTCGATCGCGAAGCCTGACGACACGACGTCCGTACATCTGTTTGTCATGTTGACCCATGAGGGCCCTTTGGGCTCTCATGGACTTTCCTGCGAGACAAGAAGGGGAGGGACGACGGCATGGTCTCAGGATGTCGACCGTTGGCGGCACTCTTCATCCTCTTTCTGCCTGCCGTCGCGGCGGGACAATCCGTCGACCCGTTCGATTTCCTCGAAGAGTGGGACCTGCTGCGCCAGGACTTTCGTAACGGCGTGCTGGACGTGACCGAGCAGGGCATGCCGGATGGCTTTGACACCGAGATGAGCAAGCCCAGCGAAGACGGACGGTTTCAGGTCAGCATCCAGCCCGCGGTCGATCCCGCGCCTCTGAACGAAATCCATACCTGGCTCGTCGAAATCAAAACCCCCGACGGCGAACCCGTGAGCGAGGCTGATGTCAGCTTCTACGGCGGCATGCCACTGCACGGCCATGGATTTCCGACGCAGCCCCGCATCGCCGGTGAGATCGACCCAGGCCTGTATGCGCTCGAAGGCATCAAGTTCAGCATGGGTGGCTGGTGGACCATGGGCATGGGCATCGTCACCGAAGGCAGCACCGACAGGGTCGGTTTCAACATGATTTTCGAGCCTTGAGGTCGACGGTGGACACGGGGTCCAGAGAGACGAGGTTGGAGACAGGCTAATTCCTGCAGGCTCGATGATGCGTATTCCGACGTTCGTTGTTCGAACACTCTTGCTGAGTCTGCTCCTGATGCCTGCCGCCAGCTTCGGCACCGAAGCGACTGCATGGACGGCCCGGGAACTCCGGATCCTGCGATCCCTGTCGATCGACAGCCTGAAACCGATCCCGCCCGATCCCTCCAATCATGTCGCCGACGATCCGAGAGCTGCAGCCCTGGGCGAGCGTCTGTTCTTCGATGTTCGGCTAAGCGACAATGCTGCGGTCGCTTGCGCCACCTGCCATCAGCCTGATCGCTACTTCACCGACGGGCTGCCGCTCTCTCAGGGCATCGGTGAGACTAGACGAGGCGCTCCCAGCCTGGTCGGCACGGCCTACAGCCCCTGGCTGTACTGGGATGGACGCCGCGACAGCCATTGGACGCAGGCTCTGGTACCGTTGGAAACGCCGGAGGAACACGGGTTCGATCGCCGTCGCGTTCTGGCCGTCATCGCTGACGACGAGGCATTGCGACAGGCCTACGAGGAGGTGTTCGGCCCACTCCCCGGTGAGACCGCTGACGACGAGATGATCGATCGGGCCTTTTCGAATGTCGGCAAAGCCATCGCTGCCTATGAGCGCACGATTCTGCCGACGCCTTCCCGGTTCGATGCTTACGTCCGCACGCTGCTCGACGGCGCGGATGATCCGGATCATCGCTCAGCCGTTCTGAGCACGGATGAGATTGCCGGGCTGAAGCTTTTCATCAGCGATGCGGCTCAATGCCTCCGCTGTCACAACGGACCACTCTTCACCAATTTCAGCTTCCACAATATCGGCCTGATCGAGGGCAAGCGCGGCGTGCGCGAGTACGATTTCGGACGTGTCGACGGCGTGCGGCAGGCGATCGCCGATCCCTTCCGTTGCGAAGGGCCGTACAGCGATGCCGAGCCGTCGGCATGCGTCGAGGAGCAGTTCGTCAGGGTGAAGGGCAAGGACCTGATCGCCGCGTTCAAGGTTCCGACGCTGCGCAATGTCGCGGAGACGGCACCCTACATGCATGACGGCCGTTTCTCTACTCTCCGAAAAGTCCTTCAGCATTACAACGAGGCGCCGAGCTTCAGGATAGGCTTTCAGCAGCTGAACCCGCTGGATCTGGCACCCCTGGAACTCGATCAGATCGCGGCATTTCTCAGGACATTGACCGGGCCTCTGTGGGCATCGGGGCCCTGAGATGGCATCGGGGACACTCGGATGTCCCGGACGATCGAGTTTACCGGCGTTGGTGCGTATGATCGCCATGCGTCATGCCGACACCTAACTGAATGGTGCTCTCGGCGCGCGCGTACATCTCGGCTGTCCAGATGAGGAAACGTTCCGGAGTGATGAACACCGACGGCCTGATCGCGATTCTCATGGCACCTTTCATCGGTAGCTTTCTCGGCGTCATCGTCGATCGTCTGCCTGAAGGGCGGACGGTTCTGGCCGACCGTTCCGCGTGTGACATCTGCGGTCAAACCCTGGGGCCGCTCGAGCTGCTGCCGATCGCCGCCTATCTCTGGCAGCGCGGCCGATGCCGTAACTGCAAAGGGACGCTTCGTTCCTTCTATCCTCTGATCGAACTGGCGGCCATGGCAGTCGCAACAAGTGCTGCTTTGGTGCTGTCAGGATGGCTCCTTTGGGTGAGCCTCTATCTTGGCTGGGGTCTGCTGACACTCGGCGCCATCGATGCCCGCCACAAGATACTGCCCGACCCGATCAATCTGCCGCTTATTCCGGTCGGCCTCGGGGTGACCTGGCTGCACTCGCCTGACCAGCTTGGAACCCATGTCGTTGGCGCAATCCTGGGATTTCTCATCCTTGCCGCCATTGCTTGGACCTATCGGCGGTTCAGGAAGCGAGACGGCCTCGGTCTCGGTGACGCCAAGCTGCTGTCGGCTGGCGGTGCCTGGCTCGGCTGGGCGCCGCTGCCGGGACTTCTCGTCGTCGCGGCGCTGTCTGCGCTGATCATCGTCTTGGCGCGCGCCGTCTTCGGCGATAGGCTTGGATCAACGGATGAGATTGCCTTCGGGCCCTTCCTGGCCCTGGCCTTTTGGGCAAGCTGGCTGCTTGGTCCCATCATCCTTTTTCAGGGGATCGGGACGTGACGGACGATATGGCGACGGTAGTAAGCGATCGGGACGGCTTCGATCAGCAGCTAGGCCAGCTCCTGATCGCGCATGGCAAGCTCGATGCTTCGGGCCTGCAGCGTGCTGAACGAACCCGAAGCAGGGAAAGTGAACCGCTGCATGGCCTTCTTCCCAAGCTCGGTCTCGTCTCGGAGCAGGATGTCGCCGAGGCGCTGGCCGAAGCCCTGGACCTGCCTCTGGCCAAACCCGCCGACTATCCGGACATGCCTATCCGAGGCGACACGCTGAGCGCCGGTTTCCTGAAGGAGCAGCGGATCGTTCCATTGTCGGAAACGGACGAACTCATGACCGTGGCGGCCGCCGATCCGCTCGACGATTATGCCCTGAACGCGATGCGGCTGTTCGCCCGGAAACCGCTTGATCTCAAGGTCGGTCTTCCCGCCGACATCGAAAACGCCCTCGAGCGTCTCTTCGGCCAATCCAGCCTCGTCGGCGACATCGCGCAGGACCCCGTGGCCGGAGGGGTCGTCGATTCGATCGACGATGTCGAGCGCCTCCGCGATCTGGCGAGCGAAGCGCCGGTGGTGCGGATCGTCAACCGGATGATCACGAAGGCAGTGGAGCTTCGGGCCTCCGACATTCATATCGAACCGTTCGAGCGGGGTCTTCGTCTTCGCTACCGGGTCGATGGTCTGCTCCAGGAAGGAGAGGATGTCGGCGCCGAACTGCACGCCGCCCTGATCTCGCGCCTGAAGATCATGGCGGGCCTCAATATCGCCGAACGACGCCTGCCTCAGGATGGCCGGATCAAGCTTGCGGTGCGCGGCCGCGACATCGATCTGCGCCTTGCGACCATCCCAATCATGCTCGGTGAAGCGGCAGTTCTGCGCATTCTCGATCGGGGCAGCGTGCAGCTCGACTTCGAAGCGCTCGGATTTGCACACCATGCGCTCGCATCCTATCGGGGCGCGATCGCGCGGCCGAACGGCATCGTCCTGGTCACGGGACCGACCGGCAGCGGCAAGACGACCACGCTCTATACGTCGCTGACCGAGCTCAACACCGACGATCGAAAGATCCTGACAGTCGAAGACCCGATCGAATATCAGCTGCACGGCGTCAACCAGGTGCAGATCAAGCCACAGATCGGCCTCACCTTCGCCCACGTGTTGCGCGCCATGCTCAGGCATGATCCCGATGTCATCATGGTCGGCGAAATTCGCGATCTCGAGACCGCCGAGGTCGCGGTGCAGGCAGCGCTTACCGGCCATCTCGTCCTGTCGACGCTGCACACCAACAGTGCCGCCGCCACGCTGGTGCGCCTTCGGGACATGGGCGTCGAAGCCTACCTCATGGCGTCGACGTTGAACGCCATCGTCGCTCAGCGCCTTGTGCGAAAGCTCTGCACCGCCTGCCGCGAGCCCATAACCCCGCTGCCGGAGCTCTTGGACCAGCTCGGCCTGGGGCCAGATGCCATCGAAGCTGTCTGGCGACCGAAAGGCTGCGAGGCCTGCCGACAGAGTGGTTATCGCGGCCGGATCGGCATCAACGAGGTTATCGTCATGTCCCAGGCGATCCGCCAGGCGGTTCTGCGGGGTGCCGACGCCCATGCCCTGCAGAAAATCGCCTGCGAAGCCGACATGCGCCCGATGTTTCTGGATGGCGTCGACAAGGTGAAAGCGGGAGTTACCACGATGGAGGAAGTTCTGCGCGTGACCCGCGAGATTGCCTGATGGCGCGATTTCAGTTCCGGGCGATCAGCGGCAAGGGCGAGACGGTCGAAGGCGAGATCGACGCTGTCGACCAGGCCTCCGTCGTCGAACAACTGCGCCGCCGCCACCAGATGCCGCTGGTCATCCAGCAAGCAGGCATCGCCATGCCGCCGAACCACCGGCCTGGCCGGCTCACCGACTTGCTCCATCGACCGCTTGGACACGGTGGGCGGCTGAAGCGGCGCGATATCGCCGTCATGACCCGCGAGCTTGCGACCTTGCTGGAGGCCGGCCTGACCGTCGACCAGGCGGTCGGGTTTCTGATCGACGTCGCCGACGACAAGGCCAAGGGCCAGCTCTTTGCCGATCTTCTGGAAAAGGTTCAGGGCGGCAGCACGCTCGCCGATGCGCTGAGCACGCACCCCGCGGCCTTTTCGGCGACCTATGTCAGCCTGGTTCGGGCGGGCGAAGCCGGCAACGCTCTCGGCGACGTTCTTTCCAGGCTTGCCGACTACGAGGAACGGGCGGAAGCGCTCCGCCAGCAGATCAGATCGGCCCTCGTCTATCCCCTGATGCTGCTGGTCATGGCAGGGCTCTCAATCGCCATCCTGCTCACCGTGGTGCTGCCGCAGTTTACGCCGATGTTCGAGAGCGCCGGCGCGGATCTGCCCTGGCTGACCCGCGTCGTGGTCGTGATCGGCGAAGCGGCGGAGCGCTGGTGGTGGCTGGCCCTGATCGCGTTAGCCCTTCTGGCACTTTGGATCGGCAGCCAGTGGCGCAACCCATCGAGTCGAGCCAGGATCGACCGAGGGCTCCTAAAGCTGCCGCTTCTCGGCGACCTCATCGCCAAGATCGACACGGCGAGACTGGCCCGCACCCTCGGGACACTGTTTGCCAGTGGCGTGGCTTTGCCGACGGCGCTTTCGATCGCGAAAAACACCATGGGAAATGCGGCACTGCGTGACGCCCTCGCTGCCACACTGTCAGCGGTCAAGGAGGGCAAGGGGCTATCGGGGCCGCTCGCCCGCTCGGCACGCTTCCCGCCGCTCGCCATCCACCTCATCGCGGTCGGCGAACGGTCAGGACATCTGGCGGCCATGCTGATGAAGGTCGCCGACATCTTCGACCGGGAGGTCGGCCACACCGTAGAAAAGCTCATGACGCTGCTCGTGCCGGTGCTGACGATCGTCGTCGGCCTGATCATCGCCCTGATCATCGGCGCGATCCTATCAGCGATCCTCGCCGCCTACCAACTTCCGATCTAATGGCGTGGTGGCGTGGCCACCTCATGGACTTGTGGGGGCGGCGGCTTTGAAGAACGGGCCTGGAACTTGAGGAAATGCGAGTTCTTGTTCGGGAAGGGTTTTTGGGCGAAGTACCAGTTTGATATCCGGTCCGTGCGATCCTGGAGTTTTGCCCGCCGCAACACAAGGCCTGGACGCGGATGCCCAGGATCGCACGGACCCAACAAG
>JBPCVQ010000224.1:0-9361 GCA_051010395.1 Geminicoccaceae bacterium | reverse complement strand
TCCGGCCTGCCCTGGCTGGTGATGGCCGTTTGCGCCATCATTATGGCCATCGTCTTCGGCATTCTGACGGATTATGTCGCGTTCCGGCCGGTGCGCGAAAAATCGGTGACCGCCGTCCTGATCACGTCCTTCGCTTTCTCGACGCTCCTGCAGAACGCCACCCTCCTGTTCATTTCGCCGCGCCCGCGCACCGTGCCGCTGCCGGAGATCTTTTCCGAGACCGTGCAGATCGCGGGCGTGATCACGCCGGTTCGAAATTTGATCACCATCGCCGTCGCCATCATTTTCCTCGGTCTGTTCACTTGGCTGATGCGCACCACCGTGCTGGGCATCGCCATGCGCGCCGCATCGACCCACTTCACCATGGCGCGCATGCTGGGCGTGCCCGCCAATCTGATCATCTCAGCCGCCTTCGCAATCTCCGGCCTGATCGCCGGCATCGTTTCCCTCCTTTGGATCGGACGGATCGGCACGGTCGTTCCGGGCATCGGCCTGGAGCCGCTTTTGATCGCGTTCATCGCCACGGTGATTGGCGGCATGAGGAGCCTGCCGGGGGCTGTTCTCGGCGGCTTTCTCCTGGCGCTGATCGACACCAGCCTGAACTACAGCCTCCCCCAGGATCTCCTGAAATTCAGGGACGCCTTCACCTTCTCCCTCGTCATCCTGATCCTCCTTTGGCGCCCCGACGGCCTGATCAAGGGTCCGGCCTCCGGCCAGAGGACCTGAGGCATGCAGCGGCATGCAGCGACCCTCTTGATACTCTCAGGGCTGATCCTTGCCCTTGTCGTCGTTGCCGAATTGCTCGGCGCCCGGCTGTTCGACCGTATCGCGACCAATCTTTGCATCGCGCTCGTCCTGGTGCTCGGCCTGCAAGTCTTCATGGGCAATTCCGGCATCCTTTCCTTCGCCCATATCGGCTTCATGGGGATTGGCGCCTATGCCTCTGCGGTGCTGACCATACCCGCGCAGATGAAAGGCATGGCACTGCCGGACCTCTATCCCTTCCTCGAAAGCGTCCAGCTCTCGCCTTATCTAGCGATCCCGATCGGTGGTCTTGTCGCAGCATTGGTTGCTGCAGTGGTCGCCTATCCCCTGATGCGCCTCTCCGATGCCGCCGCGGTCATTACGTCCTTCGCGCTCCTGGTCGTGCTGCACACGATCATCACCCATTGGAGCGCCATTACGAACGGACCACGGACTCTGTTCGGCCTTCCAGAGGCCACAACGCTTCCGCTTGCCGCCGGTGCTGCAATTGCCGCACTCGTCATCGCTCTTGCCTTCAAGGAAAGCCGAACCGGCATCCTCTTGCGCGCCAGCCGGGACGACGAGATCGCAGCCGCCGCACTCGGCGCTCACATCCCGCGGCTGCGCTGGCAGGCCTACATCCTCTCGGCTCTGCTGGCAGGTATCGGCGGCGCGCTCTTCGGGCATTTCATCACGTCGTTTTCACCGAAGGCCTTTTACCTGAAGGAAACCTTCGTGATTCTCGCCATGCTGGTGATCGGCGGGCCGAATACGGTCACAGGTGCCGTCATCGGCGCCTTCGTGGTGACTGCTGCCTTCGAGGGGCTTCGCGCGCTGGAAGGCGCGATCAACCGAATGGGCCTCTCGACAGAGCCGGTTGTCGGTCTGACCGAGCTGGTGCTCGCGGTCGCCATGATCCTCATTCTGGTCCTGCGTTCGGGCGGCCTGTTTCCGACCCGTGAGATCGGATTTTTTGTCACAGGAAAGACGGGGAAACGCCCATGAGCTGGAAGACCGCTTATCGCTCCTTCTATTACGCTGATGCCGAGGAGCCCGACGACATCCATCTCGATCCCACGACTACGGCACTATTGGTGATCGATATCCAGAACACCTATCTCGACGAGAAGGAAACGCCTGAAGAAACTGCGCGGTGGCAACCGTTCTTCGATCGCATGAATGACACCGTCATTCCGAATACAAGAAAGCTTATCGATGATTGCCGGGCCAAGGGTGTCGAGATCATCTTCGCGCGCATCGCCTGCCACAAAACGGATGGACGTGATCGCTCGCTCAGTCAGAAGAAACCTGGTTTCAATTACCTCCTGCTGCCCAAGGACGAAGAAGACGGTCAGATCGTGCCGGAGCTTGCGCCGGAGGCCGACGACATCGTGGTCATCAAGACTACCGACAGTGTGCTCACCGGCACCAATCTCCGTCTGATGCTGCGCAACATGGAGATCAAGGACGTGATCGTCGCTGGCATTTTTACCGACCAGTGCGTGTCATCGACGGTCCGTAGTCTCGCTGATGAGAGCTTTGGCGTGGTGTTGGTCGAGGAGTGCTGTGCAGCCGCTACCATGGGGTTGCACGAGGCGGAGCTCAGGATTATCAACATGATTTACTGTCACGTCGTTTCGCACGACGACGTCGTCAGTTTTTTGAAGGCGTAGCAGACAACCCGTGCCAGGCGGCCTAGACTACGCGGTGTTCGGAGTTCCTTCTCGGTTCGAAGCATCACGGGAGATGGTTTTGGATGCTGTCATGCGCGGGCTGCTCGTCGCAGGCCTGATCGCGGCCGGCGCATCGGTCGCCGCCGATGAAATCGGCGAGGTCTCGACCGTCTACAAGTTTCTCGCTCCCGATCACAAGATCGTGGTGGAGGCGTTTGACGATCCGAAGATCAATGGGATCACCTGCTACCTTTCCCGTGCGGATGCCGGTGGCTTCAAGAGCATCGTCGGGCTCGACGAGGACCCCTCTGATGCGGCCATCAACTGCAAGCAGGTCGGACCGATCGAAGTCACGGACGTGCTGGAAGAGGGCGAGCAGGTCTTCAAGATCCGAACGTCGCTCATCTTCAAGGCCGTGCAGGTGGTGCGCTTCTATGACGAGAAGCGAAAAGTATTCGTCTATCTTTCCTATTCCGACCGGCTGATCGAAGGCAGCCCGAAAAACTCGGTCTCGGCCGTCCCCGCCATGCCCTGGCAAGATCAACAGCCCGACCTCACCAATGCCGGCGGCTAAAAAAACAACGCCCCCACATCGCATCGCTACGGCATGGGGGCGAGGTCCAGTAAACGCTGACCCGCGTCGGGTCAGATACCGCCGAGATTGACGTATTTGATCTGCAGGTAGTCGTCGATGCCGTATTTCGAGCCTTCGCGGCCGACGCCTGAGTGCTTGTAGCCGCCGAATGGTGCCACCTCGGTCGAGAAGATGCCCTCATTGACACTGACGATGCCGGCTTCGAGGTCTTCCGCCACCCGGAACACACGACCGACGTCGCGGGCGTAGAAATAGCTGGCAAGGCCAAACTCCGTGTCGTTGGCCATGGCAACCACGTCTTCGTCGTCCTTGAAGCGGTAGAGCGGGGCGACCGGGCCGAAGGTTTCTTCGGATGTGATCACCATGTCCTTGCTGCAGTCGCCGAGCACAGTTGGCTCGAAGAACTGGCCGCCGAGCTGGTGGCGAGAACCGCCGGTCAAGACTTTGGCGCCCTTGGCCTTGGCATCTTCGACATGGGCTTCGGCCTTGTCGACGGCAGCCGGCTCGATCAACGGGCCCTGGTTGACACCGTCGTCAAGACCGTTGCCGACCTTGAGCTGGTTGACCGCAGCGGTGAACTTCTCCGCGAACTCGTCATAGATCTTGTCCTGCACGTAGATCCGGTTGGTGCAGACGCAGGTCTGGCCGGAGTTACGGAATTTCGAGCCCATCGCTCCCTTTACCGCCGCATCGATGTCAGCATCGTCGAAGATGATCATCGGCGCGTGGCCACCGAGTTCCATCGAGACCTTCTTCACCGTATCAGCGGACTGCTTCATCAAGAGCTTGCCGATCTCAGTCGAGCCGGTGAACGTGATTTTTCGTACCAGGTCATTACCGGTAAGTTCACCACCGATTTCCCGGGCGCTGCCGGTGAGCACATTGAAGACGCCCTTCGGCAGGCCAGCTCGCTCGCCGAGTTCGGCCAGGGCGAGGGCGGAGTAGGGGGTGAAGGTCGCGGGTTTGACCACCATGGTGCAGCCGGCGGCAAGGCCCGGGCCGCACTTTCGGGTGATCATCGCATTCGGAAAGTTCCAGGGCGTGATCGCGCCACACACACCGACCGGCTGCTTCATCACCAGGATTCTGCGATCGGCGGCAGGCGACGGAATGGTGTCGCCGTAGATACGTTTGGCTTCTTCTGCGAACCATTCGATGAAGGAGGCGCCGTAAGCGATCTCGCCCCGGCTCTCGGTGAGCGACTTGCCCTGTTCGCGGGTCATGAGGATAGCGAGATCCTCCTGGTTCGCCATCATCAGGTCGAACCAGCGACGGAGGATCGCCGCCCTTTCCTTGGCGGTGGTTTTCCTCCAGCTCTTGAACGCGGTGTGGGCGGCGTCGATGGCGCGCTTGGTCTCGGCTGTCCCCATATTGGGGATCGTGCCCAGCACGTCACCATTCGCGGGGTCGGTCACCTCGATGGTCTTGCCGCTATCGGCGTCGACCCACTCGCCGTTGATGTAGCACTGCTCCTTCAAGAGCGAAGGGTCTTTCAAATGTACGCGAACATCTTTAAGGGCTGTCGCCATCACCTCTACCTCCATGTTTCCCCGAACCGGCATTCTGAGCCGCCGCATTCTCCTGCGTTCTTCATATGGGTTATCATGCCGGCAGAACCAACCGCAACCACCGCCCCGCCTCGGTAACCTAGTGAGTGCGTCGAACAGTCGACGGCTGTCCATATCCGAGAATGTCCCGCTTCGGTATGTAGCTGTTGGCGCATTCCCCATTGCGCCGATGAGCCGGATCGACATGCTCTGTCGCGGAGGTGTTGTGTTCGGGGAGGGGAAGGGCGTGGTCGGCAGAGGGGCATGGCTCTTGTAGGAAGGACCTCAATTAACTTTGGTCAAACCTGCAAGATGGATGGGCCTTAGCTTTTTCAAGGGTAGATAGGAACCCTTTTGAAGGCAGCCTCTTCATTGAGTGTTTCCCTCCAATGGGGCATTCCATTGGAAACTCAATCATCACCTGATGATCTCCCTCCTCCTGATTCAAGAGACATAGGAAATCTTGATCGTCATTGATCTCGCAAACGATATGATCGTGGTCGATGTCGCTCGCAATCTAAAATCTAGCTTCTGGAAACAATAAAGCTCGGTTCTCAAGATGCCGATCAGATGAGTTATTTCATCCAACATCTTCATTGTAGCACGCAATCTGGACGTCATATCGTCCGAAGTCGATTTCAGGAGATCCATCAACATAATTCCTTAGACGCTTATATGCCCCTTCTGAGACATTGAACCCTCCAATGAATGAATTTTCTTCGGGTTCGCCTAAAACTTCCTGAAGCAGCTTTATTGGCACATTTCTTAGTTTTAAGTCGTAGGCTAAGATTTCATCGGACTTGTTGAAAATGTCCAGCGTACGACTCTTCAAGACGTTGTTGTCATGACTCATTTTTCAACACTCCTGCCCCTTCCTTTTGCTTCTCCAGTCTGCTCGCCAGTGTTTGGGTCAAACTCCCCTAAATGCCTCTTGCCTGTCTTGTCGTAGACTTCGACAGTTCCCTTCTTACTATCCCATTCATAAATCTTGCCATTATCGTCTGTCCATCGAGCTCTTAAGCCGCCGCCACCTTCAATAGGTGTTTTTCTCTTAGCACGCTTGGTATCTGGATAAGCTTGAAGCTCTTTGGGCGCTGGGTGATAGCCATGGTCATTATTATAGCTAATCAATCCCTCAATCGCTGCAGCGCCACCGCCCGCGATAGCGCCGGCCACCGTCGTTGCACCGGTATAGATTCCATATCCAATGCCGGCCGCCAAGTCCGCCGGGCCGGGCTGAGGGCCGTCCAACATCGCTCCGACGACTGCCGGCTTTAGTCCGGTCGTAGTGCCAAATGCAAAGCCCAGGGCAGCGCCATTCAAAGCGCCCATTCCAACCTCCTCCAGGACCTCGACCGTCTTGTCCCAGACTTCCGGTGGGATGTCCGGCATCATTTCGGCTGCCTGCTTCACGACATCAATGATTTCTGGAGCGGCAAGGGACATATTTGCGGGTACGTAGCCGAGGCTCCGATAGTCCAAAGCTTTCTGGGCTTCCGGAGGCAGCGAGCCATAGCGCTCGTCGAGTACAGGCGCCGCTTCAATCGCCCGTTGCAGCAAATCCTCCTGATATTTGCTCTCAATAAACCCCGTGTTTTGCGCTGCCGTCATGTCCTGCGGAGAGGAGAAGCCGAGTTGGGCGGCTAGATCCTCGGAACTGGTCCCGGATGAGCGCACACGGCTCGCGACCTCGCCGCGCTGGATGCCGTTGGCGTCGACAAGGCCGACGACATTGCCGTGGCTGTCGACGCGCGGGTTCTCGCGCGAAAAATCCTGCATGCCCTGGGTGAGGCCGCCGAAAAAGTCGCCGGCGCGGTCGAAGAAACCGCGATCATCCTGTTCGTCATTGCCGTTGCCCCCTTCGTCGGTTTCGGCAGGAGACGTCGAACTCGGCGGTATTGCGGCGGGGTTCGACCGATCATCGGAGCTGTCGGTCGTCCGGGTATCAGGTTCATCATTGTCGCCATCGGGCGTGGTCGAGGTCTCCGGCGCAGCAGGCGCTCGATCCGGCCTGTTGGCGTTATCCATGGCTCTGTCGAAGGTTTCGGCCTTTTCCGCCCTCGATTCCTTGTCTTCTCTTGCGCCGCCACGATCGTTGTCGTCCGGCCGGTCGGGGGCGTCTCTGCCAAATCCGCCTTCAGCTGCCGCATTCTCAGGCATCTCAAAATCCTCCGTCACAATCACTGACTGGAAAGTCAGAAAATCAAATAAATACTTTGGTTCCAAAGGATAATTGAGAAGTTTTTCTGATCAAGATTGGCTTTGATTGAAAGTCAAAGTGAAATGTCGCTTCGAAGTTTTTTAATCTGCAGATGTTTTGTTTCTTTCTCTTCAGAATTGACAATTTACGGTCGCTCGTCACTGCTGCGATCGGCGAGAACCTGGGGGCGGGTGGTGAGCGGCTTGGTGCGCTCGTCGTTTTCGGGAAGGCCGCCGCCGAAGCCGACTGGCGCCATGGCGGGCTCGGACAGGAGAAAGCCGCCGGACTGGCGGGACCAGAGCCGGGCGTAGAGACCGTCTCTGGCCAAGAGTTCTTCATGGCTTCCTTCCTCGACGATCCTGCCTTCATCCATGATCACCAGGCGGTCCATGGCGGCGATGGTCGAGAGGCGGTGCGCGATCGCGATGACGGTCTTGCCGGCCATGAGCTGGTCGAACTGTTCCTGGATCGCCGCCTCGACCTCGCTATCGAGGGCGGATGTCGCCTCATCCAGGATCAGGATCGGCGCATCCTTCAGGAGCACGCGGGCGATCGCGACCCGCTGACGCTGGCCGCCCGAGAGCTTGACGCCGCGCTCGCCGACATGGGCATCGAAACCTCTTCGGCCGCGAAGGTCGACCAGATCGGGGATGAACTGCGCCGCCTGGGCGCGCTCGACAGCGTCGATCGCTTCGGCCTCGCTCACCTCCGGTCGACCATAGACGACATTGGCCATCACGGAGCGATGCAGGAGTGATGTGTCCTGGGTCACCATGCCGATATGAGCACGCAGGCTTTCCTGGTCGACGCGGGCGATATCCTGGTCGTCGATCATGATCCGACCACCCTCCAGGTCATAAAAACGAAGAAGGACGTTGACCAGCGTCGACTTGCCAGCACCCGATGGGCCCACCAGTCCGACCTTTTCGCCGGGATGGATCACTAGTGACAGATCCTCGATCACCCCCTTGTTCTGGCCATAGTTGAAGCGGATGTTCTCGTAGCGGATCTCGCCTTTGCTGACCTGAAGGGCAGGTGCCCTCTCGACGTCGACCACGTCGTTTGGCTGCGAGAGTGTCTCGATACCGTCCTGGACGGTACCGATATGCTCGAAGATCGCGGTGACCGTCCACATGATCCAGCCGGACATATTGTTGATCCGAAGCACCAGGCCAGCGGCGAGCGCGAAGGCTCCGACCGTGATGGCGCCACCGCTCCAAAGCCAAAGCGCCATGGTGCCAGTGCCGACGATCAAAGCACCGTTGATCACGTAGAGAATGATCTTCAATATCGTGATCAGGCGCAGCTGATCCTGGAATTTCAGGGTGTGGTCGTTGATCGCGAAGCGCGCGTAGTCATCCTCGCGTTCGGCATGGGCAAAGAGCTTGACGGTGAGGATATTGGTATAGCTGTCGACCACCCGCCCGGTGAGCATGGAGCGGGCTTCCGACATAATGCGCGAGCGGTCTTTGATGCGTGGCACGAAGTATATGAGGGTGGCGATGAACAGCGTCAGCCAGATCAGGAGCGGCCAGGCGAGGCGCGGGTCCGCAGCTGTAAACAGCGCGATCGCTGATGCGATGTAGATGATCATGAACCAGATGGCATCAGTGGTCTGCACCGCGCTTTCCCGAAGGGAGCCGCCAGTCTGAATGACCTTGGTGGTTATTCTCCCCGCAAAGTCATTTTGAAAAAAACCCATGCTCTGGCGGAGCACGTAGCGATGGGTCTGCCAGCGGATCATATTGACGAAGGTCGGCGTCATCGTCTGATGGATCAGAAGATCATGGATCGTGAAGACCACCGGCCGTGCAATCAGGGCGACGAACCCCATCCAGAGCAGCATGTGGCCATGCTCGGTGAAGAATGTTTCGGGACTGGAGGCCTCGCGCACCAGATCGACGATTTCGCCGAGAAAGGCGAAGAGCGACACCTCAATCAGAGCGCCGACCAGACCGATCGACAAAAGGGCGACGAAGAACAGCCAAACCTGGCGAATGTAGTGCCAATAAAAGGCGAGCAGCTCTTTCGGCGGCTTGTCAACGGGGAGATCCTTGAAAGGATCGATCAACCCTTCGAACCAAGCAAAGATGGAATTGATGACCTTCGGCATTGCGTATGCTCCCAACGAGTTAATCGCCAAATGGCCGCTGAGCTGGGTGTCGCCGTTTTGGCGCGGCGACCCTCTGATTCATGATCGTTCGCAGCAGGCACCGGACAGAATGGAAATTAGCCAGTGTCCAGCTTTACCCCGTCGATAAAATGACTGTGCAGCCCTCGTAACGTTCATATAGATCGGGGCAGGGGGATTTGACAGAGACAGGCTGTGCTGCCACCAAACTGCGTCAATCACGGACTGGCAAAGCTGAAGTGCGAAATCAGGACGCGCGGGAAAAATCTCCGGTATCAGGATTCATGATCCAGAGATCGCCGTCCGCGATGTCGAACCAGGCGCCATGAAGGCTGAGCCTGTCCTTCCTCTCGAGGATATCGACATAGGGAAATGTGCGCAGATTGGCGATGGTGTAGCGGATCGATATGCGCTCCAGCGCCATCTGCCTCTCGGCGTCCGTCATCCAGTCGTTGCTGGCGATGGTTTCAG